>NZ_CP009123.1 GCF_000803645.1 Sphingopyxis fribergensis | reverse complement strand
ATTAGGTTTCGTGGACAAAGCTTGACTGTGGACTCGGTCGCTGATTCAAGGCTGGCTTTTGGAGGCAACCTTGGGCGAGCGGATCGGCGTTACAGACGAAGAATGGGAAGTGATCGGGGCGCTTCTGCCGCCTGAACATGGTCGTGGATGCCGCCCCGCACAGGATAACCGCCCGTATTTCGAAGGCATGATGTGGATCGCCCGGACCGGCGCGCAGTGGCGGCATCTGCCCGATGAGTACGGCAAGTGGAACAGCGTGTTCCGGCGCTATCGACGCTGGGTCACGACCGGCGTGTTCGATGCCATGCTCGAGACGTTGGGCGAGTTGGCGGGGCGCGATACATCCGCCGACATGATCGATAGCACGGTGGTCCGGGCACATCATTGTGCCGTCGGCATAAAAAGGGGACTCAGCAAACCGAGGCGCTTGGCCGATCGCGAGGCGGCTTCTCCACCAAGCTCCACGCCAGATGCGACGCCAGAGGTCTCCCGCTCGGCTTCGTGCTGACACCCGGACAGGCGCACGATGTGCAGGGCTTTGCTCCGCTGTTCCGCATGATTAGCGACCGGATCGAGGCCTTCCTGGCTGATCGGGGCTACGATGCCAACGCCATCCGCAAGGAGATCGAGGCAGCCGGTGTAGAGGCGGTGATCCCGGCCAAGGTCAACCGGCGCAATCCCGCCCCGCACGATCGCGCGAAATACAAATGGCGCAACCTGATCGAGCGTCTGTTCAACAAGCTCAAGAACTGGCGGCGTGTCGCCACCCGCTACGACAAAACCAAGGAATCTTACCTCGGCTTCGTCGCACTCGCCTCAGTCAAACTATGGATACCCTTTGTCCACGAAACCTAGACAGAACACTCCCAGAGAAATTGCCATGTCAGCCAAGTTGAACGCGGGCCAATGGGTTTGTCGCCAATGCACGTCAACAAAGTCCACCACTGAACTGCGCAGGACGCGATCTGCGACATTGCCGAGCGCACCACCAAGGATCAGGCTGTAGCCCACCGCTTGGAGGTGTGGCCGTTGCTGCCACAGCATGCCCCCCAGCCAAGCAGAAACGGCCAGGCCCAGCGTGATGAAAAAATATCGTTGCCAGCCGCCGGCGTTCGCCAGAAAGCTGAATGCCGCGCCGGGATTCAGGACATAGACAAGGTTGAAGAAAGGCGTAACCGCGACCTGCTCGCCATGAGAAAACGTGCGGGTGATAGCGAACTTCGCGAGCTGATCCGCCAGCGCCGCGCTGGCGGCCATTGCATACCAGACCCAGGCGGACGTGCGGCGAACCGATTGCCAGACAGGGGCGGCCAGCGGCATCAGCCACCCGGCGAGCGCCGTACAACTCAATCCGAACACCCACCCCGCCAACACGTCGGCGGGGAAGTGCATTCCGGCTGCGATGCGTGACCAACCAACCAACGCCGCGTAGAGTACCAAACCGATGCGGCCACGACGGCCCATTAAAGGCCAGAGCGCGCCAACCACCAGCGCGGCATAGATGGCGTGCCCGCTGGGTAGGCTGTAGTGCCACTCAATCTCACCGGTGACGCGCACCAGGTCGCCGAGGACGGCAGGCGGGCGTGGAAAGTCAAGCCATAGCTTCAAGACGGTGGCAGCCGGCAAAGCCAGCAAGAAGGCCACGCTAAAACCAATAAGGCGGTGCAGAACGGCTGCGCCGCGCGCCGGGGTGGTGGCCGACTTCGACCAATACCACAGACCCAGCATCATCAGCGGCGCCGTCCAATAACTTCCCACGATGCTGAAAACCCACGCCAGCGGATCCATGGCGGCGGGCGTACCCGCGTTGATGGCTTGAAACAACGCGACGTTCAGGCCACCCCAGTCATAGAGAAAGGGTTTCCAATTCATCGGCGCAACAGCCTCAAGCCATTACCAACGACGAGCAAACTGGCCCCCATATCAGCAAACACAGCCATCCACATGGTCGCGTGACCCGTGAAGGTAAGAACCAGGAATATTGCCTTGATGCCAAGGGCCAGCACGATGTTTTGCATCAGCACCTGAGCTGTCGCGCGCGATAGACGCACGAAAGCCGGAATTTTGCGCAGGTTGTCGTCCATCAGGGCCACATCGGCGGTCTCGATTGCGGTATCTGTGCCAGCCGCTCCCATCGCAAAGCCGATGTCCGCGCGCGCCAAGGCCGGGGCATCGTTGATGCCATCACCGACCATGCCAACCTTGCCGCTTCTGGCCAGTTCCTCAACTTCGCGCAGTTTGTCCTCTGGGAGCAAGTTGCCTTGCGCACGGTCTATTCCGGCCTGTGCGGCAATAGCCTGTGCTGTATGGTGGTTGTCACCGGTCAGCATCATTGTGTTGATGCCCAGTACATGCAGCTCAGCAATGGCACTCCTGCTGCTGTCCTTGATGGTATCCGCTACGGCGAATAAGGCATGGACACCCCTTGTCCCTACCAACATCACGACGGTCTTGCCGGTGGTCTCCAGCGCCGCAATGCGTTGTTCCAGCTCTGGCGTGCATTGTCCCAGTTCTTCGAGCATCCGATGGTTACCAAGATGATAGACCTCACCGTTGACTTTGCCTTGCACACCCCGACCGGGCAGCGCACTGAACTCGGTCACGTCGAGTAGGGAAATCGCATCAGCCTGCGCGGCCTGCGCCACCGCTTTGGACACCGGATGATCTGAGCGGGCCGCCAGACTGGCGGCGATGCTACGACCGTCGGAAGCGAATACATCGCCCCATGGCACAAAATCGGTCTGCGCAGGCTTGCCGTGCGTGATCGTGCCGGTCTTGTCCAGAGCCAGCCAGCGCAGCTTGCGGCCTTCTTCCAGATAGACGCCGCCCTTGATGAGAATGCCGTGGCGGGCGGCTGCAGCCAAGCCGCTGACGATGCTGACCGGCGTGGAGATCACCAGTGCGCACGGGCAGGCGACAACCAGCAGAACCAACGCACGGTATATCCAGTCGAGCCAGGCCGCGCCCACAAGAAGCGGGGGCAGCAATGCGACGGCGATTGCTAGGCCGAACACGATTGGCGTATACCAACGAGCGAACTGATCGACAAAACGCTGGGTCGGCGCACGGCTCCCCTGAGCAGCCTCTACAGCGTGAATGATGCGGGCCAGTGTGGAGTCACTGGCCACGGCGGTGACGTGGTACTCGAATGACCCGGATTCGTTGATCGTGCCCGCGAACACCGGATCACCCGAGGATTTTTCGACCGGGAGGCTTTCGCCCGTGATCGGGGCTTGGTTGACTGTGGAGCGGCCTTCCAGCACCTCTCCATCGAGGGCGATGCGCTCACCTGGCTTGACCCTGACGCGGCTGCCGATGGTGATTTGCTTCGCGCCCACCTCGCGCCATGTACCGTCAGCCTGTTTCACCGTGGCCATTTCCGGGGCCAGGTCGAGCAGGCCGCGGATTGCATGGCGAGCGCGATCCAGCGATTTGGCTTCAATCACTTCGGCCAGCGAGAACAGGACCATCACCATCGCCGCTTCCGGCCAGTGGCCGATCAACATGGCGCCCGTGACGGCAATCGACATCAGGGCGTTCATGTTGAGGTTACGGTTCTTGAGTGCGATCCAACCCTTCTTGTAGGTGGAAAGGCCGCCCGTGAAGACTGCGACGAGCGCAAGAACGACGACCGACCAATGATTGCCGTTGTTGAACCAGTAGACCCCCTCGGCAGCGGATGCCGCTACAAGGGAGATGACCAGCGGCCACCACTTGGTCGGCGTGTTCACAGGGGAAGCGGTTGAAGAGGAAGCCTCCGCCGCGTCCATTACCTGCGCCTCTAATCCAAGCGTTCGCAGTGCCGCGAGGACATCAGGAAGAGCCTGGTCAGCATGGCGGACCGACAACGTGCGCTGCATCAGGTTGAAATCGAGATCGGCAACCCCGGCCATTGCGCCCAGCTTGTTGCGGATCAACGCCTCTTCCGTAGGGCAATCCATTTTGGCAATGGACAGCTTCGTCGTTTGCTCGGCCGACGTCCCATCCATGCGCACAGCCTGCATGCCAATGGCTGCTAGCGCTTGCTCAACGGACGTCAGCGAAGGCAGTTCGTGCTGAACGACCAAAGTACGCTGCATCAGATTGAATTCGAGACCCGCCACACCCTCAAGCCCGGCGAGCTTGCTACGAATCAACGCCTCTTCCGTGGGGCAATCCATGTTCTCGATGCGATACACCGCCTGAGTTGATTTGGTTGCTCGCAGGGCTTGTGCCGTGGGTTGAACGATCGGGCCGACCGGGTGGCCACACCCCTTTGAAGAACATTCGCTCACGGATACCTCCTTCAGGTCGTCTATTCAGACTTCATGTAGCTCTCTATAGTAGCTATAGAGTCAAGCGATAAATGGAGATTGAGGCATGGAAATCAGGATTGGCGACCTCGCCAAGCGCTCCGGGTGCGAGGTCGTGACCGTTCGCTATTACGAGAAGGAAGGGCTGATGCCGAAGCCGGCGCGAAGCGGTGGCAACTTCCGGCTGTACGGCGATGCACACATCGAGCGCTTGCAGTTCATTCGTCATTGCCGTTCGCTCGACATGACGTTGAGCGAGATTCGGACATTGTTAGGCCTGAAAGACAACCCGACGCAGGATTGTGGCGGAATCAATGTGCTACTTGACACCCATATTCAGCAGGTGGAAGTGCGCGTGGCCGCGCTGTTGCAGTTGAGGCAGCACCTAGTCGACCTGCGCGAGAGATGTTCTGGATCTCGACCGATGGAGGCGTGCGGCATCCTAATTGGGTTGTCAGATTCCAAGTGCCATGTTGCAAGTGCCAAACAGGCAAACTTATGAGCATGCCACGGCTTGGCATGCGTTATTTTTTGTTTTCCGAGACGCCTCTCCACAGACCATCGCTCCGTTCACAGACAAGGAGAATGGAGTCATCCTGCTGATCGCTCCGCGAACATCCATTTTCGGGGTAGCATATCCTCGGGCAAGCTCCGAGACGAGGCCTTCGATCCGCCCCAACGGTAGGTTCCCAAATCATGGGTCCGAAATAGCCGAGCCAATGGCTGAGGCGAGATTTCATAACAAGCTTATCATCAAAACTGCGTCAGAGCGCCATTTGCACGCCGATTGACACCCGTCTTGTTCTGCATGCAATATCGAAGGCCGGGGTGAACGGATCGCGGCGCGCCGCAAGCGAACCAAGAGACCGCGGAGTGGCAGCAGCGCCACTTGCGGCAGCGTGAAGATGGGAGCGCGTTGTGGGAAATGAAACCAAGCTACTTCGCACTTATACCGATGAGACCGCTTCTTCTGGCGATCGCAAGGTCTTCGAGACGGCTGCGTCTCAAGCACGGGACACGCATCTCGCTGGGGCCACTCTTTCAGAGGCATTGATCGGATTTGGCCGGTCAGCCCACGGTCGTCGCCGGTATGTCCTTGAGAGTGACGGGGCCGTCGTCATTGAAATTGCGGATCAAGAAGGCAAGTTGCCCGCGTTCGTTGAAATACGGAGCGACATGCCGGGAACCGGACTGATCACCTCGGCGGCGGCGGCGCAGCCAGGTTGAAGAGCGCGATCGCTCGTCAGGATGTATAAGCTCCAGACAAATGCCAGCCCAAAAGCCCTCCAAAGCAGGAGTAAGGCCCGTGAACTTCCAACCGGTTGCAGATAGTCCTCGCCCCCGATCGATGCGGCAATTTGTCGTACTGCTTGTCATCACGGCGGCAGCCATGGCGCCGGCGATCATTCTTAGAACGACGGGATGGCGCCCCAATCCGCTGCTCGACGCATTGATATTCGGTGTCGCGATTCTCGGCGCAGGTTTCTATTTGTCTTGGGGCGCCGAGGCTGCCGAAAAGCGCATCTCCGCCGGACTGATCGTGGCGATTGTAGCGCTGATTACCGTTCTGCCCGAATATGCGGTCGACTTCTACTACGCCTATTCCGCCGGAGCGAACCCGGGTTCGAATTATGTGCACTACGCGGCAGCCAACATGACTGGCGCCAATCGTTTGCTGGTCGGACTTGCCTGGCCATTGCTGGTTCTGCTGCATTGGCGCCGGACGCGCGAACGTGCGATTCCGTTGCGGCCCACCAACAGAACCGAGATAGTTTTTCTGTTGCTGCCCAGCCTCTATGCCTTCAATATCTTGTTCAAGAACGCCATCACCATCGTCGATACCGCCCTGTTGGTTGCAATGTTCGGCCTCTATGTCTGGCGCGCGAGCCTTGCAGAGGAGGGCGGCGAAGGCGACTCCGACGATGAGCCCGGCCCGGCAGCGGCGCTCAGCGTGCTCCCTTCGCGCCAGCAGTGGTTCGTGATGGGGGCGCTAACCCTTACCGCAATGGCGGTGATTCTGCTGTCGGCCGAACCCTTTGCGGAGGCGATGGTCGACTCCGGACGCGTGCTTGGGTTCGACGAATTCTTGCTCATCCAATGGCTGGCGCCGCTCGCGAGCGAAGCGCCGGCCGTGGTGGTCGCCGTGCTGTTTGTGCTCTCGGGCCGTGCCGAAAATGGCCTGGCGACCATGATATCAGACAAGATCAATCAGTGGACCTTGCTGGTCGGGATGTTGCCGCTCGCGCTCAGCCTCGGCGCGGGCCATCTGTCGCCCCTGCCGCTCGACGCGCGTCAGCACGAAGAGTTCTTCCTCACTGCGACACAGTCCCTGTTTGGCATCGCCTTGTTGCTGCGGCTGCGCCTGGGCCTCGGCAGCGCCGTCGCACTTGCCGGTCTGTTTGTGGCACAGGTAGTGTTGGCGGTCGTCTGGCAAGGCAACGAGGCTCGCACGATCATCAGCCTGACCTGGCTGGGATGGGGCTATCTGGGGCTCGCGCTGCTGATTTTCGCGATCAACGCCAAAGCACTGGTGGATCTGGTGAAATTTCTACTGGCCGGGGCTCCGGAAGCCGGTGTGCGAGGTCGTGCTTGATAGCGGGCAGAAGGTCGCCGCTAGAACGCAATAGAGATCGGAGGCTTGGAGAGCGGCATCGGTTGCTTCGAAAGCGATGATCGCGCACGGACTCACGGTCCGTTCCCCCCGCCTGACCTTCTCCCGGGGCGAGCTGGCATATAAGCCGTGACGGTTCGGGGCATGCCGGCAAAACTACGCTGATTGCACCGCGCGGACCGCGAACGCTCTGCGCGTCTTGCCCCAAATCAGTAATAGTCGGCGAGTGTTAATTCGCGCATGCTTCCCTCTGCCAATTCCAGCTTCACGACCGTTCCCGCGGCGTCGAAACGCCACGCCCACAAAGATCCACGCGTGTAGCTCGGATCAACGGGATGGCCATTGATGGCCACAATACGTTCTCCCGCAACCCAGCCGGCTGCTGACGCAGGGCTGGATAGCGCGACATGAACGACTGTCAGCGCATCGGCCGATCCCGCCAAGCCCAAGCCGCTACGGTCCTTGAGCATCGGCAGCCGATGTTGCGATGGGGGTCGACGAAACCAGACAAATCCCGCGGTTACGTCAAGCATCACATCGAACTGCGCTATGAGTGGCAGGCCAATGTTTCCGACGGTGTCGACCGATAGCCAGTTCGCAATGCCTAGCGCTGGAAGTGCAAAAACCCCTGCTGCGCCAATCGTCAGATCTCGCACCGTGAGTATTTTTGCTAGCCGAACGCCTTCAACTCCGCCGTAGGCGGCGGTCGACGTCCTCCGCCCCTGCAAGATGCCTTGAGCCTCGAGATAAGCCGAGGACAACATTAACGCGGTGGAGTTTCCCAAGTCGAACATGAGCGGAACGGGCGTGCGTCCTTCGATTGAAGCGGAAATAAAGAGCTCGCGTTTGGCACCCCGTCCGAGCGCCGAAGGTGCCCAGTCCGCCCCACCGGTAAAGCTTCCAGTTTTTGCGAGGGCCAATCGGCTGTTAGCGAAATCGAGCGCGATACAGTTTCCGCGCAACATATCCTCGCCCAGGATGACGTCTATCGAGCGTCCGAACGCCGCCGATGCGGCGCCAAGGTCCGCCGCGACAACGAACGGAAGGCGGCGAACCACGCCTCCGAAACTCACTTCGACATTGCGGACGAGTCGAACCGGCGCCTTGCCGCTTAGACCGCTGATTGTTCGCTGCTCGTCGCTGCTCAGGCCAATCCTGGCTGCGAAAGAGGTACTGATGATCGATGCGCCGCTCCCACTATCGAGGATTGCGGTCGCATGCGTCCCGGCGACCAGAGCCGGAACAAGCAATGTGTCCCCATTTGCGATCTCGATCGTTTGCCATTGGGGGGACATAGCGCCAAAGTTCCATGAGGAGAGCGACCCGGGTGCGGCCAAAAGAAGTCGGGCCGAACTCATGGCGCTGACCGTTCCAAAGCCGAGCAGACTTTTCATCATCGTACGCCGTACGATCGCGGATACACCTGTTCCCGCCTTCATCACATCGCCGTCTCCCTCCATCTCCATTTTGAAGCCGTTCAAGCAACATCGAGCGACCTCACCACACTTGTTCGGAGGGGCGATCCTTATGGCCCCTATACTGACGGGCCTCCACGATTGAATTGTTAGTGCATTGACGCTTCCATCACCAGTGCTGGCCATATCCCTATCGCTATCAAACCCGTGCGCCAGGTAGGGGCGAAGGCGGATGGGGCTCGGCAGCCTCAATCGCTTCGGCGAAACCCGGACCGGGTAGACGGCAGGGCTCAAGATCGCAAAGGAGCGCGTCGCCATCGAAGCGGAGCGCCGCTAGCCCAGCGCAGAGGCGCCGATGACCTGACGATCAGGCGGCGGCCGGACTCGTTGCAGGCTCAACCTGAGTCCCCGCACCATCCTTGCGGCCTTCATAGATCGAGATCGACCCGGTCGGCGTCTGGATGACCTTGGCTTCGGTCACTTCGGCAAAGCCCGCTGCGACGAATATTCCGGGCATGCAACCCTTCGCACTGGGTTCGGTCTTGTCGAAACCATCGAGCAACTGCACCTGCCGGAATAGCGTCCGCATCAAGAGGCTGCGCTGCAGCCCATAGTCGGCGACGAACATCAACCCGCCAGACCTGAGCGCCCGAAACATTGCATCGGCGATCGCCTGCTTGGTTTCGATGGCGCATTGGTGAAATACGAGGCTGGAGACGATCACGTCACAGCTTCCCACAATGTCGTCGGCCCGGTCACCCATCGCCTGTTCCCATTGCACGGCGACCCCGGCCGCCTCGGCCTTGCCGCGGGCGAGGTCGAGCGCGGGCCGGTCGGGGTCGATCCCAATGACCTCGCTATCGGGAAACGCCTGCTTGATGGCGATGGCAAGCGTTCCTGTGCCGCAGCCGATATCGACGATCCGCGCGCCGCCACTCGGCGGGAGGCGGCGTATGAGCTCCGAGCGCCAGCGTTTCTCGCGCGTCATGAGGGCGATCGCGCGGTCATATTGGTCGGTCAATCCATGCCGGCCAAGAGGCGGGACATAATCTTGATCTTGCGGTTTCTTATCGGTCATTCCGTCACAATAGTTCGCCGCACGATGAGGCGCTTGAACGAAGCGGCTATTCGCGCGCTAAATTTCTGGACTGCCGGATTGGTCCTTGAGCAGCTGGCCTGCGTTGATTCCGAACATATGCCTGATCGTGCGCGCCAGATGCGCCGCGTCGGAGAAGCCGCCGCCATGCGCTGACGCGGTCACATTATCCCCCGCCGCAAGCCTTTGCGCCGCGAGACGCAGCCGGCGCCAGAGAATGTAGCGGCGGAGCGGGATGCCGAGCTGCTCGACGAAGAGATGCCGGAAGCGATCGGGCGAGAGGTCGGCGGCGCCGGCGAGCGCCCCGAGACGAACCGGACCAGTCTCGAGCTGGCCGTCGAGCAGCCACATGGCATCGACCAGCCGGCGATCGCGCGGGGCCGGTTCGTCATTCGCCAGCCAGCCTTCCCAGAAGGCAATGCCCGATGGTTCCGATATTATCTGATACGACCCCGTCGAAATGGCCGCGACGAGTTCGGGAATCCGTGCGTGCAGCGTCGGCTCGATGAAATGTAGCTCCGCCATGGCACAGGGAATGAGGCGATGCGGAACATTGGGCTCGATCAGCACGCACGGCGCTTCGACGATGGTGCCCGTATGTTCCACGCTGACCGATGGCGTGCCAAGGACCGCCTGTGCGGCGAAATGACGGTGCGGGACGGAATCGCCGACCGCACCCCGCCAGCGCGCCGAGAATTCGGCGATCTCGAGATTACCCAACCAGTTGCGCACGTCCGTCATCACCGTTTCCGCCCGCGCTCAGCGTTTGCTGGCTTCGACCTCGGCGCGGACCTGGGTGTACAGCGGCTCGGGGCCGAATTCGGCCAAGGGCTTGCCGTTGATGAAGAAGGTCGGCGTTCCCTTGACGCGAAGCGTGTTCGCGTCGGCGATATCGGCCTCCATGTTGGCCCGTGCCTTATCGGTCGGCATCGCCCTGGCCTTCTCGACGTCGAGCCCTGCCGCCTTTGCGGCCGCCCAGGCGCCGTCCATCTGGCCGTCATGCCATGACGGCTGGGCCTCGAGTACAGCTTCCATAACGGGCTCCAAGATCCCCTGCTGGCGCGCCGCCTCGAGAATGACGATCGCCTCCGCGGATCCCGGGTGGAGTGGAAGGTAGCGCATGACGAGCCGGACATCCTTGGGATATGTGGCAAGGATCTGCTTCACCGCGGGGTAGAAGGCGCGGCACGCTTCGCACGACGGGTCGAAGAATTCGACGATCGTCACCGGCGCATTTTTGGGTCCGATGACCGGCGAGTGGGGCCGAACAAAAGTTTCGGCTGGCACGGCCGCCGCTTGGACCGGCGCCGGTTCGCCTGCAACCCACCCGCTGTACAGCGTCACGCCCGCTGCGAACGCGCCGATGGCAATCAAGCCCGTCAGGATGACGCCCGTTTGCCTGTTCATGATTTCGACCTCCGATAGAAAAATATGAGAATAATGATGGCCGAGAAGGCGCCGAGCGAAAGCAAGGGGAGCGGAATACCGCCGGATAGCGTCATGGCGCCATCGGCGCACGAAGGCCCGGCACCACAGGGTTGGACCGCTTCGGGAATAACGCCCTGATAGAGGAGGAGATGATAGAGGGCGACAACCCAGCCGATCGCGGCGAGCGGCACGGCATAGGCAAAAACGCCCCGGTCCGACCGGTAGGCGGCAATCGCGAGCATGATCGCCAGCGGAAACATGAAGGCGCGCTGGAACCAGCACAGGACGCACGGCGTCTGCCCCATCACTTCCCCAATGAAAATCACCCCAAGACTCGCCGTCAGCGCAACGAGCCCGGCCGCGAGCAGCGCCAGCCATGCGGCCCGGCCCATTGCCCGGGTCTCGCGAATAATCACGCTCATTACCGTCGCCCCTTCCGCTTCGGCTTCGCGCTCAACACCGGCTTGTTCGCCGGCCGCGAGAGATAGCGCGTCAGCAAGCGATCCGTTTCGTTCAAAATCTCCTTGAAATTGCGCCGCGCCTTGCTGAGCCGCAATCGCGCGAGCAGGCCCCTGCAGCGGAAGCTGTGGACCAGCCGCGTTCCACCGGCTGCCGGCTCAAGCACGAAGCGCTCCTCGATCGTCAGCATCCAATTCAGGCGGACATCGAAGCCAAGCTTTGCGCATGGCTCCCACTCACTGACAATCGCCGTCACAGGCCAGAAGCGCGGGTTAGCCGGGTTCATCCGAAAGGAATAGTCGATCTCCTTCCCCTGTTCGGGCGAACCCTTGGGCCGGACATAGGGGCTCCACTGCTCATATCGTTCGAAATTTGCAAGCACGTCCCAAACCTGCGCCGGCGAGCGCGCGATGTGCGTTTCCTGTGTGACTTCGAACATGATTTTCTCCCATTTCCTGCGCGTCGCGCTCCGAGCGCGCTTTATTCGCAATAGGCGAGCAACCGCAGCGCGTTCGCGACGACGACGAGCGTCGAGCCCTCATGCGCCGCGACCGCGGGTCCGATACCGAGACCGAAGATCGTCGCCGGAACCAGTACAACGACCACGCCGAGGCTCACGACCATATTCTGGCGGATGATCGAGCGGGTATCGGGCGCAGCGGTAAAGCCCTTCGGCCACCCCCGCGATCGCGCCTAGCCGCGCCAGTGGCGACCGCGATGGTGATGGTGCATGCGGCGCTTCTGGTATCGCCGTTCGTAGCGATCGCGCCGCTCGTAGCGATGATCATTGCCGCGATAATATCGTTCATTTGAGCGGTAGCCCCGGTCATAGCCATAGCTGGGAATGCCGCCCTTGGCCTGCACGGCGTCGCGGAAGTGATTGCCGCGATAGGCGCTATCGGCAAACACCTCGCCCGGATCCTCAGGCAAGGCATCAGGGCCGGCCTTGCCGTCATTGATATTGGCCGGTGTGACCGAGAGTTCCTCGACCAGCGCCGTATCGGCATCGGTGCCGACATGGGCCTTGAAGCCGTGAACTGCCCGCTTTCCCTTGTGTTTTACCCAACGTGCCTCGTCATCGTCCTCACTGGCCGAGGCAATGATGGTGGCATCGACCAAAGTTCCGGTCTTGACGGTTACCGCCCTGGATTTGAGCTGCCTGGTCACGGCTTCGAACAATGCCCGGTCAAGCTTGTGGGCAATCAGCAACCGGCGGAACCGGACAAAGGCGGTCCGCTCGGGCGTCGCCTCATTCGCGGCAAATCCGCAAAACCGACGTAAGGACGCCCGATCATCGAGCGCCTCGGCCAGCTTTACGTCTGACAGGACGTACCAGATCGACAGAAGCAGGGCCTTCAACATCGCCAGCGGCGGCCAGGCAGGCTCGCCCTTGGCGGCGGGATGGAGCGGCTCGAGAAGTACTGCGACCGCGCTCCAGTCGACCAGCGGCGCCAGCGTGTCGAGCGATGAATTTGCCCGCTCGCGCGTCGCAAAACCAAACCGCTCCTGCCCAATTGAACGATGTGCCACTCGCTGCTCTCCTCCTCGGAAAACCCATAGAATCAGTAACCAACGCCCTTGTCTACGCCCACCCGCGCACAGGTCTCATAAACCAGCGACGCTGCGTCGCGGTGTTGCACGACCCGTTAGAACTCGGCCAGCATTTCGGGATGGTAGCGAGCAAGATGGAGGACCCACGCGCGTTCTCCGTCAAGTCATACCTCGATTCTGTCATTCTGTCTTGGGACTCGCAGAGTGTGCGCTAGGAACATTTTTTATTCAAAAAGAAACTATTGCTTTTTGATCTAATCTAGTGCAGGTGGAGCTGCGCGAGCAGCCAGTCATTCGCGGCGTAAGGAAAATCTCGTGCGTTCTGATGCATCGCTCTATGCCTTCACCAACTCGCTTCAGCCGGTGCGGCGAGCGTGGACCCAGGCGGCGGGACGCGTGCTCGCGGGCATGGGGCTGTCGACATCGCTGGCAACGCTCGTGCTGCTCGCCTCGCGCCTCGGGCCGAATGTGCAACAGAAGATCCTGGCCCTAGAGCTCGGCATCAACCCGGCCGCGCTCGTGCGACTGCTCGATCAGGGCGAGGCGGCGGGGGTGCTGGTGCGCAATGACGTGGAAGGCGACCGGCGTAGCAAGGCCATCGAGCTGCTGCCGGAGGGCCGCCGCCTCGCGGAGCGGATGGAGCGCACGCTGGCGGAGCTTCGGCGGCAGCTTCTGGGCGATGTCCCACGCGCGGAGATCGATGCCGCGACCCGGATGCTGCGTCTGCTAGAAGAGCGGGCCGCTCGCTGGCTGCAGGACGACCGGGTCCGCTGATGTTCGAGGCGGGGCGATGGCTGTTCGCGCTCAAGCTGTTCATGTCGGCGATGATCGCGTTCGCGATTTCGGTGCGGATCGGCCTGCCACAGAACTACTGGCCGGTCGTTACTTGCTGCGTGCTTGCCAATCCGCTCACCGCCGGCATCCGGTCGAAAGTGGTTTATCGCTTCATGGGCACGCTGTGCGCCGGCGTCCTGTCGCTGATGCTTGCGGGGCTGTTTGGCAGCGCGCCGGTGCTTATGGTGATCGGGGCCGGGCTGGTTGGCACGATCGCGTTCACCTTCGCGTATCTCGACCGCACGCCGCGCGCTTACGGTTTCCAGCTCTTTGGATTGACGCTGATGATCGTGCTGGTCGCCGGCATCGACCACCCGGAAAAGATGTTCGACACCGCGCTCGCGCGCCTGTGCGAGATCAGCCTCGGCATCGTCTGCGCAACGACGATCGACACGATCGTCCTGCCACGTTCGCTGGGGCCGATCTTGCGGGGACGGCTGCGCGCGTGGCTACCCGACATGGAACGCTGGATGGATGATGCTCTTGCTGGCCGCGCCGATGGCGCGATCGGTGCCAACGACCGGCTCAAGGTGATCGCCGACATGACGAGCCTGTCGACGCTCGCGGGGCAGTTGCGCTACGATCCGATGGTCAGCCCGCGCGATCGGCAGATCGTGTTCGCGATCCAGCGGCGGATGCTGCGGCTGGTGCCGCTCATCTCCGCCATCGGCGCGCGGCTCGCCGGCGTCGAAGAGGCCAAGCGGCGCGAGCATCTCCGGCAGCTCGTCGGGGCGTGGGAGCGCGTCCGGACAGGCGGTACGGCGGAGGACGCGGGCGCGGAGCCGGCGACCGCTCTCCCCGATCCCGACCCCGCCACGCCGTGGCGGCGGCTGGTGCGACAGAACGGCGCCGAGTTGTCGGCGGAGGCGCTCCGTCTGTGGGGCGAGCTTCGCCAGCTTGATGCCGCGCTGGAGAGCGGCGCGTCGCTTGGGGCCGAGCTCGAGCGGAGCATCGGCCAGGACGCGCCGTTCCCGCTACGGCCAGACTATCACATCGCGCTGCGCGTCAGCGCCGGCGTCCTGCTCGCCTATACGGCGTTGTGCGGACTCTGGCTGCTGACCGGCTGGACGCAAAGCCCAGGCGCGGTGCTCATCGGCACGGTGGCGCTCGCCTTTTTCGGGGGGGGCGACCAGGCCGACCGCGCGATCGCCCAGTTTGCGAAGTTTTCCGCGATCGCGATCCTGCTGGGCATAGTCCTGAGCTACTGGATGCTGCCGCTGGCGCACGACTTCGCGAGCTTCGTAGTGGTGATGGGGCTGTTCATGCTGCCGCTCGCCGCCTGGGCCGCGACCAATCCGTTGGCGCTTCTGTTGCTCGCCATGACGCTCAGCACGATCAACCTGCAAAGCAACTATAGTCCGCCCGGTTTTGGGGCCTATCTGGACGCTAACGTCGCCAGTCTGGTCGGCATTTTCATCGCCTTCGCCAGCCTTGTACTGGTGCGGCAGATGGGCAGTTCGCACGCGCTCGCCCGCTTCGCCGCCGATGAACGCGAAGATATGGTCGAGCTTACCCTCCATGCGAGCCGCCGCGACCGCGACGCCTTTCTCGACCGAGCGCTCGACCGCATCGGACAGATGACCGCCCGCTTGGCCGCAGCGGGGGAGACGGACCAGAGCGGCCGGCTGCTCACCCGGCTGCGTGCCGGTGCCAACATCGCCGATCTGCGCCGGGCGAGGTCCGCGATGCAGGGAGAACTGCGCGACTCGGCCGAGCGGTTGCTCGCCTCAGTGCGCGAGGAGATCGGCAAGGAGGAGCCCGCGCCGCGGCTCCTCGACGACATCGACGAGACGCTGACGACCGCCTGGCGCGAAGGCGGGGATCAGGCGCAACGCGGGCTCATGAACAGTCTGGTCGGTCTGCGTCTCGCGTTGTTCGAACGGGCGCCCGCGTGGGAGCCGGCGGCATGATCGGCGAGTTCGACGTTGCTGGCATCTTCGTGTCGCCGCTGCTCCTGTGCCTGGTAGTGGCCTTTTTCGCCCGGCCGCTACTTTCGCAGGCGCTCCTGCGTGTAGGTTTCTATCGTATAGTGTGGAACCGGGCGTTGTTTGATCTTTCCTTGTTCCTGATCCTGCTGGGATTGTCCTTCGGGCTTCTCGAACTGCTAACCGCAAGTTGAAAATGCCATGCACCTGACTCGACAACGCATATTACAGGCACTGAAGGTTCTGCTGACGATCGCGGTCGCCTGCCTTGGCGTCCTTGTCCTGTGGCACCTCTACAATTACTACACCTATGCGCCGCAGACGCGTGACGGCAAGATCCGCGCCGACGTGGTGCCGCTGGCGGCCGATGTCTCGGGCCGGGTGACCGCGATCTTCGTGCACGACAACGAGGTGGTACGCAAAGATCAGGTACTGTTCCAGGTGGATCGCGAACGGCTGGCGAACGCATTGACGCGGGCGGATGCGGCGGTGGGCACGGCGAAGGCGAACATGACCGCCGCAGAGCGTGAGGATCGGCGCTATCGCAGCCTTGCCGGCGTGGTGTCGGGGCAGGATATCGATACACGCCGTTCCGCAGCGGAAGAAGCGAAGGCCGCTTATGCCCAGGCACTCGCCGACCGCGACCTCGCGCGCATTAATCTCGAACGCGCCGACGTGAAGGCGCCGGTCAACGGCACGATCACCAACTTTTCGCTGCGCCCCGGCGTCTACGCCACCGCCAGCCAGCCCGTCATGGCCATCGTCGATTCGGACAGCTATTACATCGCTGGCTATTTCGAGGAGACCAAGCTGTCGCACATCCGCGACGGATCGCGCGTGACGGTCTGGGTGATGGGGGAAGAGCGGCCGCTCAAGGGTCATGTCCAGGGGCTGGCCGCCGGGATCGACGATCGTGAGCGCACGACCGCTTCCGGTACGTTGCTCGCCAACGTCAACCCGACCTTCAGCTGGGTCCGCCTCGCCCAGCGCATCCCCGTCCGTATCGCAATCGACAGCGTTCCGGCAGGCCTGACACTGATTTCCGGACGGACCGTCACCGTTACGCTGGATGGCGCCGACAAGGCCCTCGATCCGAGGCGTAAGCCATGATCCGCCGGGTACCCCGGCGCGGCTGTTTTACCGTCGCCCTCGCAGCGATCCTCGCGGGCTGCACGATCGCGGGCCCCAACTATGTCCCGCCCGAGCCGTTGGCGGGGATCGCCGACCGGCCGAACAGCGCGTTCGAGGCTTCGTCATCTCCGGCATTGGCGGATGTCCCGATGCCGTCGCACTGGTGGCGGCTCTATAACGATCCGAGGCTCGATGCGCTCGTCGAACAGGCGCTGGCGGCCAACACCGATTTGCGCGCGGCCGCCGCCAATCTGGAACGCGCCCACGCGGTGGTACGCGAGGTCCGTGCCGCGGCGGGCGCTCAGGCTACGGTCGAGGGCGGACCCAGCGTCGGCCAGACCACGACATTGGGCGTCGCTCCCTCCGCCGGCATCCATTCCCAGATCGACGCGGGGGTCGGCATCTCCTACCAGGTCGATGTGGTGGGGCGCATCCGCCGCGCGATCGAAGCCGCGAACGCCGGCGCCGAGGCGCAGGCCGCCGCGCTCGATCTCACCCGCACCACCGTCGCCGCGGACGTCGTAGGTGCTTATACCAATGCCTGTGCGGCGGGCGCTCAGATCGACGTGGCACAGCAATCGCTGAACCTGCAAAGACGCAGCCTCGCCCTTACCGAGCGCGGCGTGCGCGGCGGGGTGTTCGCGCCACTTGACGCGGTACGGTCGCGTACGCTGGCCGCGCAGCTAGCGGCGACGCTGCCTCCCCTTGAGGCCAACCGCCGTGTCGCGCTCTATCAGCTCGCGGTGCTCACCGGAAAGGCGCCGACCGACTATCCGGCCGAACTGGCAACCTGCACGGCGATGCCGCACATCGACCGGCCGTTGCCGATCGGCGACGGTGCCGCGCTGATCCGGCGGCGGCCCGACATCCGGCAGGCGGAACGCCAGCTTGCTGCGGCCACTGCGACGATCGGGGTCGAAACGGCCGATCTCTACCCTAGCATCTCGATCGGGGCATCGGCGGGAACGACCTCACGGCGCGTCAGCGGGCTGCTCAGCAGTTCGGCGCTGCGCTTCAATGTCGGTCCGTTGATTAGTTGGACCTTTCCCAATCGCGGCGTTGCCCGCGCCCGCATCGCGCAGGCCAACGCGGCGGCCAAGGCGGCGCTGGCCGGGTTCGACGGCACCGTGCTGACCGCGCTGCGTGAGGCGGAGAGCGCGCTCACGGTGTATGTGCGCGACCTCGACGAAAATGCGCAACTGCGCGTGGCGCGTGACCAGAGCCGGAAGGCGGCGGGCATCCAGCGCCGCCTTTCGCGCGGCGGCACGGTCTCTGGGCTAGAGGCGCTCGACGTCGAGCGGACGCTGGCCACGGCCGAAAGTGCGTTGGCGGCGTCCGACGCGAAGCTGGCATCGGATCGTGTCGCCATATTCCTCGCGCTGGGCGGTGGCTGGGAGGCGGATGCCCAGCCATGACGGCGCGGCTCGCATGAAGCTGCCGCTCGGCCTCCCGGCGCTGATTTTCTCGATCAAGAGCTTCGCGGCTGCCGTGCTGGCGCTGTGGATTGCCTTTCATATCGGCCTGCCCAACCCCTATTGGGCGCTTGTCACTGTCTATGTTGTGGCCCAGCCGCGCGTTGGTGCGGTTCTTTCCAAATCGGTTTATCGTATTGTCGGCACGATGACCGGCGCGATCGTCTCGGTCGCGCTGGTACCGCCGCTGGTCGATGCGCCTGAAATCCTGTCGTTGGCGATCGCGCTGTGGCTCGGGCTGTGCGTATTCGCATCCGGAATCGAGCGATCGCCGCGCTCCTATATGTTCGCGCTGGCGGGATACAGCACGTGCATCATCGTCTTTGCCAGCGTTCAGAATCCAGGAGCGATCTTCGACACCGCCGTCGCCCGGTTCGAGGAAATAACGCTCGGTATCCTTTGCAGCAGCATGATCCATGCGACGGTGCTCCCTGGCTCGGCGCGCGAACTGATGCTGTCCAAACTGGATGCCACGATGCAGACGGCGGCGCGATGGTCGGCCGATGCGCTGGTCATGCCCGGCGATTGTCAGCTAGATCGCGACCGATGCCGGCTCGCTTCCGACGTCAACGAGATTCACGAACTTCTCGTCCACTCCGGTTTTGAGGGCGCCGGCATGCCGTTGCGCAGGGATGTGGTGCGCGCGCTGCTGGCGCATGTGGAGCGGACATTGCCATTGTCGGCCGGAGTGGATGACCGACTGAGCGAACTCGCGCGGCTGGGCGGCGCATCGCACGGCGTCGAGCCGCTGGTGTCCGACATCGAGCAATGGCTCCGTCAGATTGCCGATGGCGCCCCACATACGCCGGGCCTATTAAGCGCCGCAGATGCGCTCCGGCGGCGCTGCCGCGAAGCCGAACCCGCGGTCGTTCCCGGCATGGGCTGGCGCGAGCGGCTGGAACTGAGCCTGCTAGCGCGGCTTGCTGATCTGATCCAGGTCAACGGCAACGCACTGCTCTTGCGCAAGGCGATGCGCGGCGATCGGCAGAGGGACAGCGAACGCCGGCGAATCCGCGTTCTTGTCGCCGGCGCGCAGCGCAGCGTCGAGCGCGACGTCGCCGGGGCGGCAGGGGCGGCGATCGCCACGGCGGCGACACTGTACCTCATCTGCCTGCTGTGGATCGCTTCAGGCTGGGAAGGCGGCGTCAACGGCGTGATGCTGGCGGGGGTCTATTTCTCCATTTACGCGAACAACAGCGATCCCAGCCTTTTGTTACGGAACAAGTTCATCGGGGTCGCGCTGCGGCTGCTGCTCGGCGCGGCCTATGTACTGATCGTGCTGCCGGCGATCGACGGACTTCCGCTGTTCGTCCTCGCGCTGGCGCCGGTGCTGATCCTGTGCGGCGCGCTGCAGACGGTGCCGCGCTATGCCCCTCTGTCGTTCAATTTCATCATCGGCACATTAAGTCCCAATATCATTTCAGAACGGTTCGAGCCCGCCTTCGCCGATTATCTGAACGGTGGCCTGTCGACGCTGACCGGCATCTATCTGGCGCTGGTCGCGATGAACCTCACCCAGTCGCTCTGGACCAGCGGCGCGGTCGCCCGCACGCTGAAGGCCGGGCAGCACGATATCGCGCTGGGCCGTTTCGGTGCGGGCAGCGCCGCCGCTTGGCGCAGCCGGATGCTGCACCGGATCGCGCTGATCACGCCCCGCCTGGCCCGCGACGAATCGGACGGGACCGGCACCACGCGGGATGTGCTGCGCGACATGATGGCAGGCCTTTCGCTCGCGCAGCTCGCCGGATTGCACGCGAGGCTGGAGCCGGGGGGGGCAGCGGAGACCAGAGGCATTCTTTCTTCCGTGAAGAATTATTTCGACCATCTCGCCCGTGGTCGATCGCTCAAGCCCTCGGAGGCCCTCTTGAGAATGATAGATCGGGAATTAGACGCCGTCGCTGTGGCGGATCCTCCCACACTTCGCCGAGACGCCGCATTGGCGCTGCTAAGCCTTCGCCGGAACCTTTTCCCGGATGCTCATCCGCCTGATGGCGAAGGATGTGTGATTTCCTGCTGAATCCCAAATATGGGGTATCAAGTGCCAACCTACCGGGAAAGCCGGTGTCGGTTCCGGCTGAGGGCGAAATGACACCTTGAGCGCCGGCGTCCTTCGCCCAGAGGTATTCGCCAGCAATTCCGTAGAAGCCGCGATATGATCAGGAGCAAACGTTCCCTACCCGTTCTTTCAGATGGCCGTTTTCACGCCTATGAGGTCACTGGGCCAGGTACCGACGTGCCAGTTGCACCCAATATTCGGCTCCGGTCGGGATGACGGCGTCGTTGAAATCGTAATGGGGGTTGTGGACCATGCAGGCATGCGGCGTCCCCGCCGCGCCGTTGCCGATCAGAAGGTAGCAGCCCGGTTTTTTCTCGAGCATGAAGGCGAAGTCCTCGCCACCGGTCTGCGCCGGGCAGTCGGTCATCACCCGCCCGGCCCCGAAGACATCCGCCGCGACCTGGCTGGCGAAGCGGGTTTCCGCCACCGAATTGACTACCGGCGGATAGCCGCGATCATAGTCAACCTCCGCCTCCAGCCCGAAGCTGCTGGCCTGGTCGGCCACGACGCGGCAAATACGCTCATGGAGCAGGTCGCGCACTGCCGGATCGAGCGCGCGCACCGTTATCTCCAGACGGGCGCTGTCGGGGATCACGTTGCGCGCGTCACCGGCCCTGACCACCCCAACGGTGATCACCCCGGTTCTCAGCGGGTCGACGTTGCGCGACACGATCGTATGGAGCGCCATGATCAGGCTGGCCGCGCCGACGACCGGGTCGACTGCGGTATGCGGCATGGCGCCATGCCCGCCGCGGCCTTTCAGCACGACGTTCACCGCGTCGGACGAGGCCAGCATCGGCCCCTCGCGGAACAGCAGCATACCGGCCGGCACGGTCGGCGCGTTGTGCATAGCGAACACCGCGTCGCAGGGGAATGTCTCGAACAGGCCGTCGGCGATCATCCGCGCGGCGCCCGCTCCCGCCGTGCCCACCTCCTCGGCGGGCTGGAAAATCAGGTTGAGCGTTCCGCTGAAGCCCGGGTCCTCGGCCAGGCGTTTCGCCGCGGCGAGCAGCATGACGGTATGGCCATCATGGCCGCAGGCGTGCATCACGCCGGGGGTATCGCTGCGCCATTCAGCCTGGCCCTGCTCCTGGATCGGCAGCGCGTCCATGTCGGCGCGCAGGCCCAGCACCTTGCCGCCGTTGCCGTGCACCAATTGCCCGACCACGCCGGTCCCGCCGAGGCCGCGCGTGACGGCATAGCCCCATTCGGTCAGCTTCGCGGCGACGATGTCGCTGGTGCGAACCTCCTCGAAGCCCAGTTCCGGGTGGCGATGGATGTCGCGGCGCAACGCGACGAACTCGTCATAGAAGCTCGCCGATTCACCCGCGGGGTTTTTGTCCAGGACCGTCGCCAACCTACCCTCCAAAAACAGACTACCCGCACCGCGCGAAACCAACATGGTGGAGCACGAGGCTATGCCGGGCCGATCAATGTGTCTAATGCATTATTCTGGATAAGATTATCGGAACGACATATGATAGATATCAGCCTCACCCAGTTGCAGCATTTCGTCGCGCTGGCCGATACCGGCTCGTTCACCAAGGGCGCCACACGGGTCCATCGCTCGCAGGCCGCGTTCAGCCGCAGCATCGCCATGCTCGAGGAGCAGGTCGGGGCAAGGTTGATCGACCGGATCGGGCACAGCAACGAACTGACGCCGTTCGGACGGATCATACTGCAACATGCCCGCAACGTGATCGCCGACATCGACACGCTGACGCGGACCGCCGAGGAGCACGCCAACGGGATCGGTGGCCATTTCCGCCTCGGTCTGGGGTCCACGCCCCGCGCGATCCTTTCCGTCCCCCTGCTGGCCTATGTGTCCAATCACCCGAAAAACCTGCGGATAACCCTGACGTCAGGTCCGACCGAGACGCAATTGCAGGCGCTGCGCGCGCAGCAGGTCGATGCCCTGATCGTGGAAGCGCGCTCGGTCTCGCCAACGCCGGACCTGCTTATCGAGCATGTCGCCGACCTGAAGACCGGACTGCTGTGCCGGCCCGATCACCCGCTGGCCCGGCGCAAGGCGTTCCGGTTCCGTGACCTGCTCGACTATCCCGTCGCCAGCACGAGCATCAGCGACGAGGCGGCGCGCTTCCTGGTCGAGAGATACGGCCCCGAGGCCCATCCCGACCAGTTCATCTCTCTCCAATGCGATGAAGTGACGAGCCTGCTGAAGGTCGCCCAGACCACCACCGCCGTGTTCATGGGCGTCATCGCGACGGCCAGGGATCTGGTGCGCGACGGAAAGCTGGTGCGCATCCAAACCTCCGATATATCGATAATATCGAAATTCTCCATCATCACCTTGCGCGGTCGGACGATGCCGGCCTCGATTCCGGTGATCAGGACCATCATTGATGAGATGCTTTCGGACGGCCCGGAGACGGCCGGACACTGAGTCGCGTCGGGCGCCGCTTCGATAGACCGGCCGTACCACGAGCGCTTTTGTCCGGATTCCCGGCCGGGTGCGAACTTCGCCTACGGCGTCGTCCAGGCCTGGCCGGGCGGTATGGCTGGTCGCCACATCATGACGATTCGGCCAGCGGGTTCAGCTTGCGGGGCAATTGGTCTCGACCGGCCGCCCTTCCAGCAATTGCCGCGCGAACAGGCGTGAATCGGCGAACGAAGGGTTGAGCGTGCCCGAATGGTCCAGCCCCGGATAAAGATGGAACTGGATTCGCGTCCCGGCCTTGCACGCATCGCGCACTAGCGCCTTCTGCATCGGCGTCGGCACGTCGATATCCTGTTCGCCGGTGCCGACGAATACCGGCGTCGCCGTCTTCAGCGTCGCATAAGCGGTATTGCGCAGAAAGCTGGCGTAATAAGCGACGAAGTCGCCTTGCAGCGTCCGTCGCCGCGTCATCCCGGCCTGGACGGTCGCGGTCATCATGTCCGCGACGCACCGCTGCGCCGCCGCGTGGACCAGCGGCATCGCGGCGGGCGTGAAGACGGTATCCGCCTTCAGCGCCGGATCGACCTCGCCGGCGGCGGCGGCGATGTAGAACAGATAGGCGATGGTCCGATCGACCTGGTCGATATTGGCCCGTGGCGGCAATGCGCCGGTCAGATAGGGGATGCCGGTCGCGATGGTGCCCAGCACGTTGACCTGCGGCGCATAGCCGCGCGCCGCGATCGTGGTGGCGAAGGCCGCGCTCGCCCCCTGCGACTGGCCGACGATCAGCACCTTGTTGGCGAGCGGCAGGCGCGTGCCCCCGACCGTCGCGCCCAGTGCCGCGCGCACCGAATCGAGCACCGACCACGCTTCCGCCCGCGTATTGAGATAGGGGTGCGGTCCCGGCCCGCCCAGCCCCTCGTAATCGGTCGCGACGACCGCATAACCCTCACGCAGCCAGCCGTTGAGATAGGTCGAATCGCGTTCAGAGCGCGGGTTGGCGGACGGGGCGCAGCCGTCGCCGATCCCGACCGTTCCGTGCGCCCACGCCACCACCGGCCAGCCGTCCCTGGGCGGTGTGCCCTTCGGCAGGAACAGCGCGCCCGTCACCGCCACGCTTCTGGTGCCGGTGATACCGTTTGTCGCGGTATAGAGGATGCGCAGCGCGGTGCCCGCGTCGGCTAGACCCAGGGCGGCGGGCAACGGGGCCGTATCGATCATGCTACCGGCCGCCGGCAGCCGCGCCGGGGTCGGCGGAGCTTCCGGCGCTGGTCCCACATCTGAGGACGCTGGCGCGGGGGCGGATTGAGCGCCCGCCTGCGGCGCCAGCGCGAGCGCCAGCGCGGCCATGCCGATCGAATGGGACTTCATCGCGTTGTTCTCCACCGTTGACGTCAGAAACGCACCGTCGCGCCCATGTAGAAGGTCCGGCCCAGCACATCATAGGTGCCGCTGTCGGTGGTGCCGAGCACGCCGCCCACCACCGGCGGCTCGCTGTCGGCGAGGTTGTTGACGCCGAAGCGCAGCCCGAACCCCTTCACCGGATCGATCCGGAACGACAGGTCGACATAGTCATAGGCCGGAACCCCCGCGATCGTGCTCGCCGGATTGGCGACGGACGAGAAATCGCTCATCCCGCCGATGTGGCGCCAGCGCACCAGCATGGTGGCCCTGCTGTCGCCGAGCGTGAACGAGGTGGTCGAGCGCCAGCGCGGCAGCGTCGTGCCGCTGCCGATCGTGCCGCCATATTCCTGGAACGGCGATCCCGGCTGGTTCTGCACCCTGTAGGTGTCGAGATAGTTCACCACCGACGAGATGCCGAACTTCGTGTCACCGCCGCCGATACCGATGTCGGCCAGCCGCACCGACCAGTCGAGCTGCACATCGACCCCCGACGTGCGATAGCCGCCGATGTTCAGATAGGGCATCAGCGCGTTGGTTATCCCGCCGGTGGCCGGATCGCGCCCGATCAGCGAGCAGTAATAATTGCTGTTGCTGTAGGTCGGGTTGCTGCCGTCGCCGTTGAAGCATTTGCTGAGCGACAGGGTGACCGGGATGGTCGCGATTGCGTTGGCGATGCTGATGTTGTAATAATCGACCGACAGGCTGAGCGCCGACAGTGACGGCGTGGCCAGGCGCGGCGTCAGCACCGCGCCGGCGGTATAGGTGTCGGCCTTTTCCGGCGACAGATCGGTATTGCCCGACAGATAGGCGCCGACCTGCGACACGTTGTTGGCATAAGCGTCGATCACCGCGGCCGGGACACCCTGCGCCAGGCACAGGTTGCGCACGTCGGCGCCGTGCGCGCCGGTACGATAACTGCCGCGGATGTCGCACGGGTCGCCCGCGCCGGTCGCGGCGGTGCCGATCGTCGGGAACAGGCCGGTGCTGGCGGTGAACAATTCGCCCACGTTGGGCGCACGGATCGCGCGCTGGTAGCCGCCGCGCAGCCGCAGCGGCTCGAACACCTGCCAGTTCAGCTCCGCTTTGTAGGTCGAGACCCCGCCCGAGCGGTCATAGTCCGAATAGCGATAGGCGGCATCGAGATCGAGCGACTGGATGCCGGGCAGGTCGCGCAGCAGGGGCACGAGCAGTTCGGCATAGCCCTCGATCGCGCGGGTCGAGCCGCTGGTGCCGGAACTTCGCGTGATGCCGACGATATTGCCGGCCAGTTGCTGCGCGTCGGGCGTGAAGGAGAAGCTGTTGCGGCGATAGTCGGCGCCGGCGGCGAAGCGCACTTCGCCCGCCGGCAGCGTCACCAGCGGCCCCTGGAAGGTCAGTTCCGCGACGTCCTGCGTCGTCTTGGTGCGGTTGGTCGTGGTGCCGCTGATATAGGCGGCGCAGGTGGCGGAATTGGTGACGGCGAACGGATTGTAGCCGCCGCATAGCGCCGCGCCGCCATCAGGCGCGCTGACCAGTCGCTGCACCTTGTCGGCGAACACCGATCCGGCGGTGGCGTCGCTCAGGCTGCTCTCGCCGTGCGATCCGTACAGGTCCCAGGTGATCGCGCCGATGCGGCCGGAAAATCCCGCCAGCGCCTGCCATGTCGTGGAATCGTGCCTGGTGCGGCGCGGCCCGGCCTCGACATACCGCTTGGTCACCAGCACCGGCGCGGTCATTTTTGCGCGCGAGGCGAGCAGCGGTTGCAGCGCGGCAGGGATATACGGGTTAGTCACCGGAACGCTCAGCATCCAGACGCCGGCATTGGGCGCGGCGTCGACCATCGAATAAGCGGTATAGTCGGCATAAAGTCCCTGCGCGTAGAATTTCACGTCCGACGCCAGGTCGTAACTGACCTTGCCGAAGGTCGACAGACGCTCCAGCGGCATCTGGGCATAAACGTCCTTCTGTTTCTGCAGCAGCGCGCTCCCGATGTTGTTCACATAAGGCGTGGCGTCGCGATAATTATAGACCCCCAGCCCGGTCGAGAACAACGTCCCGTCGGCGTTGACGCCGATCGACGATGCGCGCGGCACCGCTCCGGCAGGGACGCCATAGGCGGCGAAGGCGGCGTTGATCGCAGCCTGCGACGGGCCATTGGTGCTGGGGGTGAACAGGCCGGCGCCGATCGAGCTGGATACGCCGACGTTGCGCCGGAAGAACGCGCGGTCGGTAACGCCCAATGCGTCGCGATCGGTATAGTCGATCCCGAACAGCACGCGGCCGCGGCCGCCGGCGAAGTGCGTGCCGGCGCCGAGCGAGATATTGCGGATGCCGGCATCGCCGCGTTCGGTAATGGTGTTCTGCGCACTGATCTCGACTCCCTCGATCTGGCGCAGCTTGAAGTTCACCACGCCGGAGTTCGCGTCCGAGCCATAGACCGCCGACGCGCCGCCGGTGATGATCTCCGTCCCGCCGACCAGGATCGTCGGCAGCGAGTTAATGTCGACCACCTGGGTCGAACTGGACGGCTGCAACCGCTTGCCGTCGAGCAGCACCAGGTTACGCTGCGCTCCCAACCCGCGCAGGTTGAGCGTGGCCTGCCCGGTGGCGTTGAGGCCGTTGGAAAAGGCGGTCCCGTCCGGGGTGAATTGCGGCAACTGGTTCAGCGCGCCTTCCAGCGTGACGTTTCCGGTCGCGGCGATCGCGTCGCTGCTGACGGTGACGATCGGGCTGCTCGACTGATAGTCGCGCCGCGCCACGCGCGATCCCGTCACGACGATGTCGGGGCCGGCCGAGGGCGACGCTTCGGTGGATGCTTCGGCGGGCGCTTCCGGCTTGGGCGCCGTCTGCGCGAGCGCACCGGACGGAACCATGTACATCAGCGCGATGGCGGAAACCACGCCCGTCAACCTCAACCTCATATCTGCCCCCTTACAGTTCAATCTATCGACTGGTTTGACCGGGGGCATCCGGGCTTCGCCTGTCAGCGTGACCCGGGAATGATTGTAACAGGAATGTTCAGCCCGCCGTCTCGAAACTATCAATGACGACTATGGCTGCATATGCGTTATGTCTAATGCATAAATTGTGATATTATGATGCGTGCGACGCATGGACGTGATTGCCCGTCCGCGATCGTGACGGCCCCTGCCGAATGGTCCGTGCCGATGTGAGGATATGCGCCCATCCGAGCGGCGAGATGTAGGCGAGAAGATGGTCGGGCGTATCGAGCCCTTCGCGGCGCCGGGCTTCCACAGCGTGGCCGAGAGGCAGGGTGTTCCAGTAGACGATGCTTGCGGTGAGCAGATTGAGGCACGCGATCCGGTAGTGCTCGCCCTCGGTGGTGCGGTCGCGGATCTCGCCCTGGCAACCAATGCACAGGGCGTCCTTCAAGGCGTGTTACACTTCGCACTTGTTGAGGCCGATCTGCGCACGGCGCTGTATCCCGGCATCGAGAATCCATTCGATGATGAACAGTGTCCGCTTGATGCGGCCGACCTCGCGTAATGCGGCGGCCAGATCGTTCTGAAGCGGATAGGCGGCGAGCTTGCGCAGGATTCGGCTCACCGCGTTACTCGGCGCCCACCAGGGCCGCCAAAGCATCGGGCCCCTTGCGGAAGTCGATCGGACGCGTCGCGACTATCACCCGCGCGCCGGCGCCCGGTCAAATCATCGTAAACCCTTGAGCGCTTCGATCACGGCCGCAATCATTCCAGCATCGGCGCCACTCGCGATCTTCACCGCAACGCCGTCGATCTCCAGTTCCATGGCCGTCGCCGCTTGCCGCGTCGCGCCGGAGTTGGAGAAGCGGCAGGTGCCGGTGGAACGGTCGGTTCGATCAGTGCTGGCACAAACGTTTCGGAGACCGGCTCTGCCGCTAACGGCGCCAATCTGTGGTCCACCAACTGCCGATGCAAGTTCTTGCGCCAGGCGCAAATCTGCGACGGATCCAACCCATGGCGACGCGCCACAGCACTCACCCCCACACGCACAAGGTGGGTGTGAGACACCGCTCTTACGATGCAAAAGCCGACGAACACGAGATCACCCGCATCAAATACCATGTAACATGCAGCCGCCAGAGAAGATGATATACAATCCGTTATCATCTCCCAGACTCGACGGTTATCAGTTCACCCCCATCGCCAACGCCTTTTGGAGCGCAACAAACTGCGTTGTCAGAGCCATGCGAGCCTGGACCAGGAGATCTTCTGCCGCCAATTGCTCATTTTCGGCGGCCAGAGCCACGAGCGCGGAAGATCGCCCCACGCGCCAGGATTGCTGGACAAGGTCATTGCTGTGAACGGCTGATAGGCCATTGCGCGCCTGCATCGCAAACATCTTGCGGGCTTCGCCGAACCGGTTGAGCGAGCCCTCCGCATCCTGGAGGGCGGCGAGCACCGTGGCGCGATACCCTGCTGCAGCCTCATCGCGACCGGCGACAGCCTGATCCACACCTGCCCGCCCGCGCCCGAAGTCGGCCAGATTCCACTGGATCGTCGGGCCCGCGACCGACCAGAGATTGTCCGCACTCGTGATATCGCCCTTCAGCGCGCCGCCAAGACCGACTACGCCGGCAAGGCTGACCCTGGGCATCCGGGCAGCTTCCGCCACGCCGATACCGGCGTTTGCGGCGTGAAGACGTTGCGCGGCTGCCCTGATGTCGGGACGCCGTGCAAGCATGGCCGCAGGATCGCCTACCGCCACCTCGACCGGAGGAAGCGGAACCGTGCCGGGCCCATCGAGCATGGTGTCGAGCGCACCCGGTGCCTCTCCCGCCAGCACGGCGATCGCGTCCTTGTGATCGTTCACTTCCGCTTCCAGGGCAGCAACCGTCTGTCGCCTGGCCTCCACGCCGCGGTCGGTCTGCTCGCGCTCGATACGCGACACCTTGCCCGCCCCTTCGAGCTGCGCGGTGAGATCGGCGATCTTCTGCTGGTTGGTGAGCAAATAGCGGGCAATCTCCAGACGCTGCCGGCTTGCGCGCAGCGCGATATATTGGCGCGCGATCTCTGCAGTCAGAGTGAGACGCGTATCGTCCGCATCGGCTTGCGCCGCGCCGAATTGCGCGCGCGTCGCCTCGATGTTCCGTCGCGCGCCGCCGAAGAGATCAATCTCCCACAGCGCGTCGAACCCCGCGAGGAACAGCGACGAGGATTTGGCCTCTCCGCCCGTCACCAACCCCGGTGCCTGGATATTCCCCGCACCGGCCCCGGCGCCGACAACCGGCGCCAGGGCCGCGCGCGCGCCGCGCATCTGGGATCGCGCCTGTCGGACGCGCGCTTCGGCCACCTCGATGGACGGGTTCGAAGACAGCGCGCGTGTGATCAGCTGATCGAGAAGCGGGTCGTTCAAGGTCCGCCACCATGGCGTCAATTGCGGCGGTACCGGCATCGCGGCCTGATCGGCGCGCACGAAGGTCTTGCTCATCGAAGCCGGCGGCGGCGGTGCCCCATGGAAATTCGGCCCCATCATGCATCCACCGAGCATCGGTATCAGCAGGAGCGGCGGGACAAGAGGAAGCACACGCATTGGCAGAATCTCCGGTTCGGATCGCCTCGGCACAAGCCCGCTGGACAGCCATCGGCGAATCGCTTACTAGCGCACTTAACGGTCGTTCAACAAGTGAGCTTTTCTGATGTCCGATATGCGATCCCAACTGCTCGACACAGCCGCCCGCCTGTTCGCGGAGCGCGGCTATAAGGCCGTGTCGATGCGGGACATCGCCAAGCTGGTCGGCGTGACGCAGGCCAACCTCTATTACCATTTCCGGGACAAGGCCGACCTGATCGAGGCCACGCTTGCCTCGGTGTTCGAGGCCCGCGCCCAGGAGCTGGATGCGTGGCTGGCCCGGCATCCCTCGAACCAGATCGAAGCCTTCGTTCGATGGTTCGTCCAGATGCTCATGACCGACCGGATCTTCGCCCGTCTGCTTTATCGGGAATTGCTGGACGGGGACGAAGCCCGCATCGCCGCCCTTTCGCGCACAGTGCTCCAAAAGCCGTTTCATTCCATCGTCGCGGCAGTGCGGAAAGGCAGGTTGGACGTGCCCGCCAGGGAAGTCGCGCTGTCGCTAGTCGGCTTCGCCCTGGGGCAAGTACTGGTTCTGCCTCTAGCGCCCGGGCTGACCGGAGAAAGCGAGACAGCCGACACAGTGGATCGGGTGGTGGCGCGGTTCCTAGCCCTGATCCAACCCGCGACGGTGGAGGCCTGACATGGGCCGCGATTTCCCGCCGATGAAGGCGCTTGCCCTGTCACTCCCATTGCTGCTCGCAGGTTGCGGCAGCGGACACGAAGCGTCGCAATCGGCGGAACCTCCGGCGGTCGATCTTCCGGTGACGACCGCTTCTCCGGCGGCATCGATGGACGGCGCCACGGCAAGCGGCACCGTCGAAGCCGATGACCGGGCACAACTCGTCGCTCGCGCTTCGGGTACGATCCGTGCGGCAGGTCTCTACGATGGCCAGCCTGTCAGGCGCGGACAGATCCTGGCGACCATAGACGCCCGGCAAGCCGAGGCCGCGGTTCGCCGCGCACGCGCCGGGCTGGATGCGGCTCTCGCCGAGCAGCATGACGCACGTGGCGACGTCGCGCGCGATGCACCACTCGCCCAGAGCGGGGCCCTCGCAACGGATGCCTATCGCAAGGAGCAGCTCCGCAACGACGCGGCGGTGGCCGGAGTCGCCCAAGCACAGGCGGCGCTCGCCACAGCGCAAGCGGATCGCAGCTATACCTCCATCGTCAGCCCGATCGACGGTGTCGTCGTCTCCCGGCAGATTCACGACGGCGACATGGTGATGCCCGGTTCGCCGCTGGTGACCGTGGAAAGCCGGGGTCGACTATTGTTCCGCTTTGCCGCTCCCCAGGCGAGCCTCGGGCTATTCGCGCCCGGCTCGACGGTTCCGGTGCTGCTCGACGGGCGAGAGGATCGCCCCGTGACCGGCCGGGTCCGGGGCGTCGTCCCCTCGGCCGATCCCGCGACGCGGCGCTATACAGTTGAGGTCGTCCTTCCCGCCGATAGCGGGATCATGCCAGGCATGTTCGGACGTGTCCGGCTTCCTTCGGTGGGCGACCAGGGCAATAGCGGAAGCGCTGTTTCCGTCCCTGCCGCCGCGGTCGCCGATCGCGGCGGGCTGACCGGCGTGTTCGTGGTCGGCAAGGACCAGCGCGTCACCTTCCGATGGGTGCGGCTGGGCGACCCTGTTGGTGATCGTGTCGTCGTGACCTCCGGCCTCTCGACAGGCGAGCGCATCCTGGCCCGCGTCGACCCGACTGTCCGAGACGGCGCGCGCCTTGCCGACGGAGCGGCGCGATGACAGAAGCCCCGCTCAATCTCGCGGGCCGCCTCGCAAAGACGTTCATCACTTCCAAGCTGACCATCGTCTTCCTGCTCGCCTCGCTGCTGCTGGGAACGCTGGCCGTAGCGCTGACCCCGCGCGAGGAAAATCCCCAAATCGTGGTACCGGGCGCGATGGTGACAGTGGCGCTGCCTGGCGCGACTGCCGAGGAGGTGGACCGGCTGGTGGTCGCTCCACTCGAAGGCGTGCTCAGCGAAATGACCGGCGTCGATCACAGCTATGGCGTGGCCCAGCCCGGCGTCGGCATGGTGCAGGTCCAGTTCAAGGTCGGCCAGCCGCCCGAAGATTCGCTGGTCAAGCTTTACAACCGGGTGATCGCCAACCGTGGCCGGCTTCCAGCGGACGCGGGTATCCCGTTGATCCAGGCCGTCGACGCCGACGACGTGCCCATCGTCACCGTGACGCTCGCTTCCCCCACCTATGACGATTACGGGCTCAAGCGACTGGCGGATTCGGTGGCCGAACGGCTTCGGAGCACGCCAGGCGTCTCGGTGGTGTCCGTCTATGGTGGCCGCAACCGCGAGATTGATGTCGCCTTCGATCCGGTCCGGCTCCAAGCCTTCTCGATATCGCTCGCCGAAGCGCGTGGAGCGTTGGCCGCCTCCGATGTAGGCCTTAACCTGTCGGGACCGGTGGAGGCGGGCAAACTCGAACGACTACGCTATGCCGGCGAACTGGGATCGGCGGCAGCGGTTCGTGACTTGGTGATCGGCGTGCGCAACGGCCGCACGATCAAGATCGGCGATGTCGCCACGGTGTCGGACGGCCCGCGCGACGAGATCATGCATCTCAGCCGCTTCGCCTTCGCGGCTGGCGACCCTCGCGCCAAGCTGGGCGAAGGCGAAATGCCCGCGGTCACCATCGCCGTGGCGAAGAAAAAGGGTGAGAATGCCGTCACCGTGTCCGAAGCCGTGGCCAACCGAGTCGAACGGATGCAGGCGAGCTTCATCCCCCGCGCGGTCCATGTCGTCACCACCCGGGACGACGGCCAGAAAGCCGACGAGGCCGTCGACGGGCTGATGGAGCATCTGGCGATCGCGCTCATCACCGTCAGCTTCATCATGCTGCTGTTCCTCGGCTGGCGCGAGGCGCTGATCGTTTCGGTGACGGTGCCCGTCATCTTCTCGATCACCCTTGGCGCCGATCTGCTTGGCGGGGTGACGATCAACCGCATCACTCTGTTCGCGCTGATCCTGGCGCTGGGCTTGCTGGTCGATGCGTCGATCGTCGTCATCGAGAACATCCACCGCCATTATCATGGCCACTCTACGGCCGCGAAGGAGGACGTGACCGTCCTCGCCACCAACGAAATCGGCGGCGCCACCAATCTCGCGACCTTTGCCGTGATGCTGGTGTTCGCGGCGCTGCTGCTCGTGACCGGCATGGCTGGCGATTATTTCTACCCCATCGCCTACAATGTCCCGATCGCGATGCTCGCCTCCATCGTCGTCGCCTATATCGTCACCCCATGGGCGGCGAACCGCTGGGTCAAGCGACCGGCTCCGACCGGCGGCATATTGGATGATGGAAGCGAGGCAGAATCAGAGGCAAACACCCATGAGGAGCGCAAGCCCGACAAGTTGCGGGACGTCTATCTCTGGCTGATCAAGCCGTTGCAGGAGCGTTCGAGCGCGCGCCGGGCCCTGATGATCGGTGCAATCCTCGCTCTGCTCCTATCGGCGGCGCAAGGCGGTTGGCAGTTCATCCGCCCATCCGGCGTGGGCGGGCCAGTGCCCCCGCTCGGCGTCGCCATGGGCTTTCTGCCCAAGGACAACAAGAACACCTTCAACATCGTCATCACCATGGTCGAAGCCAGCCCGGTCGAAAACACGGCCAGGATGGTCCATGAGATCGACGGACTTCTTGCCGCTGATCCGCTGGTGACGAACTATCAGAACTGGATCGGACAGGCCGGCGTCCCGGATTTCAATGGGCTGATGCAGGGCAGCTCGCTTCGAACGGGCGAGAATGTCGCCGAAATCCGCGTCAACCTTGTGGACAAGCAACATCGTTCGGAAAGTTCGATCATGCTTGTTCGCGAGTTGCGCACGAAGGTCGATGCCATCCGTGCCCGTTATCCGGGCGCCCAGGTGAGGCTGGTCGAAGATCCGCCGGGGCCGCCTGTGCGCGCCACGGTATTGGCGGAGTTACACGGCGAGGATCTGGTAGGCCTGCGTCGACTGGCTAAACAGGTCGAAGCCGAGTTTGCCAAGACCTACGACATGGTCGATATCTCAAACAGCGAGCCCACCGACGTGGCGCAATGGCGCTTCGTGCCAGACCGTGAAAAAGCGGCACTTTCCGGCGTATCGGCCGCGGATATCGCTAATGTCCTGGGCCTCGTCTACGATGGTCAGGTAGTCGGGCGCGCGCATATCGATCCTGAGCGCAATCCCGTTCCGATCCGGGCCTATGTGCCGCGAGCAGAGCAGCCTGCGCCGTCCCAACTCGAGGGTCTCTATGTGACCGGTCGGGAGGGACGTCAGATTCCGTTGGCCGAACTCGTCCGACGCACTCCGACCGAGGCCGACAAGCCGATCCAGCGTAAGGACAATGAGCGCGTGATCTTCATCGGGGGAGAACTCTCGCACAGCGTGCCGGTCTATGCCGTGCTCGATCTTAACCGCCGCTTGTCCAGGATGCACGCGCCCGACGGCCAGCCACTCGCCATCGGTAATCTCAGCCTCAGCGAGGCCGCGCCTGATATCATCAACGGCTACCAACTTCTTTGGAATGGTGAAATGCGCATGACGCTCGATATCTACCGCGACATGCTGATGGCGCTCGGCGCTGCGCTGACCGCAGTCTATTTCCTGCTCGTCGCCTATTACAAGTCGTTCCTCATTCCGCTGATCGCGATGTCCGCTGTGCCACTCGGGATCATTGGTATCTTTCCGGGGCACTGGCTGCTGGGTACCGACTTCTCCGCGACCTCGATCGTCGGCATCATCGCACTCTCCGGCGTGGTGATCCGTAACTCGCTGCTCATTATCGACTTCATTCAGGACAACCAGAAGCATGGCATGCCTCTCGCGGAGGCTGCCCGCATGGCCGGCGCCGTGCGCCTGCGCCCGATCCTGCTGACTACGCTTGCCATTGTGCTGGGCTCGGCCATCATGCTTCCCGACCCCGTGTTCGGCGGCCTCGCCATCTCGCTTATCTTCGGTACGCTTGCCTCGACCGCGCTCACCATCTTTGTCGTACCCCTTCTTTACGAGAGGTTCTTGCGGATATGAAGCGCCCCGGATCTTCGATGGCGCGTCGTCACCGGCAAATCCGGCAATTGATACGAACTGACCACCAAGCGCTCGGATTGAGGGAGACACTGACTGGCCTGCGGCCGGGTTGGTGGAAACCGGGATAGGATTTGCTAACGTTTGCTCATGGCTCAATGCTGTCGAACGCTTCTATGCCAAGCTCACCCGACGGCGGTTGAAAAACGGCATATTCCACTCCGTCGTCGATCTGCAGGACGCCATCAACTGTTTTATCTCGGAACAACACCTATGACCCGCACCCCTTCGTCTAGAAAGCCGATTCCGATCAAACATCGCCGCCGTCAGGCGCGGACACCAAACGTTGCAAGTAATCCGTTCTCATGTTCGCCACTCCGAGGAAAAGGTACGAGGGTCTTCCAATACAATTTGCCGGATGTCCTTTTTGGAGAGCTTGCCGGTGGCGGTGTGCGGCAGTTCGTCAACGATGATAAGATCATCCGGCACGCACCACTTGGAGGTCTTGCCCTTGTAATGGGCACGCATTTCGGCACGGCTAAATTCGGCACCGGGCTTCAGCACTGCCACCAGCACCGGGCGCTCTCCCCAACGGGTGTCCGGCCGGGCGACGATGGCCGCCTCCTTTATGGCTGGGTGAGCTTGGGCGATGTTTTCCAGATCGATTGAGGAGATCCACTCGCCACCGGATTTCACAACGTCCTTGGTGCGGTCGACAATCTGGATGAAACCGTCCTTGTCTATGGTCACCACGTCGCCGGTGTCGAACCAGCCTGGATACTGCTCGTGGGCGGAGCCAGCGGCGGCGTTGAAATAGGCCGCGGCCACCCACGGTCCACGCACCAGCATCGAGCCGAAGCTCCTGCCATCGTGCGTCACCTCGCGCCCTTCGCCGCCGACCACACGGAACTCCATGCCGAACACCGGCCGGCCCTGCTTGCATTCCAGCGCCAAACGATCCTCTGCGGGCAGGAGACGGTGCTTGGGCTTCAGCGCCGCGGAAAGGCCCAGAGGGCTGGTCTCCGTCATGCCCCAGGCCTGTCGCACCTCCACCCCCTTGTGGTGAAATCGACTGATCATGATGGCTGGTACCGCCGACCCGCCGATGATCACCCGCTTGAGAGAGGTAAACTCTTTGGCGTGGCCGTCCATCCAATCCAAGAGGCCGAGCCACACGGTGGGCACGCCGGCGGTGGACGAGACGCCCTCCGCCTCGAACAATGCGTACAGGCTCGCCCCGTCGAGCCGCGCGCCGGGCAGTACCAGCTTGGCGCCCACCATGGGCACTGCAAAGGGCAGGCCCCATGCATTTACATGGAACATGGGGACGATGGGGCACACCACGTCATTGGCAGAGAGCCCCAGCGCATCCGGCGCAGTGATGGCCATAGCGTGCAGCACGCTGGAGCGGTGGGAATAGAGCACGCCCTTGGGGTCACCCGTGGTGCCCGAGGTGTAGCACAGGCCGGAGGCAGTGTTCTCGTCGAAGCTTGGCCAGTCGAAGCTGTCCTGCTCGCCGTCGATGAGGGTCTCGTAGCACTTCAGGTCTGGCAGCTTCTGCGCGAGGATGTCGGATTCAGGCATGTGCGCTGTGTCTGTCATCGCCACCACCGCCTTCAGGCCATTCAACTGGTCCGCCAGTTCCTCGATGACGGGCAGGAAGGTGAGGTCGAAGAACAGCACGCTGTCACCAGCATGCTCGATGATGTAGGCTATCTGCTCGCGGAATAGCCGTGGGTTGATGGTGTGGCACACGAAGCCGGACCCGGACACGCTGTAATACAGTTCCATGTGCCGATAGTCGTTCCACGCCAGCGTGCCGACGCGGTCTCCGGTCTCCAGACCCATGCGCGCGAGCGCACTCGCGAGCTGTCGGCTGCGCCGGGCGAGGTCCGCGTAGGTGTAGCGGTGGAGGCCGCCTTCCATCGTGGCGGATACGACTTCGGCGTCACCGTGATACGCCTCAGCATGCCTCAGTATCCCTGACACCAGCAGCGGCACGTCCATCATGGTTCCGAGCATTGTTTCCCTCCGATTATTTGGTGCTTGTGCGTGGGTTCCGGGCGTCGGTCGTCTCGGCCAGATCTTCAAAAGGCGTCGGCGTCGAGCGCCATGAGCGAGGACGCGCCGCTGGCGAGTGCGGCTTCCAGGCCGAGCGTCTGCGGCAGCATGCGCTCTACGAAGAAGCGGGCAAGGGCGGTCTTGCGCACTTCCACAGCCGTCGCCTCGTCCAGGGCCGGCACGGCGGCGGCCATGCGCACCCACATCCAGCCGAAGGAGACGAGAGCGAACAGGCGCAGATAGTCAGTGGCCGCCGCACCCAGTTCCGCTCCACCGCCACTCCCGGCGAGGCGCTGCGTCACCCGCTCCAGCCGCGCCAGGGCTTGCGCCACGGGCGCCACCAGCCCTTCACCGGCGGTTGGCAGCGCGGCGTCGAGTTCTGCGCGGATCAGGGCGAAGAAGCGTTGGGTCAGCGTGCCGCCGTCGAGGGCGAGCTTGCGTCCCACGAGGTCCATGGCCTGAACGCCATTGGTGCCTTCGTAGATCTGGGCGATGCGGGCATCGCGCACATACTGCTCCATTCCCCATTCGCGGATGTAGCCGTGCCCCCCCAGCACCTGCTGGGAGGCCACCGCGGTCTCGAAGCCGAAATCGGTGAAGGCGGCCTTTACCACCGGCGTCATGAGCGCCACGAGGAGGTCAGCCTCCTTTCGCACTGCGGCATCCGTATGGCGGTCGGCGATATCCATCTGCAGCGCCGTCCATATCGCGAGGGCGCGCGCGCCTTCGGCGAAGGCGCGCCCCGACAGCAGCATCTTGCGCACGTCGGGATGGTCGATAATTGCCACTGGGCCTGGCGTGCCGTCGCTGCCGCCGCCCTGCAGGCGCTCCTTGGCATAGGCGACGGCCTTCTGATTGGCTGCTTCGGCGATGCCGAGGCCCTGGATGCCGACGAACAGCCGTTCCGCGTTCATCATAGTGAACATGGCATTCAGTCCGCGGCCCGGCTGTCCCACCAGCCAGCCGGTAGCGCCATCATAGTTCATCAAACAGGTGGGCTGCGCATGAATGCCCATCTTGCGCTCCAGTGCACCGACGCTCATGGAATTGCGTGCACCAAGGCTGCCGTCGGCATTCACCAGGAATTTCGGGGCGAGGAACAGGCTGATGCCTTTCACGCCCTTGGGCGCGTCCGGCAGGCGGGCAAGCACCAGATGGACGATGTTGCCGCCGAAATCCTGATCGCCGGAGGAAATGAAAATCTTCGTGCCGGTGATAGCGAAGGAGCCGTCAGCGTTCGGCACGGCCCGGGTCGAAAGCAAGCCAAGGTCGGTTCCGGCGGAGGACTCCGTCAGCGCCATGGCGCCAGTCCACTCGCCGGAGATCATCTTCGGCAGGAAGGCTGCCTTCAATTCCGCTGAAGCATGATGGCCGATGGCTTCTGCCGCCCCGCGGGTGAGGCCGGGAAACAGTCCGAAGGACAGGTTGGCCGAGGACAATATCTCGTCGAGCAGAATCTGTAGCACCCGCGGCAGACCCTGGCCACCATAGGCAGGGTCGCCCGAGAGCGAGCACCAGCCAGCCTCCGCGAAAGCGAGGTAAGCGGCAGCAACGCCGCTGGGGGTGGTGACGACACCGTTTTCGAGCGTGCAGCCCTCCTCGTCACCTGGGCGGTTCAGCGGCTCCAGTACACTGGTTGCGAACTTGCCAGCCTCCTCCATAATAGTGACGGCGAGCTCTGTATTCACCTCCTCATAGCCAGGTAGGCTGGCCATGATCGCGTCGAAGCCGAACACCCGCCGCAGCAGGAAGGAGATATCCGCGACGGGAGCGGTATAAATAGTCATAGTATCATTCTCGGAAGATCAGTTTCGCAGGGGCTTGCCGGGGCGAGCACAAATCAAATCTTAAAGGTGACGGCCTGTGCCTCCTCACCCAGACCATTGACAACCCCCTTAGATCGACTAGGCAACAATTCCACCATCGTCATTTTACTCCGTCATATGTTGAATGACCTGCGGGATACGCAATGGGCGGTGCATCATTAGGGTCAACATATAGTTTTCCATGCGATGTATTCGAATATATATTCAAAAACGAAGGGTAACCCCAACGCTCGTCAGAATGGGATCGATGTCGAGCCGGGTCAGCGCGGGCGCTCCACCTAGCGAACCTGACGCGTGCGTGGAGAATGGAACATACCGAACGTCAGCGTTCAGCATCCATGATTTATTGAGTTCGTACCGAACGCCCAATTGCCCAGTCGGCGCCCAACTGTCGCGGATGTTGAAATCGCTCAATGCTCCGTCGTGCTTGTTGAAGAACAGGACACGGCCGACGCCTACTCCCACATAGGGATGAAGCTTGCCCTGGCTATTGAAATGATACTGAGCCGAAAGGATTACTGGTCCATAATGGACCTTGGCCAGTGTCCCGAGCGGTCCGATGCTGCCGGTGCCGTCGATTTCGGCAGGTGCGGGCACCCCCAAAAACACATTGGCGGCGATGTTCGGCGTAAAAAAATACCCGACGTCCAGAGTCGGCGTAGTCGCGTTTCCAATTCGCACGTTAGAGCCGGGTAGAGGTGCGCCCGCCAGAGTGATGTTCGGGGCGTTCTCATCCACAAAAACCTCGGTCGCATTCACAGTGACAGCCCATCGCTTCAGTTTCGGCGAGTCCTGCGCGGAAGCGGGCGTGGCAAGAACGGCACTCAGTAGGAACAATGCTCCGGCAAGCGGCAAAGCCGTTGGATCCGCAGGCTTACGAATGAAGGTCATGTTATTCTCCTCTCCTTGTGATGCGCCGCCACTGCAGGACGTCGTCTGTAATTTGTCGGCCAGATCAGCCGTCGGAATGCCCGTTCATCCGACCTGACTTCGCTGCCTGGCACCTAGCGATACGGTGGAGGATGATCCCTCCTCCGTGCCCGCCATGAGCCTTGTTTTCCCGAGAATGAGTTCGGCGGCCCGTTCCGCGATCATCATCGTTGGCGCGTTGGTGTTCCCGGCGACGAGGGTGGGCATGATGGAGGCATCGACGACACGAAGGCCCTCCACCCCGCGGACGCGCAACGCCGGATCGACGACGGAATGCGGATCTCTTCCCATCCGGCATGTCCCAACCGGGTGGTAGATCGTTTCGGCCCGATGGCGGATGTCCGCTATGACGTCAGCTTCGCTCTCGATTGACGATCCGGGAACCAGCTCGCGTTTCGAAAAGGTCGCTATCGACGGCGCCGACAGGATCTGACGCCCGATCCTTACCGCCCAGACCATCGTCTCGATGTCTTCGGGAGCCGAGAGATAGGCGGGATCGATCAAGGGATCGTCGAGCGGATTCCGGCTCTTTAGCCCGATCCGTCCCCGGCTCTTCGGCAACAGATCGCAGACATGCAACGTGTAGCCATAGCCGAAGGCGATCTGGCGGCCGTGGTCCTTCAGCAGAGTAGGAAGGAAGTGAAACTGCAGGTTCGGGCGACTTTGTGAGGGTGAGCTTTTGACGAATCCGCCGGATTCGGCAACGTTGCTCGTCAGAAACCCCCGCCTCTGGAACACATAGGATAATGCGCCAGCCAGCGCTCGCGGGATGAATGATGGGGCAACCCCGATCGGCGTGCGATCGCTCGCCTCGTGCATGATCGTGATGTCGAGATGATCTTGCAGGTTTTTTCCAACCGCCGGCAGATCGACGACGACCGGAATGCCGAACACCCCTAATTCTGCCGCGTCGCCGATGCCGGAAAGCATCAGCAACTGTGGTGAATTGATCGCACCGCCCGACAGAATGACCTCGCCCCTGGTGCGCAGGTCGGTGAGCTTGTCACCCGACGCATAGGTCACCCCGACAGCTTTGCGCCCTTCCAGAATGATCCGCGTTGCCCGCGCTCCGGTTACTATTCGGAGATTAGGCCGCCCTTTTGCGCCTGACAGAAAGGCTCGGGCGGAACTCCAACGCCGCCCTTTGCGTTGCGTAACCTGGTAGAAGCCGATCCCATCCTGCGTGTCGCCATTGAAATCGGCGTTGTGCGAATACTGCGCTTCTTGCCCAGCCTCCACGAATGCTTCGCTCAGCCGGTTGACGGTCCGAAGATCGCTGACATGAAGCTCGCCATAACCGCCGTGGTGCGCGTCGGATCCGAATCGCTCGTTCGCCTCCATCGCCTTGAACAACGGAAGGACATTATCGAAGGACCAGATTGGGTCGGCCGCCTCTCCCCAGGCGTCATAGTCCTCGCGATGACCACGGATATAGACCATTGCATTGATCGAGCTTGAGCCGCCGAGTGTCTTTCCACGCGGCCAGAACAGTCTCCGGTTGCCGAGGTTGGGCTGCGGCTCAGTCTCGTAGGCCCAGTTGAGCGTCTTGCTCTTGGAAAGAAGCGCGATCCCGATGGGCATGTGGATCAGCGGGCTGCGGTCCGGCGGCCCCGCTTCGAGCAGACAGACCTTTATGTCAGGGTTTGCCGACAAGCGCTCTGCTAGCAAACAACCAGCGGATCCCCCACCCACTATGATATAATCAAACATCCATGTCTCCGATCTGTAGTGCCAAGACCACTCTCTGTCTGGGCGCTCAGCCTAGAATGCGAACCGTAATATCGATCAATCGCTTCACGGCGGGCGTGTAGGGCGGAAACAGAAGCCGCAAAACAGAGAACCTGTCCCTCAACACTGCGCGTTCGTGCGAGAATGCCTTGAAGCCGTGGAAGCCATGCGCGCTTCCGATACCGCTGTTGTTGACCCCTCCGAACGGCAGATTGGGGTGCAGGTACTGGACGACGTTCTGGTTGATACAAACACCGCCGGAACTGGTCCTTTCGATGATTGATTCCCAAGCTGGGGCATGCTTGCTGAAGATATAAAGAGCGAGCGGCTTGGGGCCGGTGTTGATTGTATCGATAACGCGGCTGATATCGTCATATTCGATCACTGGCAGAATCGGCCCGAAAATTTCTTCCCGCGAAATTGCCATTTCGGGGTCGGTCCCCCCGATCAGCGTTGGCGAGAGATATTTCTGATCCGGATCGCGGACCCCGCCTTCGAGGACCAGCGCGCCACGCGAGGTTGCATCGTCTAGCAGCGCGCTGAGGCGATCGAAATGCCGAGAATTTACGATCCGCCCGTAATCCGCACCGCATTTCTGATCGCGCTCCGTCTCCCCGTATACGCCCCGGATTTCGCGGCGGAGGGCATCGACCAGGGGCTTCGCCTGATCGCGTGCGACATAGATGTGGTCGGGTGCGATGCAGGTTTGGCCATTGTTGGAGAACTTCCCCCAGACAATCTTGCGCGCTGCATCGTCGATATCGGCTGTCGAATCGACGATCGTTGGGGATTTGCCGCCGAGTTCGAGTGTCACCGAGGTCAGGTGCTTTGCGGCTGCCGCCATCACGATCTTGCCGACCTGTGGGCTACCGGTGAAGAAAATGTGGTCGAAAGGCAGGTCGAGCAGTGCCTGCGAGACCGAGGCGTCGCCCTCGCAGACGGCAACCCGATTCGCCGGGAAGGTTTCCTCCACGATCTGCCGGATGACGGCTGATGTCGCCGGCGTCAGCTCGGACGGCTTGAGCATGACCGTATTACCGGCGGCCAAGGCGGATACCAACGGTCCAAAGGTCAGATTGACCGGATAGTTCCAGGGCGCGATGATCAGACACACGCCTCTGGGTTGGTAGCGAACCTGCGCGGTCGTGCCGAACATGCCGAGCGAGCCTCGAACGCTGTGCGGCTTCGACCAGGACTTCAGGTTCCGCCGGGCGTGGGATATCTCCTGATAGACCGGGAAGAGTTCGGTCAGCCGCACCTCAGGTTCCGGCTTCCTGAAATCAGCATCTAGCGCCCTGATGATGTCGCCTTCGCGCCGCTTGATCGCATTCTTCAGCCGCGTCAGGCTATCCAGGCGTTCCTGCAGGCCGAACCGCGCTCTGTCCCGTTCGGCTGCCTCGCGTTGACAGGCAAAAAGGGACTGAACCTCCTTCATGCCGCCGCCCGAGTCGGAAATGGCGCGCGTGAATGCTTGGATATTCATGGAGTTCCCCTCAAGCTGACGCAGCGACCAGAGCCACAGCGCGGCACCCGGCGCCCATCAGAAGTCGAGACGCTCATAATCTTCTTTCGTCGCGCCGCAGTCAGGGCAGTACCAATCCGCAGGTACATCGGACCATCGGGTTCCAGGCGGCAGACCTGTCGCCGGGTCGCCGACCGCCTCGTCATAGATGTGACCGCAGGTCACGCAGTGCCATTTCGCGAACGGTTCGGCGTCTGTTGAAGCCTCGATCGCCGTCGCACTCGCGCCCTGCGCCAGCAGAGGGATGAAGTCCGCCTTGTCGCGAACGGCGCAGTCAGGGCATGCCCAATCGTCGGGAATTTGCGCCCATGTCGTGTTGGGTGCAAAGCCCTCATGTGGGTTGCCCTTGGCTTCGTCGTAGATGTAGCCGCAGTCTGGGCATTTATATTCGGTCATCGCGCTGCTTTCTTCCTGCGTTAAGCGGTGGACGAATTCCGGAGAAAAGGCGACGCCGCCTGGGGCGCCGTCGCCAGGTCTTGCATCCAGCATCGCTACTGGGAGGAACGTCCGACCTTCTGAAGGGCGATCGAGTCGAGTCAGATCGCCTGCGGTATGAACTTATGTTACGGGAAGCCGGCTACCCTGCGATGCACCGTATTTGCGGGCGATTCGCTTTCTGCGCGCCGGATCAATCTGGATCTTGTCGATATCGCCATTGGCCCATTTGACAACGCGAGGATCCATTACTGACCGGAATATCGGCGGGATCATCGCCATGAAGAACATGCCCGGATATCCCGTGGGCAGTTCCGGCAGGCCCTTGAAGTCGCGCAGCGACTGATAGCTGCGCGTCGGATGAGCATGGTGATCGGAGTGCCGCTGAAGGTGGAAGAGGATGAGATTCGACGCGATGTGATTGCTGTTCCACGAGTGACGCGGCTGAGCGCGCTCGTACCGTCCGTCCGCCATCTTCTGGCGCAGCAGTCCGTAATGCTCGATATAGTTCGCGCTGGTGAGCTGCCACCAGCCGAAGGCGACCTGAATGGGCAGGAACACCAGCAACTTCGGATTGGGACCGAGAGCCAGAACAAGCGCGGTGTAGACTGCCAAGGTAATCATTAGCGGGGGGATGATCTCATTGTCGAGGCTCCAGACACCCTTTCCGACACGTTCCAGCCGCACTTTTTCAAGATTCCACGCGCGCAGGAACGCGCCCGGAATTTCGCGGAGCGAAAATTTGTAAATGCTCTCGCCCATGCGAGAAGTGGCGGGGTCTTCGGGAGTCGCTACGTCGCGATGATGGCCCTTGTTGTGCTCGATGAAGAAGTGCCCATAGCCAACCACGGCGAGAACGATCTTGGCCATCCAGCGGTCGAAGGGTTCCTTCTTGTGCCCGAGTTCGTGGCCAGTATTCAGCGCCAGCCCGTTGACGATCCCCAGGGAGAAAGCGAGAGCCACTACCTCCCACCACGCGATCGGCTGCGTCGTGATCCACCATGCACAGCCGATCAGCGAAGCATAGTGCACCGGAACGGTAAGCCAAGTGAGAACTCGATAATAGCGGTCTGCCTCGAGGCGGGCAACTGCCGCTTCGGGAGGATTGTTCGGATCCTTGCCGAAGAGGACGTCGAAGACCGGGATTGCGCCGTACCAGACGAACAGAGTGAATGCGTAGAAGATGCTCCATCCCGTCAGGTGGACGAGATAAAGCCCGATTAGCGGTGCTGCCGGCCAAACGACCGACAATACCCAAAGATAACGCTTCCTGTCGACATAGCGATCAGGCGCGCCGTCACTCAAAATGGTTGTGCTCATGGACATTTCCTCTCGATGCGCACGCACTTCCTGCGTCTCTAACTTTGGGCAAGTCGTGCCGCTTTGTATTCTTGGCTACTTCATCTCGTGGAACAACCCAACTAAAGTGGGGTTTTATCCCTATCCGAATTTTCTATCGAATGAGCCTGAAGATCAGAATGATCGCCCTGCCGGTCAAACCACAGCGTTTCAGGAGAGAGCATCTATGGGCCGAGCGGATGAACATGTCGTGATTCTGGGGGCGGGCCACGCGGGCGGAACGGCGGCAGCCATCCTTCGCCAGCTTGGATTCGAGGGGCTGATAACGCTCGTTGGTGAAGAATCCCTCCTTCCCTACCATCGTCCGCCGCTTTCCAAGGCTTCGCTCCGGGCCGAACCGGGTAAAGCTCCGACACTCCTGAAACCGGCCGGGTTCTACGAAGCATCCCAGATCGGCCTGCGCCTGGGTATTCGGGCGGACAAGCTGGAACGCCAATCCAGGACGGTGACACTCTCGACCGGCGAGGTTCTGCAATATGACTATCTCATCATCGCGACGGGCGCTCGCCCGATCAAGCTGCAGGTAGAGGGGTCGGACCTAGACGGGGTTATGGAATTGAGAACGGCGGGCGACGCGGAACGACTCAAAAACGCCCTGCGAGCCGGCCGGCGCCTTGCCATAGTCGGCGGCGGCTACATCGGCCTGGAGGTGGCCGCGTCCGCACGAGCGCTTGAAGCGGAAGTAACGGTGATTGAGCGCGACCTGCGGCTGCTCGCCCGCGTAGCCTGCCCAGAACTTTCCACCTTCTTTCACGAATACCATGCGAAACAGGGCGTCCACTTCGAACTGGGTGTCACCGTGTCGGGGTTCGAAGGTCATGATGGGCGTGTAAGCGGTGTGCGTCTCGACGATGGTCGAACGATCGCGTGCGATGCCGTCCTCGTCGGCGTCGGCGCCGTTCCCAATGATGAAATCGCGCGGGATGCCGGGCTGAATACAGGCGCCGGCATTTTCGTCGATCTTGAAGCGCGCACATCCGATCCCGCCATCTTCGCCATCGGCGACGTCGCCCGTCGCCCCATCCCCCACTACGCCCACGTCGCTCGTCTCGAGAGCGTGCCCAATGCACTCGAACAAGCCAGACAGGCCGCCAACGCCATTGTCGGCGGCCCCTCGTCGACCCACGAAGTCCCCTGGCAGTGGTCCGACCAATATGACATGAAACTGCAGATCGCCGGCCAGGCGACCGATGTCGACAATGTCCTTCTGCGAGGCACCCCGTGTGCCGCAGGCTTTGCGATTTTCCATTTGAAGGGCGATCGGATCCAGTGCGTCGAAGCGATCAATTCGCCACAGGATTTCCTGGTTGGTAAGCAATTCATCAGCGCGCGCACGAATATCGACCCTAGCAAGCTGAGCAATCCCGCCATCCCTTTGAAGGAGGCCGTCATCTGACCCGCCTTGCACATCGCCGGCGGAGGCGTTGCGGGGGAATGGTCACCAGCGTTCCGGCTGGGTTTGGCAGGAATGACAATCTCTGTAATATAGGAGTTCGGTTGTGCCGCTGAGAGCCGACGGAAAAGGCAGGCTAGAGCAGGAGAGGAAGTTCGACGATCATGGATGGTGTCAATGAACGGGTAGCGAGGCTCGCGTCTGGATGCCTTCCGCGCCCGCGCCTGTTCATGGCTGATGAAGCTAGACGCCGCCACCTCCTTCGCGCGCCTTCTGGCTATGGAAAGAGTGTCGCGATGGCCCAGTTCTGGGCCAATCGCCGTCAAGGCGGGGCCTATGTGGCCTGGACGTCCGCCAAGGAATGCGATTATAATCCCCGTCTGCTCGCAGAGCGCATCCATGCGCAGATAGTCGCAGCATACCGCGCCACCGGGAATGACCCTCCACCGCTTCCGGGCGCCGTTCCTCAGACGCTCCACGCTCTCGCCGCCTGGTTGCAGGAACTCATTGATCAAACGAAATCGATTATTCTCCTCTGTTTTGACGACATCGGGTTTCATCCGGATTTGACGGACGAGATCGAGGACTTCATGCTGACTGCGCCGGCTGACGTCGAGATCGTGGCAGCAACGACTGCGGGCATCGGCTTTGCGCGCATCGCCGCCCGGCGACAGCTCCGGGAAGTCGGGACGGATGCGCTCGCCTTCTCGCTTGTCGAAGCGAATGCAGTCGCGCGTGGCGAGCCCGGAATTCTCATCTCGGAACCGGACATCCATTTGCTCTGGAAACGAACACTAGGCTGGGCGGAACCACTATGCCTTTTGTTACAGGCCGCTTCAACGAATCATGCAACTGCGGGACGTCTGGTCGTCGATCGTGTTACCGGTCGCGATAGCGATCTGGATCGATATTTTCGCAGCGCCATACTCGCCAGTCTCCCGAGTGATGTGCGGGAGTTCTGCATCCGCGCCTCGATCCTTGGGGTGATCTCCGCCGACTACTTCAACCATGTTTTCAACAGGGGCGATGGGGCCTACTTCATCGAAAAGCTCTCCGCCGAACGCATGCTGCTTACCCCACAGGACCGAACACAGTTATGTTATGAATTTCACCCGCTGCTCCGCGAATTTCTCGAGCACAGGTTTGCGGTAGAGCTTCACGGCCTGAAATCGGAACTGTTCGCCCGGGCTGCTCAATGGCAGCGGGCAAGCGGTCATAGTCGCGAAAGTATCAGCCTCTATCTGCGAGCGGGCGATTTGGACGCTGCGGCCGAGGTCGCGTCAACGAGCATGATAGACATCGCGTTGCGCCAAGGCGAGGTGGATCAGATCCAGTTATGGCGGCGCAGCTTCTCCGAGGCTGTCTCTGACCCAACGATCATTGTCGGATCGGCCTGGGCGCAGATTTTCAGTCACGACCAGAAACAGGCGGCCGCGCTGCTGACGGAACTTCGCGCCCTCAGCGCCGGCCTTTCCGACGAAACGGCCCGGCGGCGGACGAAGTGGTGGTGCGATCTCGTCGCCGCGATCGGCGAAGCAACCGCGGACAATCTTGCCGAAAGCAGACGGCAATGCGAGTTATGGATAAAGTTGAATGGTGATGCTGATCTCGTCTCCAGGGGGGCAATCCTCACATGCCTGTGTTTTATTGCGGCCAGCGAACGGCGGTTTGACGACCTGGAAAAATTGAGTATTGAAGCATCCGCCGTCAACATCGTCGCCGACCATCGGTATGCGCTCGGCTGGCTTCACAGCGCGATAATCTACAGCGACATTTCGCGGGGCAATATGCAAGGCGCCGCCGAGCGCCTTAGATGTGCGCGAAACGACAACATAGCCCAGATCAATGCCACACCGTTCTCTGCCAATCTCCTGGAAATACTGGAGCTTGAACTACGATACGAGACGAACCAACTTGACGGTATCGCTTCGCGGGTTGATAATATTCTGGATTTCGTACGTCAACACGGCGTGGTCGATTTCCTCTTTTCGGCCTTTCGTACTGCGGCAGCCATCGCCAATCGCGAAGGCGACCGGAGAGTCGCCAGCGAACTCCTTTGGGAAGCGCGCCTGATCGCAAGGGAATGCACCTTCCCGCGTCTTGATGTGCTCGCGCGTCTTGCCCTGGCCAATCTACTGGTCCTGGATGGCCCCGACGAGGCCATTGCGATCTTGCCGGCGCAAAGCGAGCCTGTTTTTCAGACATCACACGGCCCATGTTTACGCGCCATGAGGTCGCTCGCGGAAGCTCGTATCGCAGCGCGAAAAGGGAAGCATCATCTGTCGAGCCGGTTAGCGAGCGCCACGTTGGATCACGCGCGTCGCAGCCAATCGAACAGGCTGGAAATTTCAGCTCTGATGTGCCTCGCAGGCGCCAATGCGGCAACAGAAAGGTTGGCGGTTGCCGAGCAACGCGTAGCGGATGCCATCGATATCGCCGCACGAAAGGGATGTTTTCGAACGTTGCTTGACGAGCGTCAATATCTGGAATTTTTAGGACCAAGCTCGATACCGCTGCTCGATCTCCTGCCAGGCGATCAGGATTTTGGCAGCCACCGCATCGAGTTAAATGATTATCCTGCCTTCACATCAAAAGAAATCAAAAATGCTATCCTTACGAGAAAGGAATTGGCAATTCTCCAGAAGATCAAAGAAGGTCTTTCAAATCGCGAGATCGCCCTAAAACACAGAATTAGCGAAGACACAGTTAAATGGCATGTCCACAACATATTTTCCAAGTTTGGAGTTAAAAATCGCGTCCAGGCGATATTATTAGCAGATAGTATGAAACTTTTTCACAAATGAACATTTCTATTCAACGCTCGCCAATTGGCTGACGGATGATTCAATCGCTCCGTATCATGGTATCGAATGATGCGGCAATCGGGGCTTTTCGGCTTATCGGACCACAAGATGATGTTGTCGGCGGATGGCGATTCGCTGGAAGTGCTGGCGCGGGTTGTTGATTTCGAGGCGTTTCGCGCGACGGTGGTTTCCGCGCTGAATTATTCGGATAGGCCCCTGTGCATTATTCGGACACAGATACACAGTTGCAGTTTTGTGTGCAGCGGCAGGTGGCTTTCGGCATCGAGGTCGAGGCGGTCGGACCAGATGACGTGCGCCCCTGATTGTTACCATTCAGAGGTAGAGTCCGGCTCCTTCTACACTACTGCCCAACCTTGGACCGTTCCGGTCTAGAGTTTTCCGCCTTGCTGATCCTACACCATTCTCAGGACCACCCGGGGTTAGAGTTTCCCGGCCTTGATCACGGTGACGGGCTGGGTGCGCCACCGGGATTTACCAGCGTGATCGGGGGCTTGTTGCCGATGGAACCATGCGGCCGATCCTCGTTGTAGTATCTGCGCCACTCCTCCAACTTTTCGCGGGCATCTGCAAACGTCAGGAACCAGTGTGTGTTCAGGCACTCCGCCCGGAACCGCCCGTTGAACGCTTCGATGTAGGCATTGTCTGTCGGCTTGCCGGGCCGGGAGAAGTCCAGCGTGACGTCGTTGGCATAGGCCCACAGGTCCAGGTCGCGGCTGATGAACTCGGAGCCCTGGTCGACCCGGATCGTCTTCGGATAGCCAACCATGGCGCAGGTCACCTCGAGGGTCTGGACGACGTCTTTGCCACGTTAGCTGAAGCGCTGACGTGATGTGGTGGACGACCTCCGTCAGTACGCGGATCTTGCGGCCTGTCGCCAACTGGTCATGGACGAATCCATGCCCCACACACCATTCTCGCGGGAGGCCGCGCAGTGGTCTTCCCTCAGCTTCGCCTTCACCCTTCGCTTGGGCGTCTTGTTACGCAGTTGGAGGCCCAACTCGTTGTAAATCCTGTGCGTTAGCTTCATTTTGATCTCCCAGCCTTCATGGCGAAGAAGAACGTGCACCCGCCGGTAGCCGTAGCGGGCGCGGGTCTCGCAAATCTCACGGATGCGGGCTTCAATGCCGGCCTGCTCGCGGCGGCGGGATTTGCAGTGGTAGGTTGAGGTGTCCATCTCCAGAACCTGGCAAGCCCGGCGGTTCGACACGCCCCAATCACTGCGAACCCCGTTCACCAGCTCGCGTTTACGAGCAGGCCTCACAGTTGTCGGCGAATGACATCCTGCAGCATCTCCTTGTCCAGGGACAGGTCCGCCACGAGCTTGCGCAGCTTCGCATTTTCGTCCTCGAACTGCTTCAGTCGACGCATATCCGGCGGCAGCATGCCGTCATACTTCTTCTTCCAGTTGAAGCAGGTCGCCTGGCTGATCCCGGCCCTGCGGCAGATGTCTGCCACCGGAACGCCATCCGCGCCCTGTTTCAGAATGAACGCCTTCTACGCGTTTGAGAATCTGGATGCCTTCATCATCCTTCGCTCCTCCCAGCCAGGGGAGACTACGGCGAAAAACTCTAACTCAAAATGATCCAGCTTTTCGGGATCAGATCAAAATGCGCTCCATGCTCTCCAGGATGTTAGCCAATATCAGTGATCTCGACCCCGACCGAAGTCGGTTTGAGCGTGCGACAATGCCAACTACATATTGTATGCCCCGCGACCGCTGGCGACCAGTGTTCCGGCTTCATCGTGAATGCGTACGTCGGCCACGCTTAACGATCTTCCGGCCTTGATCAGGCGCCCTTCGGCAAGGAGCGTCTGGCGGCTCGCCGCCCGGTGGTAATCAACCCTCAGATCGGCGGTGGACTTGGACATGCTTCCTGACGCGAGGACAGTGTAGAAACCTGTCAGATCGATCAGCGAGGCAAGAATTCCGCCGTGCATTGACGGCAGCGTCGGGTTGGAGATCATCTCGTCCCGCCACGGCATTTCGATCAGAATGTGTTCGGCATCCGCTTTGACCATTCGCAGGTTCAGCCACCGGTGAAACGGCGCGACCAACAGTGTGCGGTTAAGATCTTCGAGTGTCACGCGATTGTCTCCGGTTCGGCCTGGCTTTCGAGGAATTCGAGAATTGCCCTGCTGAAGACGTCGTTGTCGTCACCGACGACCATGTGTCCCGCGCCGGAGACATCGGTGAACTGCGCGCCGGGCACCGTCGCGACAAATCGTTTCGCAGCCTCAAGGGAGATCAGGTCGCTCGATCCGCCCCGCACCAGGTGGACCGGTAGCGCGAGGGCGCATGCAGCCGCCTGGGCTTGGGCATAGTCCTGTTCGCGGCGCGCGGCCATGTGATTCAGAAAACCAGGATCCCAATGCCAGCGGTAACGCTGGTCAGCGTCGAGGCGGAGATAGCTCTTCAGACCCTCGCTGGCGCCTCGCTTCTCGCGGTTCGGCATATAGTCTGCGATCGCCTCCGCGGCTTCGTCGTATGACGCGAAGCCGCGCTCCACATGGGCGTTCATGAATCCGACAATTCGCGAAACGCCCTCCGGGTCCATTTCCGGCGCAACATCGACCAGCGTCAGCGACGCAAAGCTGCCCGGTCGGACCGCGCCTTCCGCTACAAGTGCGGCCAATCCGCCAAGCGATGCACCGATCACATGCGGCCGCTGGTCCAACCTGTCGCATACAGCTAGGATGTCCTTGCCGAAATCGGCAAAGCGGTATTGGTCAGGGGCTGCCCAGTCGCTCTCGCCATGGCCGCGCATGTCGATCGCCAACGAACGATAACCGTGCTGCGCCAATTGCTGCATCGTCTTGCGCCAGGTTCGCCGGGTCTGCCCCCCGCCATGCGCCAGTAAGACTGGCGGTCGACCAAGGCCATCGCCGACAAGGCTTGCGGCGATGGAGATGCCGCCGCTTCCGTCAAACGTCATGTGCATGGCGTATTGCTCAGTGCTGAAGTTCTGGCAGATGCAGCACCAAGCCATCGAGTTCGGGGACCATCGAAATCTGGCAGGCGAGGCGACTAGTCTCGGTCGTCCCCTCAGCGAACTGGATCAGATCGCTCTCCATGCCGCCTTCTTCCGGCGGCCCGACCCGATCCATCCAGGCCAGGTCGACATGGACATGGCACGTGGCGCAGGCACAGACCCCGCCGCAATCGCCGTCGATCCCCGGCACACTGTTGAATAGGGCGGCTTCACGAGCGCTGAGCCCCTCGTCTATTTCAACCGTTCGACGGGTGCCATCGGCGGAAACAAAAGTCACTTTGATCATTTCGATGTTCCGTATTTCAAGCGAAATCAGGGCTTTAGTGCACGTGGAGCTTCACCGGCAGCCGGGTGATCCCGCGCACCAGATTCGACAGTAGCCGCTCGGGTTCGCCGACAACTTCGACGAAGCTGTAGCGCTTGAGGATTTCCTCCCAGATGATGCGAAGTTGCAATTCGGCCAAACGGTTGCCCATGCAGCGGTGGATACCGAACCCGAACGAGAGATGGTGGCGCGGATTTTCGCGATCGATGATGAACTCTTCGGCCCGGTCGATCACGGTGTCGTCGCGGTTGCCCGAGAGATACCACATCACCACCTTGTCACCTTTTCTGATCTGCTTCCCGCCAATCTTCACGTCCTCAAGCGCGGTGCGGCGCATATGGGTCAGCGGGGTCTGCCAGCGGATGATCTCGGGGATCATGCTTGAAACGAGCGCCGGATTGTTCCGCAATTTCTGATATTCGCCAGGGTTCTGGTTGAGGGCCAGGACCCCGCCGCTGATCGAATTGCGGGTGGTGTCGTTACCGCCCACGATCAACAGCAACAGATTACCGAGAAATTCCAGGAAGGGCATGTCGCGGGTCGCCGGGGAATGCGCCATCATCGATATCAGGTCGTTGCCGCCGGGCTGGTCGATCCGCTGGTCCCACAGGCCCTTGAAATACATCGCGCACTCGATGAGTTCCTCGCGACGCTGCTCAAACGATTCAACTATGCCAGTCTCTGGCGATGCGGTGGTGACATCCGACCAACGTGTGAGCTTGGCCCGTTCCTCCCAGGGAAAATTGAAAATCGTCGCAAGCGTCATGGTGGTAAGTTCGACCGAGACCAGCTTGACCCAGTCGATCTCTTCTCCAACGGGCAGTGCATCGAGGATGGAGCCTGCCCGTTCGCGGATGATCGGTTCAAGCAGGAGCAGGTTCGAAGGCGCGACAACAGGACTTACAGCCTTGCGCTGCTGATCGTGCTTGGGCTGATCCATCGCGATAAACATTTCAAGCTCAAGCGCGCTTTCGTCGCTGTGCATGTCCTGGACCGAGATGCCGCCCAGCTTGGCTTCCGACGAAAAGACCTTGTGGTTGGTATCGACCGCCATGATGTCGTTGAACTTGGTCACCGACCAATAGGGTCCGAACCGGCTCTCTGCGCAATAGTGGACCGGGTCTTCGCGGCGAAGCCGGGAAAAATATTCCCCCACCGTGTCATTTTGGAAGAGGTACGGATTGGCGACATTGATCTCGCCCAGCGGAATGGAATCGACGGTTTGGTTATGGACTGCCGAGGTTGCCATGCATCTGCCCTTTCCTGATGCGTCAGCTGCTAGCCAAATGGGTCGCACGAGTCAATAAAGATTATCAGCTTTTACGCCTTTCCCTCAAGCATGAACTGCCTAACGTAGGGGTCAAGGCGAGAGCGTCCGGATTTCTGCTGTATTCAAGCCAGTGCCCGATGGATAATTTGAGCCTAGACATCGCAATGAATTAATGCTTATACCCTTTTTATGATTTCGAAATCGAACGCCTCACTAAATCCCGGCACGGTTGCCGCAATCAAGGCCAAGCGCGCATTGCAGGTTGCACAGGCAATCGTTCTGGACATCCAGTCGAATGCACGGGAAATCGGTGACAGGCTGCCTCAAGAGGAAGACATGCTCGCGCGCTACGAGGTGGCGCGCGCGACGTTGCGCGAGGCGCTCAGGTTCCTCGAACTCCAGGGCGTTATTCATCTCCAGCTCGGCAGGGGCGGTGGTCCTGTGGTATCGCGACCGCAAACCCGGGATTTCGCCAGTTCGCTCTCGCTGATCCTGCAATTTATGGACACCGATCTGCGCGCGCTGCTCGAATTGCGCGAAGCAATTGCGCCTGACATGGCGGCGCGGGCGGCAGAGCGAGCGACCAATGCCGATCTGGCCGCGCTTTCTGATTGTTATGCCCAGCTTGAACGTGACAGCGAAACTGCTGCTTTCGAGGAAACCAACCGCCGCTTTCACGACCTGCTAGGCTGGGCCAGCGGCAACCCGACCTTTGGATTGCTCACTTCAGCTCTGCATCTGCTGACCCGCGACATGGCGGTGGAGCTTGGCTATTCCGCACAGGAACGGGCCAACCAGTTGCGCTGCCTGGCCCGCATTCTGAGTGCGGTTCGCCTGTGTGATTCCGACGCCGCCCGCCGCCATATGGAGCGGCTCGTCAAGGGTTCTTCCGAATATCTGGCCGAACGAAGCCCCGAACTTGTGGCGCAAAAGGTGCAGTGGGGAGAGGTGGCTTAGATCGGCCAAACGGGTTTGGATGGAGAGGGCAATGGCACTGAACAGTCGAATTTGCAGAATGCTCGGGATCGAACATCCCATCGTCCTGGCCGGGATGGGCGGAGCAAGTGTCCCCGCCCTGGCGGCCGCCGTGTCGAATGCAGGCGGTCTGGGCGTGCTGGGAGCGGCAGCCTGCTCACCCGAACGCCTGCGCAGCTGGATCCGCGAGACGCGCGCGCTCACCGACAAACCTTTTGGCGTCGATACCTTGCTGCCGGCTTCGGTCCGCCGGGGCAAAGCTCCGGAAACCGGTGCAGCCCCCGCAGATCCGATGGCGGTGTTCGGCGAATACCAGCAGTTCGCTCGCGATTTCATGTCCAGCGAAGGACTGGATGAGGTCGATCCCATCGCAGCGATGCGCGCCGCCGCCGGGGCGGAAAGCGAGGGCGGCCCGCCGCTGTTCTCGAAGGAATTCTTCGAGGCGCAGATGGAAGTGGTGATCGAGGAAAAGGTGCCCGTCTATGCGGCGGGATTGGGCAATCCCGGACCGTGGATGGACCGCCTTCACGCCAACGGCACGATCGTCATGGCAGTGGTGGGCAAAGTCAAACATGCATTGCAGGTTGTAGAGTCGGGGATCGACATGATCGTCGCGCAAGGCCACGATGGCGGCGGGCACAATTCGCCGGTCGGGACGATATCGCTGATCCCCCAGGTGGTCGATGCCGTTGGCGATCGGGTTCCGGTGCTCGGCGCTGGCGGCATCACTGACGGTCGCGGCGTGGCAGCGGCCTTCATGTTGGGTGCGGAAGGGGCTTGGGTAGGAACGGCATTCCTGGCAACTGACGAGGCAGGGATCGAGGATTTCCAGAAGCAGGCCATCGCCGAAGGCGGCGATGGCGACACGGTGGTCAGTCGATCGATTACCGGCAAACCGGCCCGGATGATCGCCAACAAGTGGGCCAATGCCTGGATCGAGGCCGGCAAAGAGCCATTACCCATGCCGTACCAATCGATGGTCGCCGGCCCGGTCATGGCAGCGGCGATCCGCGACAAGCGCATGGATGTGCTTCCCGGTTTTGCGGGACAGGGCATCGGGCTGATCAAGTCGGTCCGGCCCGCGGCCGAGGTGATGCGCGATCTGGTCTCCGATGCCGAAAAGGCCTTGGCCGGGGCCAAGCGATTTGGGTGAAGAGGCCGCGGCAACATGGCTAGCGAGGCGAAGATGCAGGGTCTAGAACTGAAGCGCAGAATCCGACCGGTGGAAGCCTTCTCGGCGATGAAGGTCCTGCTCCGCGACAAGGAAGACACAGCTCAGGTTTTCAGGATCGTCGAGGCCTTGGCCGGAAACAGCTATTATCACCATTTCAGGCGATTTGCGGAATCCGAAGGCGGAAGGCGCATCCTGGCCAGCCGCAGCAATTTGCTCGAACACCTGCGCGACCGCGAACGGCTGGCACGCTGCCCGATCGGAAGCCTGGGGCAGCGGTATCTGGCATTTGTCTATGGCGAAGGGCTGAGCGCCGACGGTCTGGTCGAGGCGAGCAAAGTAGGTGGTGTCCGGTCGTTCGTTGACCCCGATGTTGCCCTTTTCCGCAACCGGATGAGAGATTCGCATGATCTCTATCACATTGTCACCGGCTATGGCCGTGACGGACTGGGCGAAATTTGCGTGCTGACCTTTGGCAACGCCCAATTCTACAATCACGGAATTGCCTTCCTGCTTCTACTTGGGCTGTTCAAATCAAGGCGCGAGCACCCCGAATTGCCGGTATTGGGTCCGATGATCGAAGCCTGGCGGCGTGGTCGCTCCGCCAGGAACTTTTCCGAAATCCAGTGGGAAGAATTTCTGGATCGCCCACTCGAAGAGGTTCGCGCAGCGCTACTTCTGGGTCCCGCGCCCCGATACCGCGCGGCTGAGCCCGAGGCCAAGCGGATCGAGGTCGAATTCCAGGTCCGCCGCGAACTGGCATTGCAACGCGAAAGAAACTTGGAACCGGCATGAGCTTTTCCGACAAAGCAGCTATCACCGGCGTCGGCGAAACCGACTTCGTCAAGGGAACCGAGCGCTCCGCCGTTGACATGATGCTGGAAGCATCGCGCAAGGCGATTGCCGATGCCGGCCTGAAACCTTCGGACATCGACGGCATGGTGCCGCCGCCGATCTATACCACCAGCGAGGAACTGGCCGCTAATCTCGGGATTGAGGTGCTGCGCTATGCTGCGACCGTCCATATGGGCGGTGCCAGCCCAACCACAGCGCTGCAGAACGCGGCGATGGCGATTGCCTCCGGGCTGTGCGATCATGTGCTGGTCACGCTCGGTTGGAACGGGTTTTCGGCACTTCGGCCCAAACCCGGGGCTCCGCCGACCCGGCCGATGAACATGAACACCCTGACTAACACCATCCAGGGCTACTACATTCCCTATGGTGTGTTTCTGCCGGTGCAGATGTATGCCTGGCTGGCGATGCGGCATTCGCGGCTCTACGGGGTAGGCCCGGAAGCGACTGCGGCAATCGCTCTGGCCTGCCGCAAGCACGCCCAGCTCAACCCCAAGGCCTTTACCCATGGCAAACCGCTGGACTGGGACACCTATCATTCGGCGCGGTGGATTTCGGAACCGTTCCGGCTTTACGACTGCTGCCTTGAAACCGATGGCGCCTGTGCGGTGGTGGTATCGCGCCTCGATCTTGCGCGCGACATGCCGCACGTTCCGGTAACGATTGCGGGCGCGGCCGAAGGGCACCCGTACCCTGCCGACGATATTCCATCCCGGCCCGACCCGTTCAGAATCGGCCTGTCCTATGCCGCCCCCAAGGCTTTCGAAATGGCCGGAGTATCGCGCAGCGACATGGATTTTCTCCAGGTTTATGACTGTTTCTCCTATGTCGTTCTGCTCCAGCTCGAAGCGATGGGCTATTGCGAACCGGGCGGCGCGCTCGATTTTGTCAAGGACGGTCAGATCGAGCTTGGCGGGAACTATCCGCTCAACACCCATGGCGGCCTGCTCAGCGAAGCCCACGTCTGGGGGCTCAACCACGTAATCGAGGCGGTCCGCCAGTTGCGCCACGATTGCGGCGAACGCCAGGTTGAAGGCGCCCGGACCGGGCTGGTCACCGGGTGGGGCGATCTGGGCGACGGCAGCATCGCCATCCTGCGGAGGTTCGACTGATGAACGAAGATCTCCCCCCCAAGGCCCGCGCTGCAGTCGCAGCCCCGCCCAAGCCGCTGCCGCGACCGCAGGACCCGGTCGAACAGGAGTTCTGGGACCGCTGTCAGGATGGGCACCTCCATTTCCAGAAGTGCCAGAGCTGTGGTTCGTGGCGGCATCTGCCGCGCTACATGTGCGCGCGCTGCGGATCGCCGGACTTCGCCTGGGAGCAGAGCAGCGGCAAGGGCACAGTGTTTTCGTGGACCGTGGTCCATCAAGCGCTACATCCCGCCTTCGCGGCCGACATTCCCTATATCGCCGCCGTGGTCGAACTCGACGAGGGGGTCCGCATGGCCACCCGTCTGGTCGATTGCCCGATTGACGCTGTCCGTCTCGACCTGCCGGTGACACTCGCGTTCGAGACCATCGGAGAAGACTTCCGCTTGCCCGTCTTCCGGCCGGCCTGAAAGGACGCTGTGCAATGGACCTGAGTTACGGCCCCGAGTATGAGATGTTCCGCGAGGAAGTGCGCGGCTTCATCGCCGCCAATCGTCATCTCGCACCAACGAATGCCGGTCGCGCGGCGCGCCCGTCGAAAGAAGGCGTAGCCTGGCAGAAGCTGCTGATTCAGCACGGCTACACCGCGCGCACGATTCCTCGCGAATACGGCGGGTTCGGGGCCGAACCAGACATACTCAAATCCCGGATCATCGCCGAGGAGTTTGCGCGCGCCGGGGTGCCCGGAGGACTTGCCAACCAGGGCATTTCGATGCTGGTGCCGACCTTGCTCGAGCTTGGCACCGAAGAGCAGAAGCGGCGCTGGATCGAACCGACGCTCGCGGGCGATGTGGTGTGGTGCCAGGGCTATTCCGAACCCGGATCGGGATCGGACCTCGCCAGTCTCAAGACCAGCGCCCGGGTCGAAGGCGACGAATTCGTCATCAACGGCCAGAAGATCTGGACCAGCACCGCCAAGGAAGCGGACATGATCTTCTGCCTGGTACGGACCGAAGGGGACGCCGCCAAGCATCAGGGGATCAGCTATCTGATCTTCCCGATGACCACGCCGGGGATCGAAGTCCGCCCGCTCAGGACCATGACCGGCCATGCGGAATTCAACGAAACTTTCTTCACCGACGTGCGCGTGCCAGTCGATCAGATTGTGGGGCAACGCGGGCAAGGCTGGTTCGTCGCCAACGCCACGTTGGGACACGAGCGCGGGATGCTGGGCGATCCCGACGCGCTCGAAAACCGCCTTTTGGCCCTGATCGCGCTGATGAAGGTGGAACAGGTTGACGGTGTCCGGGCGATCGACCTTCCGGCCTTCCGGGATCGGCTCGTTGCTCTCCAGGCGGAAGTCGCGGCGATGAAATACAACGGAATGCGGATCCTCTCGAACCAGATCAAGGGCGAACCGGGCGGCCTGGCCAAGCTGATCGTCAAGCTCCAGGCCTGCGAGCTGGCCCACCAGATTTCCGCTTTGGCGATCGACGCTATGGGCGAATTGGGAATCCTCTACAACGGAAGCGTCCACGAGCGCGAGCACGGCAGCTGGCAATGGAACTACATGTTCCAGCTCGGCCTGATCATCGGCGGGGGGACCGCCCAGATCCAGAAGAACATCATTTCGGAGCGAGGCCTCAACATGCCGCGCGAGCCGCGCCTGGACCTGCCCAAAGGCCCGTCGGCACAGGGAGGGCAGTGATGGACTTCGGACTTTCGCAAGAACAGCAGATGCTGGCGGAAAGCGTGACGCGCCTGTTGCGCGAACTCTGCCCGCTGGATGAGGTCCGGCACGTCGCCGAAGGCGCAAGCGCAGTCAGCGCGCAAACCCAGGCTGCGCTCGCCGAGATGGGATTGCCCGGGCTGGTTGTGCCAGAGGCTCATGGTGGCCTGGGCATGGGGATGCTCGATGCAGCGGTCGTCGCCGCGGCGCTGGGGGAGGCGGTAGCCCCAGTGCCTTTTGCCGGTCGCAACGTGATGGCGCCGCTCGCCTTTATCGAGGCCGGTACGGAGGCGCAGAAGGCGCAATGGCTGCCTAAGATGGCGTCCGGTGAAGCGCGTTTCGGCGTTGGCGTGCAACAGCTGGTCAGCAACCGTGATGGTTCAGGCCTGCTCTGCACTGATGGAAAGTTGACCGGCGCGGCGCTGTTCGTGCTCGATTGCGAAGGCGCCGATTACTTCCTGGTCGCCGATCAAACCGGGCGGCTGCACATCGTATCGGTGCAGGCAGACGGGTTGCAGCTGATTGACCTCAAGACGATCGACGCGACGCGCTCGGTCGGCGAACTGCGGCTTGCTTCGACCCCGGCGGAAGCTCTGTCCGACGATGGCGGCGCAGCGGCGCGGCGGGTGATTGCGGCGGGGCGGATCTTGCTCGCGGCGGACAGCTTGGGCGCCGCGGATGCGATGATCGCCCAGGCGGTTGCCTATGCCGGGCAGCGCGAACAGTTCGGCCGGGTGATCGGCAGCTTCCAGGCGGTCAAGCACATGTGCGCCGAAATGACCGCGAAGAACGAACCATGCAGGTCGCTGGTGTGGTATGCAGCCCACGCCTTCGATGCGGCGCCGGAAGAGGCGGCCCTGATGGCGTGCCATGCCAAGTCCCACACCGGCGAAGTGGGCCTCTTTGTCGCTCGCACCGCGACCGAGGTGCATGGCGGCATGGGCTTCACCGACCTGTTGGGGCTGCATTACTGGTTCAAGCGGATCGGCTTTGACCGGCAGGTTCTGGGTGGGCCCGAAGCAGTCCGGGAAGAGGCGGCGATATTGCAAGGCTGGACCGCAAGAGCGGCCTGACAGAGCGAGAGGACAGTTCGAATGGCGCAGTGGAATCTTGGTGACATTCTTGATGCGATCGAGCCTGCGCTTCCCGCAGACACCCCGGCTCTGATCCACGGCGCGCGCGTCATCACCTGGGCCGAAATGGGTGCGCGGTCGAACAATATCGCCCGGTCGCTCGCGGCCCATGGCCTCTCGCCGGGAGCCAAGGTGGCGTTCTACATGCGCAACCGCCCCGAATACGGCGAACTGATGGCGGCCTGCTTCAAAGGCCGGTTCACCCATGTGAACATCAACTATCGCTACCGCCCCGAGGAGGTGTTCTACATCTTCGACGATTCCGACAGCGAGGCCATTTTCTACAGCGCCGAATTCCGCGATTGCATCGTCGAACTGAAGGATCGGTTGGCAAAGGCCAAGATCTTCGTCGAAATCGGCGATGCGGCGGCCAAGGCACCGTTTGCGCTTGCCTACGAGGACCTGGCAGCAGCGGGGGATGGCTCGCCATTAGGGATCGAACGGTCACCGCACGACGAGTTGTTCATCTATACTGGCGGGACCACCGGCATGCCCAAAGGCGTAGTCTGGCGCCACACCGACATGCGCGAAGCGCAGCTCGATGCGCAGCGCCTGCTCGCGCCGGTGCCCGACAGCCTTGACGAGGCGGTCGCGATGATCCGCACCGACGGACCCGGGCGGATGACCTTGCCGGCCTGCCCGCTGATGCACGGAACCGGGTTCATCACCGCGATCGGCACCCTGGCTTCGGGCGGATGCCTTGTCACGCTGGACAACCCATCGCTCGACGCGGTCGAGCTGTGGGATGCGGTCGAGCGGAACAAGGTGCAATCGATCGCGATTGTTGGCGATGCCTTCGCCAAGCCGATGCTCAAGGTGCTCGACGAAAACCCCGGCCGGTTCGACATGTCCAGCCTGATCACCATCGTTTCATCGGGCGTGATGTGGAGCAAGGAAGTCAAGCAGGGGCTGATCGGGCACATTCCGCAGGTGGCCTTGATGGACAGCTTCGGGGCTTCCGAAGGGCTGGGTTTCGGCCGCTCGGTGACCACGGCTGCGGGGACTACGGAAACCGCCAAGTTCACCATCGGCAGCATGTGCGACGTGTTCGACGAGAACGACCAGCTGGTGCTTCCGGGCAGCGGCACACCGGGGTTCATCGCGCTCAAGGGACCGATCCCGCTCGAATATTACAAGGATCCTGAAAAATCGGCGCGAACTTTCAAGACCATCGGCGGTGTCCGCTATTCGATTCCCGGAGACTGGTGCACGGTCGAGCCCGATGGCAGCCTGACCCTGCTCGGCCGGGGCAGCGTCTGCATCAACACCGCGGGCGAAAAGGTCTATCCCGAAGAGGTCGAGGAAGCGCTCAAGACCCATCCGGCGATCGAGGATGCGCTTGTCGTGGGGGTGCCCGATGACAAGTGGGGCCAGGCGGTGACTGCGGTGGTTCACCTCGCAGCGGGCGAAACGCTCAATGAAACGGAGGTGAAGAAACACGTCCGCAGCAAGCTGGCGGGCTACAAGACCCCCAAGGCCGTTTTCGCAACCGCGATGGCGCTGCGCGCGCCCAATGGCAAGGCGGACTACAAGGGTGCTGCGCAAATCGCTGCCAAGCTGAGCGACGCGCGATGAGCACACCTGAACCTGACTGCGATGCGCTGATAATCGGCGCGGGCTTCAGCGGCATCTATCTGCTCCATCGGCTGCGTGAGGCGGGGTTTCGCGCAAAGCTGATCGACGCCGCCGCGGAGCCAGGCGGGATCTGGTACTGGAACTGTTATCCCGGTGCCCGGGTCGATTCGCACGTTCCGATCTACGAATTCTCGCTGCCCGAGCTGTGGCAGGACTGGACCTGGAGCGAACGGTTCCCCGGCGGCGGTGAGTTGCGACGATATTTCCGCTATGTTTGCGACAAGCTGGAGCTCTGGGCCGACATGGCCATGGGGACGCGGGTGTCCGGTGCCCGCTTCGATGGCGACAACAATGTCTGGCGTGTCGATACGCCGCAAGGCGAGCAGATCAGCGCGCGGTTCTTGCTACCGTGCGCTGGCTTCGCCGCCAAATCCTATACTCCTGACATTGTCGGCCTTGAGTCTTTTGCAGGCGAACGGCACCATACCGCGCACTGGCCGCAGGGCGGACTTTCGTTCGCCGGAAAGCGGGTGGCAATTATCGGAACCGGGGCAAGCGGTGTCCAGGTGGCGCAGGAAGCCGCGCGCGACGCCGCGCAGCTGACCTTGTTCCAGCGCACCCCGATCCTGGCTCTGCCGATGCAGCAGCAGCCACTGAGCCTTGAGCAGCAAGCGCAGGAAAAGGCTGCCTATCGCGCGATCTTTGCCAAACGGCAGACCTCGAACGGCGGCTTCGACGCCGATCGAATGGAAATCAGCGCGCTCGACGTCGATGCAGTCGAACGTACCGCAACTTTCGAACGTCTATGGCGAGCCGGCGGCCTGCGGTTCTGGTACAACAATTTCTCCGACCTGCTGACCGATGAACGGGCCAACCGCTTCGCCTACGATTTCTGGCGCGACAGGGTCCGCGCGCGGATTGCCGATCCCTCGCTTCACGAGGCATTGGCGCCGATGGAACCGCCGCATCCCTTCGGTACGAAACGTCCATCGCTCGAACAGAACTACTACGAGATATTCGCGCAGGGCAATGTGTCGCTGGTCGATCTCAAGCACGATCCGATCGTGCGCGTGGTCACCTCAGGAATCGAGACCGCGAGCGCCCTGATCGAATGCGACATTATTGTGTTCGCTACAGGCTTCGATGCCGGTAGCGGCGGACTGATCGACATGAAGCTTCGCGGCACCGAAGGCTTTGACCTGGGCGAGGCGTGGAAGGACGGGGTGCGCGCCTATCTAGGCTATTCGGTTACCGGCTTCCCCAACATGCTTTTTCACTACGGCCCGCTGAGCCCGTCCGGATTTTCGAACGGTCCGACTGCTGCCGAGCTGCAGGGTGACTGGACAACGGATTTCCTCCTTCACCTGAGGAACGAGGGGTTCACGCGGTTTGAGCCCGACCCGGCGGCGGAATGCGAATGGACCGAAATGGTCGAACAGATCGGCGCGATGACGCTCTTTCCCAAAGCCAGGTCCTGGTACATGGGTGACAATATCCCGGGCAAGAAGCGCCAGCTCATCAACTTCCCGAGTGTGTCAACCTATGCCCAGATCTGCGCGGACGTCACCGCGAATGGCTATCGGGGCTTCACGCTGGGGTCGTGAATTTTATCGGAGATTACCTTGTCGAGTGACATAACGAACGGCCTTGGCGATATCGATCCAGAGTGGGCGCCGAACCCTGAAGAATTGCCCCGATGGTTTGTCGATGCCCTTGCCGTTCCCCGCGATGAAGGCTTCGTCGAGGTCGATGGCACCAGGATCCACTATTTCCGGTGGGGCCGCCGCGGAGCGCCACCGGTGTTGATGACCCATGGCTTCCTCGCCCACGCCCGCTGTTTCGCATTCATCGCGCCATTCCTCGCAAAGGATTACGACGTTGTGGCCTACGACCTGTCTGCGATGGGCGACAGCGCGGTGCGCGAAAATTGCGACTTAGCGGCGAGAGGCCGCGAAATGATCGGGGTGGCGCGGGCGCTGGGTCTGTTCGACGGCGCCCCGAAACCAGCGATCGTCGCGCACAGCTTCGGTGCCAGCGTCGCGCTGGAAGCGCTCGAACAATTGCCCGGAGGCTTTGCCGGTGCAGCCATTTGCGACATGATGACCCTGCGCCCCGCCATGCTTGAAGCATTCTGGGCGGGCGGCCACACCAGCCCGGGTTCAGGCAATCCCGACAAGCCGCTCCGCATCTACCCGGACTTTGCGACTGCGCGCGGCCGTTACAAGCTATCGCCGCCGCAGCAAGTCGGGGAACCGTTCCTGTTCGACTATATGGCCTATCATTCGTTGCGAAGGGTCGAAGGCGGTTGGAGTTGGAAGTTCTCACCCGCAGTTTTCAAGCGCGACAATGCGCGCACCGATTGGCTTACAATCGGCACGAAACTTGTGGCGGCGCCAGGCCGCAAGGCGATCATCCATGGCGAGGAAAGCTTGCTGTTCACACGTGACTCGAGGGATTTCGTGCACGATCTTGGCGGAAAAGACATCCAGATAATCGCTGTTCCGGGAGCACGCCATCACCTGATGCTCGATCAGCCGCTGGCTTTTGTGACCGCCGTGCGCGCTTTGCTGGCTCAATGGCATGAGGCCGCTTCGGACTGAGGTGAGGAGGCTTCGGAATCACCCAAGTTCCAAGACTGTTGATCATGCGATGGTCAGGCCTCAACCGACAATTTCAACAACGGGACCATAACCAGCATTGTCGGGTATGACGAGGACGCGCTGGCCGTTCCGTTCTTCAAGCCGGGGAAGCACGGTAACGAGTGGCCGCTCTTCGGCGCGACGCAGACAGTCCGACGCATCGCTTGCTTCGGAAAGCAACTGCACATTCATCCGGGTCGGGAAAATGACCGTTCGTTCGCCGCTTCCGGCTAGGCGCAAAACATCCCTTGGAGCTATCCATTCGGCATCGACGGTTTCATGACCGTCGCAAGCGGCGACTTGATTGGCGGGGGCATGGACGACGTAGAAAAAGGTGTCGAAGCGCTTTGGCATGATTGGCGGCGTGATCCAGCGCGCAAATACCCTCAATGCATCAAGCCGCAATTGTACACCAAGGTCGCGCACAACGTCGAGGAAGGCCAGATCTCCCCGATCTACGGCGCTGCGCACCGCTGGTTCACAGCTGTGCTCGAAAAGCCTGCCGTCACGGTGGTGGGCAAGGAGAATTCCCGCCTCTTCGAATACTTCGCGAATCGCGGCGATCCGAAGTTTCCGCTGCACCTCGTCGAATTGGGGCCACCCAGTACAGTGTTCGGCCCAGGCAGGATCTGCATCCCGGTCGTGCAGTTTGCCGCCAGGAAAGACGAGCGCGCCTGAGGCAAAATCTATCTGCTGGTGCCGCTTGACCATCAGCACCTGAAACTCAGGCTCATCGCGTAGAAGCAGAATGGTGGCTGCCAGTTTGGGCTCGAGTGCTGACTCTTCGTGGTGCATCATGCTCTTCCTTCTACTGTCGTGCCGACCGATCGGGAGCAGGCCAAAAAGCCCGGCCGGCCGCCGAGCTCGAACCGAATCCCCTGATGGCGTCGAGCAAGTCAGCTTTCCCGGGCCCAATCGGAATTTCCACTCCGCTATAGAGGCGCAGAATGATCTTGAATTGCTTGGGCGAGGACATGGTCAGGATCCTACTTCGGCTTCTCCAGGAAAGGCAACCCGGGCAACTATTCGGCGGCGATCAATCGCAGCGCCATCGCTTGTGAAATCACCCTTCGGACTCCCTCAGGGGACCAGGACAGCCCGCCGCGCGGCGTCGGCTCGCGTAGGTCGCGCGACAGCCAGGACGCAATATCGCGGAGCGAACTACCTGGGTGAGTCTTGAGCCGATCAGCCACGAGGCGGGCTGCTCTGGTATCTGCGGGCGGCCGAGGTGCGACTTTAAGGATCGCTGGCTCGGCATAGCCTTCCCGAACCAAGGTCCGGCATGCCTTAACAAGTGTGCGTTCACTGAACGACCGCACTGGCGGCGGCAATGCTTGAATCTGCCTTAGCACCAAACCCCAGGGAAGGTGTGGTCGCAACCGCTCCACCGTGGGAAGCCAGCGATGTCGGCCATCGAGCAACTCATTGAGGTGGCGCTCCTTATGGCTGGCGCGGATTTCGGCGATCGCTCCAGGATCGCGGCTCCGCATCTTGGGATTTCCTGGACGCGCGCCGCGAGCGACGGCGGCCTTGATGCCCGCGCGCGTACGCTCTCGGATCAAGGCGCGTTCAAACTCCGCGAAGGCTCCCAGCATCTGGGTCATCAGCATGCCTTGTGCGCTGGAAGTATCGATCGGATCGTTGATCGACCGGAAGTAGGCGCCCTTGGCGCGCAACGTTTCGACAATCTCGAGCAGATGCGACAGCGAGCGCGCCAGGCGATCAATCCGTACCACCAGCAAGGTGTCGTCCTTCCCTACCCGGTCCAGTGCTCTTGCAAGGTTCGGGCGCTCCCTATTCGCGCCGCTCGCCTTATCCTCGAAGATCATCGAGCACCCTTGCGCACGCAGCGCATCCTGCTGGGCAGCAGTGTCCTGTTCATCGGTCGAAACCCGGGCGTAGCCGATCAGAGTCATTTGTCACATATTATAGAATGGAGGCATTTGAACGGTTGCCCCCGTTAGATATAATCATTTGTCGCGCAAGGCTAGAGGCTATGAACCGCGCAATTCTGCGGGATTTTGGCAGATTGCGGCGGGCGAAATCACGTCGGCGGTGGCATCCGTGAAGGGCCGTTATCGGACAGTGACAGAGGCCGCAAACAGGCCTCACAGCGGAGTATACTTTTAAAGCCATTCCTATATTATCGGACTCGATGGCACTCTCCCCTCCCCCGTGGCAACTGGCCCTCGCGCGGATCGAGGGGGCGCTGCCGTTTCTGAGCGCAGGGGTTGCGGACGGGTTGGCGCTGGCCTCATTGCGGCGGTTGTGGCGCGTGCATGTCCGTGACTTTCCCCAGGAAAACCAAGGGCCTGAGCACAACCCAGGGCTTGAGGCGGCCGAACTGACCCGTTCGTGGTACACGGCCGAACGCCGCGATTTTCTGTCGTGGATCAGCCGGCGCGGCCCCCCTCCCCTCGCCCGCGCGGCGCGCCTCGCGCTCGCCGCGAAGGGCGCTACCGAAAGCTTCGCAAGCGTCTTCGCTCCGGCCGACCGTGCGCTCGATCGGCTCGATGCGCTGCTGCCGGCGCATGACCCGGTGGGCACGCTGTCGGCTGCCAAAATTGACGTCATCGACGTCTTCCGTGACAGGGTTCGCGTGCCATAATTGATGGCAATGCGATGCGCGCATTTACACGCCCCCGATTTGAATTACCTTTCCTGTCATGTCCGCGATCCCATCCTGGCGTGCCGGTTTTGAATTGGAGGTCATCCTCGGTGATCTGGGCGATCCCCGTTTCGAGCGAGAGCTGCGCGACGGTGAGGCCATGGACGAGGCTTCGCCGACCTTCTGCCGAGCTTTCGCGTCAAAATTGCGCGAGCGGACAAGGCGAGCTTGGTCTGCCCCCACCAAATCCCCGCAGCGTCCCGGCTTTTATGTGGTTCCGGAGTATGGGCTGGACCCATTGAATTGGCCGGAATGCCGCCTCGCCGGCGTGGAACTGTTGACTCCTCCGTTGCCCCTCGACGAAGCTGAGGCGGTCAGAACCGAACTCTACGAGGCAATCTACGAGATCGACGGCGATTTCAATTTCTTCGCCAATGAACACACCGATGGCTGCGGTTGGCACATCAACATTGATGCTGGTGATGGCTACCGGCTCGATCCTGACCGCTTCATCCTCGGCGTCGATGAACTGCTGCTGCTCGCGAACAACGATCGGCTGTTCAGCCGCTACACTGGCCTGCAACGCCATGCTGTAGGCGTTCCGCTGCTGCGCCATCTGGCGCAAGATCCGCAAGGCAAGTTCCTACTCGGAACGGCCCTCGGCAATCTGCTCGATGCGAGTGCCGGACGCGACAAAGGCTACGCCGCCAACTTCGGCAAGCTCTTGAAGGGCTATCTCGAATTGCGCCATTTCAGCGCAGAGTCGTTCTTCAACGGCCCCCATCTCATCGAGCAACTCGAGCGCATACCCGCGGCCTTCGAGGTTTGGCCCGCCCACAGCCATCCCTTCGAGCAGGCCTTTCGTCGCAAGTTTCTGCTGCTCTCGCGCTGGCTTGTCCGCATTCGCGGCAAGCTGGAGTGGGATTTGACCCACGGCCTGGTCGCCGCCACGGGTCGCGTCCATTTCGCCGGCGAGCCGCTCGGCCACCTGATGGCCAATGGCCTGGTCGAGCTCACGCTCTACGGGCGCGGCGAACATGAGTATGTCGCCACCATCCGCGACATTGTCCTCGCCGATATTCCCGAAGCAGTCGCCTTGCTCGCGCTCGATCTTGCCGAGCTCTACAATCTCGGCGTCCGGCAGCGTGCCAGCAGCAACAAAGCCTTTCAGCGGGCAGTGCTCCAGCTGGCCGGACAACTGAGAAAGGCGCCTGGCCTTTCGAGTTCAGCGCAGCTGGACGAACTGGCGAAAGCCGAGACGCTGCGACGGGCGATGCATCCGCAATTCTATGCCAAGGCCGGGCCATAACGCGATCGCACTCACTGGTTCGCTGTCGACCGTGCGACTGTGGGTGCCTCGCTGTCGCGCAAACGTCCCAGCACCCGTGCCGCCGCATTGTTACCCACGGCCAGTTCGCGCGCATAGCGTAGCGCGGTGGTTGGCGACGACCAGCGCAGGGCGAGGGCAATTCCAGACCCATCCTCACCCGCCGCGAACAGATCCTGGGTCAGCCCGACCCGGAACGAGTGCGCGCTCAGGCCGCGAACGGTGTCGCCTTCCATCCCGGGCTCAAGCTCGACATGCCCGAGATCGATCGCCTCGAGCACCCGGCGGCGCAGGATCGCGACCACACCCTGGCGGGTGAGCGACTTGGCGCCAATGTAGTGCCGCACGACCCGCTGTCCGGCAGGATCTGGCGGACTGGTCAGCACATTGATCCGACGAAACACCGGGCCTTCGCTGAGGCCACTTGCCAGTAACCAGGCCGACAAACGCGCCATGGTGTCACCCGACAGCCAGGCCAGAGCCCCCTCCCCCAGCTGGTCAGTCTTGGAATGCCCGATCTCGAGCCGGCCGCTGCTGTCCCCCACCTGCCGCAGATCGGCAACCTCTGTGCCCACCAATTCCGAGACCCTGAGACCCGCGTCATAGGCCAGGCTGATCAGCGCCGCATCCCGCAGACCGATGATGTCGGTGCCGCAGGACGCGAGCAGCGCTTTTACCGTCACCCCCTCGGGAGCCCCCTGCCCTTCAGCCATGGCTTCGCCAAGCCGCAGCGGCGCGGCCTGACGCTGGCGTTGCCGCTTGTCACGGCGGATCCCTTTCAGGGTATCGCGCACCATCCCGGCCTGCGTTGCCAGCGGCTCTTTCTCGCCAAACCCCAGCATCCGATGAACTCGGGCAATGCTGGCGATCCGCCGCGCGAGCGTCGCGGGCCTGGCAGGAGCGCGCGTGTCCGAACCCTTCGCCAGCCAGCGCAGGTAGTGGACGAGCGTTTCCGGCTCGACGGGAACCGCAGTGGCAACCGGCCGGCGCGACTTGCACCAGGCGAGGAAACACTTGAGGTCTGCGGTGATCGCGGCCTTGGTCGCCGGCGCCATCGCCGTGACCGCCGCCTCGAAGGCGACCGAACGGGCGCCGCGCGCGTCGATCAGCGGCGCGTAGCGGCGCAAGACCAGCTCGACCGAAGACGGGAACGGTTGATCAGCTGCGGCGAGCATTGTTGTTTCCGGCGGATTTCACCGAACCTTTTTGGGCAAAATCGACTATTTCGGCAACCTCGATTTTACCATAAGTCCCGATTATGGAAAGTCCGAGGAAGTCACGGGGAATAGATAGGATACTAAAATGCCGTTTCGGTAAACTCTCGTTTTGACGCCGACTCCGCGCACGGCTATCATTGCCGCGCCACCCGGAGCCGCCATGTCCCCCTCCCCTCACACAGCCGCCATCGCCTTCCGGCAAGGTCAGATCGATGCGCTCGCGCGCACGCTGTTCGCCTCCCCTGCCCTCTATCCCGCGGAAAGGCGCCAGTGCTTCGCGCTTCGCACGCTTGTCCGCGCATGGTCGCAGTACCGCGAGGACCGCGCGGTCATGATGGGCGAGAACCTCATCGGCGGCGAATGCGCCGCCGAACGCGACGCCTTTCTCACCCTACTCGTGGCGGCCCTCCCCGACCCGCGTTCGGATCTCGCCCGGGCTATCCAGCGCGTTCGACAAACCGTCATTAGGCCCCTTGCCGCGGAGGCCGCAGCGACCGCGGTCATCGTCGACGCCGGGCTTGAAGAACTCGAGGCCGTGCGCCTCGTCGCCGCGAGCGCGAACCTGCCTGCCGACCCAGCGGCCCGTCTGCTCACCATCGTTCGCAGTCTACGGCGATCGGCCGACGTCGACGGCGATCCCCTGTCCGCCACCGCGACGTCGCCCTGCTGGGCGGTCAACCTGCTTGCCGTCGGCGAGCCCGCTCTGTTCGGCCTTACACCGCATCCCCTGCCCTTTCCCGGGCTCGTGCGCCGGCGATTGTTTCGCGCCGATCGCGATCCCGACCGCGAGCGCGACGACATCAGCGAGTTCATTCTCGATGCGCTGTATGAGACGCTCTGCGACGTGGCGCGGATGCCGCGCGCTGCCGCGGCGTTCGCCGAGGCGTTTCCGGGGTTAAGGAGGAATTCGAGGCTGTTCGACGCCTGGATGCTGCTGTTTGCATTCGGGTCGTTGACGCCGGCGCAGTTAGCTCGTGCCCTGCCCTGTACAAAGGCAGGCGCCGGCAAGTTGCTTCGGCAGCTCGCCGTACGCCAATTCGCAAATACCCCTCATACTTTCGAGCCTTACACATGCGGATTGGGGATGACGGTCCATTTGTCGCGTGACCTAAGCACCTCTGCCGGATTCGGCTTGGAGCTGCACCAAGGCCTCGATGCGCGGCCATGATCAACGGTTGCCGCGCGGCCCGCAATACGCGCGGCGAGCGTCAACCGATCGAAGCCGGGCATCCCAGCACTCCAGGCATTACGCAGCACCGCCCGCCGGTCTAAAACGTTTAGCGGCGAAGCGAACGGTACTGTCCAGTTCATTCGACAATGCAATGGCGCGGATAGCCCGTGGCGTCAGCGCCCTCCCCTATTTGGGCCAATGCTGGTCAAGGAGCTCCTGCATCGCGACCTCTGCCTCGGCGCGGCTTCCTCCGCTCTTTGGGAACAGGGTGACACTGACCCCTCTCTTGTCCTTCTTGTCGATACGCAGAAGCGGCATCCCGGCACCCGATAGGAAGATCCTTTCGGTCGAACCTGTCTTCTTGGGGGCGGCCTTATCCGCGGCTTTGGTTTTTCGCTCGGCAGCGGCAACCAACGCTCGCAGGATATCGGGGACTGTCGCAGGAATGTTCGTCGCGCCGTCAGCCCGAGACTTGGCAAGACGGGCTGCTTCCGCGAAAACTCGCGTTCTCGAATCTTCCGGTTTCAGTATCGGCTTCAGGGTACCGACATGCGAGATCTTAAGCTCAAACGGGTCAGGAAAAGCGATCATCAGTTCGTTTGGCAAACGAGCGAGATCGAGATAGCGGCTGAGCCACGCCTCACTCTGGTTGAGGCGTTGCGCCATCGCCTTCTGCTTTCCGCTGTAATAGAAATCGAGAGCCTTCAGATAGTCCCGCGCGCGCTCGACATCGGTCAGATCCTCCCGAGCCCTGTTTTCAAGATCGGAGACCCGAAAGGCCTGTTCATCGGTGAGGCTCCGGATCTCTATGAGGTAGCGGATGTCGGGATAATTGTTAGCGCGTAGCCAAGAGACGGTCCAGTGGCGCCGTGCGCCCGAAATAACCTCATAGTCGTGGTCGGGGTCGCCCGTTACGCGGCGGACGATCGCAGGGAACTCCTGCTTACCCTGCGCGACGATGGTTTCAATTAGATCTGCGCAACGCTCCTCGTTGAGCGCAGCATAGTCGCGATTATGGCGTTCCCAGATTCGACACCGCGCGGGGTCGACGAGTTCCTGGGGAATATCGACGACCGCACCGGATGCGAGATCCGCCAGCCGGTTCGTACGGCTGCCCAAGACGCCGACGCCGAGCCGGCCTGGCCGGTCTACCGGCGTAGTAGCCGTCGGCTCCATTCCAGCGGCCAAATCGGCAACAAAACTCTTGTTCTTGGAGGTCATTGCCCTCCCCTTTCATCCAAAATTGCAGGGCTGCAATTTTCACTTTCTTTCCCCACCGATCCGCTGCAGGACCTCGAAATTGCAGGGCTGCAATTCAGGCGTATCATGCGAGCCCCTCCTTGCGCAGGCGCGGCAAATGACTCGGCCAAGTCGCTCGTATATCGACCTCGATCTCCCCACAGACCCCATCCAGATAAGTCAGACAGCGATCGCGAACCTGCTTGCTCGTCATCGGCCCGTTGAGTTCGTAGACCGTCATCAACCGGGCCGTCGCGTTGTCAATTTCCGCAGAATCCTTCAGCGGCGTGCGGATCATCGCATTGCCGAAAACCTGGCGCATCAGCTCAAGGAGTCCCTTCTGCATCGACTTCGTATCGTCAACCTTCGACGCGAGAAACCGCAAGAACGAAAGCTGAGGAGCAAGGTCGACCGCCTGAAGTTCCTGGATCGTTTCATCGAGCATCGCAAGGAATGCCGCAGTTGAGGAAAAATCCATCACAGTCGGGGGAACAGGCACCACAAGCGCGTTCGCGGCCCTGAGCACCGACAAGGAAATTGCGCCGAGCGCCGGCGGCGGGTCCAGAATGACCACGTCATAGAGATCGGAGACCGACGCAATACCCTGAGCAAGACGGTTCAGCAGCGCGCCCTGCCCACGCGCCATGCGTGCGGCCAACTCATACTCAGACTGGAACAAGCGCAGGTTCGCGGGGATCAGGTCGAGACCGTCAAAATGGGTCTTCTTGATCGCATAATCGAGCGTCTCGCGCTCACCCTCGCGCAGGTAGGGATAGAGCGTCTCGTCTTCGCTCAGATCGAGATCAGGCACGTAACCAAACAGAGTCGTGGCTGAGGCTTGGCTGTCACAATCGATAAGCAAGACTCGATAGCCCCGGATCGCGAGATTTTGCGCCAGATGGACCGCCGTCGTGCTCTTACCAACTCCGCCCTTGAAGTTCTGCACCGCCAGAATCGAGACCGGATCAGAAGGCGCACGCCAAGGCCGGGTTCCAAATGTTCCGCGCATGTCATTGAGCTGCGCGAGGCTGTAGGCAAGTCGCCGATTGTTCTCACCGCGCGTCGGGGCAACGAGGCGCCCATCGGATTCCGCTTCCCGGATTGCGGCGGTCGTGCGTCCAACCAGTTCAGCAGCTTTGCCGATCGGAAACGTCGGCTCGCGCCGCTCGTCCGCTCGCGCCGTTCGAGCAGAGTCCCGCAGTCGTTCAAGAACGGACGACGTACGCGCGGCAAGTGCGCCCACGTCCAAGGTCTCGGCTATGCGAACCTGATCCACCGACGTAGCCATACCTGCCCCTTTTTGAAAACCAGCGTGGTCATGCCTGATTTTCACTTTTCGGTCAATGAAAGGCTAATATGTGCAAAACTATGCCTGAGGGTTGTGATTTCGCAACTGGCATACCCAGCCCGCTCCGCTCTCACCATTGGCGTCAAATATCCGCGCCGATAGACAGCCTCTCCGTCCTCCCAATCCTGACCTATTGGGGGCCCCGCAGCCAATGCGCGAAATTGCAGGCCTGCAATCCAGTCCTCCAAACGCAATCTTCTCGGAATTGCAGACCTGCAATTCTCCAATTCAGGGCCGACCCCGGCGCGAGAAATAGGACTCGCAGAAGCCACGCCACGACCGCTCCAACTTCACACCTTTCAGGGATCCCAACCGGGTCCCCATCTCCTTGCGGTACGCCTCAGCGATGCCATCGACATCCCATCCGCCGCCATGCTCAACACCGACCTTGTAAAACTCTTCACCGCCATACCGGAGCGACCCCAACGGAAAGGCCGCAAACTTCTCGCGCGGGACACGGTCTGGCGCCGAGAGCTTCGACGTCGCATCGGCAACGAGCCTCCCGATCAGCTCTGGGGCGACGGTTGGCCCCGCAATCGCGAGGTCTTCGACGCTATCCTCCCGCCGCGCCTTGCGGCCCGAGGCGTGACGCGCAAGTTCATCAACGGTTTCGATTTGGGCCGGCGCATCCTTTGGCGCGAAGCGGAAGATCAGCTCGATCACCGCCCTGCCCCGCCGGATCTCGTTCCATTCCACAGTGAAATGCGCGAGCTGGTCGATTTCGGCTTTCGCGACCTGCAGCACCTTGCGCCGCAACTGAGCGAAATCGGCATATTTCTCTGGATCGATCCCCAGCGCAGCCCGAAGGCCGACCATGTCGACCTTCCAAATCGGCTGCCGCCGATGCAACCGCAGCGCACCCTCTTCATAGAGTTTGAGAGAATAGGCCGACCGGAAGCCGAGAACGGCCTGTCGGTTCATCACCGCGTAAGTCTGCGATTCCTGGATGAGGCGTCGCGCATCCGGGGTGAACTGCCACTCGATCCAACCGGTCTCCTTGCCCTCTTCCTCGACTTCCTCCCACGAAGCCTGAATAAGACTAAAACGCTTGGTCGCCCGCTTTCCACGCCAGGACTTGTCGTCCTCCGCGAACAACGTGCGATGAAGTTCTTCGAGCATGTCGACGATCCGCTCATTTCCTTTGTGACCACGTCGAATGTCCGATTTACGCATTCGATGCGAGACATCACGCCAAGCGTCGCCGCCTGCCGTGAGGATCATCAGCGCGAGAAGGCGAGAGGCCGTCAAGCTGAGCGACTGACCACGAACGAAACGAACTTCGACGAGCCGGCCAGGTTTGACGAACTCCTCACCGCCCTTGCGGGCGAGCGCCGCGGCGACACGCATCGCGCGAGCGGAGGAGACTTCGTTCTCATCATCCGCTATGAGTACTGAGTCCGATTCCCCCATCATTTCACCTCATTGGACATCAGGTTGCCTGACCTGACCTCACTCGTCAAGTCAGGACAGGATGGATTAGCCGGCACCGCCCCCAATCGGACAGGATCGAGTCCAATTAAGATGAGAGCAAGGACCCAGAGAATCCGCGAGTCGCAGCGACCCCCGTTAGAACCGCACTCCTGAGCCGATCCCGTCCATTAAATTGCAACGACGAAAGCATTGAGCGCACCACCCCAATCGGACAGGATACCCCAAAGGGGCAGGATAATTCCCCCGATCGGTCAGGCTAAAGCCCCCAGGACGTCAGGATAAAGCCCCCAAAAGGACAGGATACTGCTTGGTTTCCACAGGAAAACCGCCGGTCACGCTGCCCCGAATCTTAGAATCATTAGAATCTGGAATCACCCCGACGCTATCGCGCCGGGCGTTTTCAAACATGGATTCATTCGGAATGGAGAAGGGAGGGGAGATCTCGCGATCGCTGAAGGGTTCCAAACCGCTCACGCTTGCACGCTCATCCAAGGCGTCCCTGTAGAGCGAACCAAGGCGACGGTGGTGCAAGTTCAGCTGAACAGCCTATAGCAACGTTGCCTGCAGCATGTCTGAGGGCCAACCGTGCCATGGTTCGTCGGTCGGCTCGATCTCAATTAGTCTGCTCGGAAACACCCGATCCTGAAGCGCGGTCAGCTCATCGAAGGTACCGTGAAGCCAACGGTCATATTCGTCCTCGTGGAGGAGGACAGGCATCCGATTATGGACTGTCGCGGCAACTTCGTTCGCATCGGTCATGGCGCCCGAATAGACCGGACCCCATTCGGCACTGTCCCGCCACAAGCCGCCCCATGCAAAAACCGGACGGTCTTTCAGCGACAGCCAGGTTCGGGTTTTGCTTCCCTTGATCCCCGCGGGTTCCGCCCAGGCCGTTAGCGGAATCAGGCAGCGCCACTGCGGTTTACGGGCGAGGCCCACCCACATTGGTTTGCGCAGATCCGCAATATTATTAACCGCCTTGGGCTTCGAACCCGGCTTCATCGAGGCTAGCTTCAGAGGAAATCCCCAACCCATCGATTGAAGAATTCGTCGACCGCTTTCGGCGCGGACCACCATACCGGGCGCGCCGGGGTGAACTGTCGACGGTGCATTAGTTGCAACGATGTCAGGAACGTCTACGCCAAAGTGGGCTGCGACTTCAGCGGCGCTGAGGCGCTCCGTATAGAGATTGCACATGGCTTGCGGCCCTTTCCGAGCTGGGAACGCTGCATAGGAAGGTGCGTAGCGCTAAAGCGCCGGCGGAGGAACGCCAAAGATCCCCGCGTTCTGCGCTTACGGGCACTTCAATAAGGCGCAACAAGCACGGCACCGGGCAGGGGATCGGCGTGGCCCCAGAATTGAACAACGGCGCGTGCATAGCGCCGAAGTTCGTCCTGACCGATCCGCAGCTCCTCACTCGTCGGCACCGGCGCGGGGGCGATATCGTCATAATCGAAGGATATCCGAGTCCAGAGTTGCGGGGCCTTCGCGAGCAATTTCGTGCAGGCGCCGCCATCGCCATGCCTAGCGACATTGGCGGCGAGGTGCATTTCGTGGAGATCGCTTGCCACGCCGATCGCACCCACATCGATCGCAGCGATTTCCCGCGCTGCTCGTGACAGATCGGTTGCGCCAGAGAACTTCACGCCGTGCGCCCGAGCCCACCGCGCGAGCTGGCGTTCGAACAGCCCGTCGAGCGTGAGGACAAAGGCCTTGGCGGCCTCGTTGGCCGTGTAGTTATCGATTTGCGCGGCGCACCGATCAAGGAATTCATCCATATCTGACGCTTCGCCCACAACCAGCGTTTCGTGCGTCGGAAGGTCACCAAGCGTCTTCAGGATGACGCGCTGATAAAAGCGGTCAACGTTCGCCTGGAACGTGCGCGGCAGCATGTCTCTATCGGGCATTGTCATGCCCATAGCGGCGAGAAGCCTCCCGCGCGAGCATCCAACGTGCCATACAATCGCCGTCTCATTGCAAAGCGAGTTGCGGCTCGGGTGGCCCTTTGCCGCTGTTCCAGCGATCATCGGTCGGCTCGACGATCATTCGTTCGGCGGCGAACGGCGGGCGGAACTGGAACCCAATTACTTCGCGAACGGAGCCACGAAACCACTGATCCCACTCGGCGCGCTCAAGGAGCACCGGCATCCGGTCGTTAGTCGGCATGACCGCCGCATTCGCACTCATCGTCATGCCCGCATAGACCGGCCCCTGGTCGGGCAAGCTCCGGCAGAAACCCGCCCAGGCCATGATCGGCTGATCTTTCACCGAAAACCAGGTCCGAGTCATCGCACCCGGCGTCCCGTCGGGATTGCCGAAATGGGTCAGCGCGATGAGACAGCGATAGCGCGGCTCCACCACCATCTCTTCCCACATCGGATTGGTGAGGTCAGCGACAAGCCCGATGCGCCCCGGCGGCTCGCCGCGCTCGCGCATTTCGCGGGTCAGGCGCGGAAAGCCCCAGGTGACGGGCCGCAGCAATCGGCGGCCGTCCTTCTCGAAAATGACGAGTCCGGTCAGTCCTTCCTTGATGTCCCCTTCGGGCGTCGTGAGGCCGGATGGCGGCTCGGCTTCGAAATAAGCCGCCACATCGCTCGCGCTCGCCGTGATGACATGAAGCCGCGACATGGCCTCAACTCACCACGGAATCTCGTCATCGGTGATCGGCTCCAGATCCGGTGTCTGGACCGCTGCCGATTCGCCCGAGTCGCGGTCTCGCATGGCGCTCTCCGCCGTGCCAACAGCCTCCGAAGGTGTCTCGCCCGACAGGCGAAGCTTGAGTGGCTTGCGCTTCTCCATCCCGATTTTCCTTGATCTTTCCTGTCTTTGGCTGGGCCGCCGCAGTCGCGGCGACTCCGGCCCGTTGACTCTCGGCCTTTATAGAACAAAAATAGAACACAACCAACCGCCAAAGCCATGGAGGCCCTTCATGACGGAGAGAGGGCCGCGCCCTCATCTGACGACGCTACGCGCCCGGATCGCCAGGATCGAGGGGGCCGAACGGCGCTCGTCTGGCACCTTGCCGTTCGGGCTCGACGCGATCGACAGGCGCTTGCCTGGTGGCGGGCTCGCGCTCGGCGCCCTCCATGAAGTCGCCGGCGGCGCGCAAGGCGCGACGGATGCGGCTGCCGCCGCCTTGTTCGCTGCCGGCATTCTCGCGCGCGTCAAAGGCAAGATACTCTGGTGCATGACGCAGTCCGACCTGTTCGCGCCGGCGCTCGCGCTCGCGGGTCTCGATCCCGACCGGGTCATCTATGTCGAAGCCCGCGACGAGACCTCGCTCCTGAGCTGCTTTGAGGAGGGGCTTCGTCATGGCGGCCTCGGCGGTGTCGTTGCCGAAGCGGCCCGGCTTTCGATGACGGCCTCGCGCCGTCTGCAACTGGCGGCCGAAAGCACCGGCACCATCGGCATCGCCATCCGCCGCTGGCGCCGGACGGCCGAAGCCTCCGATTTCGGACAGCCGACCGCGGCCGCGACCCGCTGGCGCGTGACCAGCGTGCCGACCGCGCCGCTCCCGGTTCCCGGGGTCGGGCGGCCGCGCTGGTTTGTCGAGCTCATCCGGTGCCGGGCTGGCGAGAGCGCCGATTTTCTCGTGGAAGGCTGCGATGCGGCAGGTCATCTCGCTCTTCCTGCCGACCTGGCCGACCGATCGGCTGCGTCGCAGGCTTGGCTCCAGCGCGCCGCCTCCTGACGCGCCGCTGGTGCTGGCGGCGATGGAAGGGCAGCGCCGTCTCCTGACCGCGGCGAATGCGGCGGCGCGCGCGATCGGTCTTGTCCCAGGTATGACGGTCGCGCAGGCACAGGCGCTCGTTCCCGATCTCCAGATCCTCGATGCCGAACCGGACGCCGATCGCGCCGCGCTGGAGAAGCTCGCCTGCTGGTCGCTGCGCCGCTACGCGCCCATCATCGCGGCCGATCCGCCCGATGGCCTGATGCTGGACATCACCGGCGCCGCGCACGCCTTTGGCGGACCTGAGGGCGTCCTTCGTGATCTCGTCCACCGCCTTGCGGAGGTGGGGGCGACCGCGCGCGCGGTTTGCGCGCCGACCTATGGCGCGGCGCACGCGCTTGCGCGCTATGGGGCCGGTCCCGCGCGCGTCGTCGATCCGCTCGAACTTAAGGCGGCGATCGGCGCGCTCCCCATCGCGGCGCTGCGCCTCGACGCCGACATGGTGCTCACTCTCGGGCGCCTCGGCCTTGAGACAATCGCCGACCTCGAGGCGATGCCGCGCGCGTCGCTGGCCCTGCGCTTCGGGTCTGCGCCCGGCCAGCGCCTCGACCAGGCCTTCGGCCGCGTCGCCGAACCCTTCGAGCCGATCCAGCCGCCTGAGCCGATCACCGTCGAGCGGCGGTTCGCCGAGCCGATCGGCGCGCCCGAAACGCTCGCGCGCTACACGGGTAAGCTGGTCGACGAACTCGCCCGGCGTCTGGAGGAGGAAGGCGTCGGCGCACGCCGACTCGACCTCAGCTTCCACCGGGTCGATAACCGCATCGAGGCTATTCGGGCCGGACTTGCCAAGCCGAGCCGCGATCGCAGGCAGATGACACGGCTGCTCTGCGACCGGCTTGAGACCATCGATCCGGGTTTCGGTGTCGAGCGAATGCAGCTGACCGTCCCCGCGGCTGAACCGCTGACCTACCACATGGTTTCAAATCTCGGCGAGGCTCCCGTCCCCGACGTCGCGGCCCTCGTCGACCTGCTCGGGAACCGGATAGGGGAGGGGCGGCTCTTTCGGGCCGCCGCGCGCGAGAGCGATATTCCCGAGCGTTCGGTCGCCCGCATCGCGCCGATGTCCGATCCGACCGAGACCCGGTGGCCGGCTGCCTGGCCGCGCCCGGCGCGGCTTTTCGCACGCCCCGAGCCCGTCGATACCATGGCCCTGCTGCCCGACCATCCACCCGTGCATTTTGTCTGGCGCGGCGTCCGGCGCCGGGTGACGCGCGCCGACGGTCCTGAACGCATCTATGGCGAATGGCATTTGAACGACGCCGAATTTCTCGGCGTTCGCGATTATTTCCAGGTCGAGGACGAAACCGGCGCGCGCTATTGGCTCTTCCGGAACGGCGACGGCATGGACAGCGCCACGGGCGGTCAAGGCTGGTTCCTGCACGGGCTGTTCGCATGAGATACGCCGAACTCCAGTGCGCGTCGCATTTCTCGTTCCTGCGCGGGGCGTCGTCCCCTGACGAACTCTTCGCCCAGGCCGAAGCCTGTGGCCTCGACGCGCTTGCGATCACCGACCGAAATACGCTTGCCGGCATCGTGCGCGCCCATGAAGCGGCCAAGCTCGCCAGGGTCCGGCTGATCGTCGGCTGCCGCCTCGACCTCTCCGAAGGCCAGTCGCTGCTCGTCTATCCGATGAACCGCGCCGGTTATGCCCGTCTTTGCCGCCTCCTCAGCCGGGGAAAGACGCGGGGAGGGAAGGGCAAGTGCGTGATCGGGTGGGCGGATGTCGAGGCGTTCGCGGAAGACCTGCTCGCGATCTTCCTGCCCGACGAGGTGGCCGACACCGAAGCCGTGCTGGGCCGTTTCGCGCGGATCTTCGAGGGGAGGGGCTATCTGGCCCTGACCTTGCGCCGCCGCCCGGGCGATCAGCTTCGCCTCCATGATCTGACGAACCTCGCGGCCCGCCATCGGGTTCCCACCGTCGTCACCGGCGACGTCCTCTATCATCATCCGCATCGCCGCGTGCTCCAGGAGGTCATGACCTGCACCCGCCACCGCTGCACGATCGACGCGCTCGGCGCTCGGCGCGAACGCTATGCCGACCGTTTCCTGATGCCCGCAGCCGAAATGCACCGGCTCTACCAGCGCTATCCCGCAGCGCTCGCGCGAACCCTCGACATCGCCGATCGTTGCCGCTTCTCGCTCGACGAGCTCAAATATCAATATCCCGAGGAAGCCGGCACCGAGGGGGCAACTGCCCAGCAGGCGCTCGAACACATGACATGGAAGGCGGCCGAGGATCGTTATCCCGAAGGCGTGCCCGAAAAGGTCGCGCGGCTGCTCCGCCACGAACTCCGATTAATCGGCGAGCTCGATTATGCACCCTATTTTCTGACGGTGAACTCGATCGTCCGCTTCGCGCGCAGCCGCGACATCCTCTGCCAGGGCCGGGGCTCGGCGGCGAACAGTGCGGTCTGCTATGTCCTCGGTATCACCTCGATCGACCCCGAACGGTCCGACCTCCTCTTCGAGCGTTTCGTCAGCCAGGAGCGCAAGGAGCCGCCCGACATCGACGTCGACTTCGAGCATGCGCGGCGCGAGATCGTCATGCAGTGGGTGTTCGACACCTATGGCCGCGACCATGCTGCGCTCTGCTCCACGGTCATCCGCTATCGCACGAAAGGCGCCATTCGCGATGTCGGTAAAGCGCTTGGCCTGTCCGAGGATCTGATCAAGGCGCTCTCGAGCCAGGTCTGGGGGTGGAGCGACGAGGGCGTCGACGAGAAGCAGGCGGCCGAGCTCAATCTTAACCTCGGCGATCGCCGGCTGCGGCTCGCGCTCGATCTCGCGCGCCAGCTGATCGGCACGCCCCGCCATCTCTCGCAACATCCCGGTGGCTTTGTCCTGACCCATGACCGGCTCGACGAGCTCGTCCCCATCGAGCCCGCTGCCATGCCGGATCGCCAGGTGATCGAATGGGACAAGGACGATATCGACGCGCTCAAATTCATGAAGGTCGACTGCCTCGCGCTCGGCATGCTCACCGCGATGAAGGGCGGTTTTGATCTGCTCGCCGAGCATAAGGGCATCGCGATGGATCTCGTGTCGATACCGCCCGAAGATCCCCGCACCTATGCGATGATCCGCGCGGCCGACACGCTCGGCGCCTTCCAGATCGAGAGCCGGGCGCAAATGGCGATGCTGCCGCACATCAAGCCGCGCACCTTCTACGATCTCGTCATCGAAGTCGCGATCGTCCGCCCCGGGCCGATCCAGGGCGACATGGTTCATCCCTATCTTCGTCGCCGCGCCGGCACCGAGAAGGTCGAATATCCCAAGCCCGAGCTGGAACGGGTGCTCGGCAAGACGCTGGGTGTCCCTCTCTTCCAGGAACAGGCGATGCGCGTTGCGATCGAATGCGCCGGCTTCACGCCGTCTGAAGCCGATCAACTCCGCCGCGCAATGGCGACCTTCAAGCACACCGGCGGGGTCTCGAAGTTCAAGGAGAAGCTGATCTCCGGCATGGTCGAGCGCGGCTACACGGCAGAATTCGCGGAGAAGACGTTCAGCCAGCTCGAAGGCTTCGGAAGCTACGGCTTTCCCGAAAGCCATGCGGCGAGCTTCGCCCTCATCGCCTATGCGTCCTGCTGGCTCAAATGCTGGCATCCGGAGATTTTCTGCGCCAGCCTCCTCAATGCGCAGCCGATGGGATTCTATGCGCCGGCGCAGATCGTGCAGGACGCGCGGGCGCACGGCGTCGAGATACGGCCGGTTTGCATCAACGTATCGCGCTGGGACTGCACGCTCGAACCGATAGGCGAGGATCGTTTCGCGGTCCGCTTGGGGATGCGGATGGTGCGCGGCCTCAATGAACAGGATGCCGCGCGGATCATCGCCGCGCGCGCCGATGAGCCCTTCGCCAGCATCGAGGAGCTATGGCGCCGCGCCGACGTCGGCATGGGCGCGTTCAACCGGCTGGCGGAGGCCGACGCTTTCCGCGGGGGGATGCGCCTTGCGCGCCGCGATGCGCTGTGGGCGATCAAGGCGCTGCGCGACGAGCAGCTTCCCTTGTTTGCCGCGGCCGACGCACGCGAGAATGGCTTCGTCCATGAAATCGTCGAGCAGCCGGTGCTGCTCACGCCGATGCAGGAGGGCAGGGAGGTCGTCGAGGATTATGGCCATGTCGGCCTGACCCTGCGGCAGCATCCGGTGGCATTTCTGCGAAGCGAGCTTGCCGCCCGCAAGATGGTTCCCTGCAGCACGCTCGATGGGATTCGCGATGGCCGCTATGTCTGGCTCGCCGGGCTCATCCTCGTCCGCCAGCGGCCTGGATCGGCGAAGGGCGTCATGTTCATCACCATCGAGGACGAGACGGGCATCGCCAATCTGATCGTCTGGCCTCGCATGTTCGAGGAAAATCGACGTATCGTCATGGGGGCGCGTCTGCTCGGCATTTATGGCCAGATCCAGCGCGAAGGCGAGGTCGTCCACGTGATCGTGAAGAAGCTCTTGAACCTTTCGGACGTGCTCGATACGCTCACTCAGCGCGACGTGTCGTTCCGCTTGGCCATGGGGCGTGCCGATGGCGCAATGAGTGGCGGCGGGCCCGATCCTCGATCGGGGAAGGGGAGGGCGCAGGTGCCAGCCCCCGAACTCGTCAAAAGCCGTAATTTTCATTGAGACGGTGGGCGTCGGGAACGGTCAACGCCTCACGATTATGATGAAAGCAGCTGCGCAAGGATCGCGCGGCGGGGCGCCAGCCTTTCGGCTAGACCGCGGCAGACGATCCCTTGAAAGGAAATGCTGCTGGCCAAGAAATCGGAAGGAAGAGCACTTTCTCGGATGATGCGACCGATCTCGCCGAAGATACGCGGGTCGGATTGAGGATAATGCTGAAGCGCCGACAACTGCGCACGAGCACCTTCTATGTCCTGACTATGGGAAACCAATCCTCCATCCCGGCCTCCACCCATCTCCGCGAACATCGCGCCCGCGTTCGCGAACGCCTCGATCTCGGCGGTCAGTCTTATGACTTCCCCGATAAGATGCGCCGTGCGTGCGTGCTCCTCGTTCTTGGCGATCTGCCCGAGTTTGCGGGCGTTTCGTTCCTGACCGAACGCGATCCACAGCGCCGCGACGACGGCGCAGAAACTCGCAATAGCCGAAGCCCAATCGGCGGCATTTCCCCATTCGATCGCCAATGGGCAGAACATCACTTCCCCTCTTCCAGATAAGCTTTCCACGAAAGCCCGAGGCTTTGAGGAAACAGTCCCTCTACTGGGGCCATGTCGTAGCTGAAACCTGTCCCGCTTCGCCGAAAGTTCGAAGCCTGAAGACCGCTCCAGAGCAAAGCCATATCCTTGTCGCCGGTACAGAGCTGCATCGGCTCTTCCGGAAACAGACAGTGGCATCCGATGAAAAGCTCGATGGCCCGCAGGTCGGCGAGCGCATTGTAGGCGTCAGCTTCGGAATACCCGTTTCGGAACTTGAGCAGCCGCTTGGCGGGGCTCTTACAGTTGGGCACCGCGACTGCGCTGAGAGCGGCCAGCACGACCAGCGACTGTCGCGGCACCGAATGGAGGTCGGCGGCCTCGATGATCTGCTTCCACCGCGTCTCGACGTCGCGCTGCGCTACCGGCGAAGTCATCCGGGGAGCGATATGGCGCAGAAAGCGCTGCTTGCAATCCAGAGATGCCCTTGAATCTTCGATGAGTCCGAGTGCGCCCTTTAGACTGTCGGGGCCGATGGCGAGTTCCGCTTCGGGAAGAGCAGCGCGCAGCTTCATCTCGACCTCCGCGAGTTGCGCCGCCGCCTCGTCCGGCGTCGGAATCGTACGGCGATTGCCTTCGAGAACGAAAAGGAGCGGATTGATGCGGATGGGCTGGTCTGCGAACAGGTCGATAAAATCGGGTTCCTGCTCGCCGCGCCGCTTGCCGTTTTCAAAGCGGCTGGTGATCTGGCTGACGACATTGCGGTCCACCAGGATCATGGTCTTCTGATACATCACCGCGAAGGCCGATGGGAGCCAGCCCCCCTTTACGAGGCCGATCGCCTTGGAAGTGAACTTGCTTTCAAGAATTGCCGATGCGTCGACGGTTTCGCCGGGCGTACGTCCCTCGATCGTCGTATCGATCAGCGTGCCGCCGCGCCAAACGAGCGGAATGGTCACTGGTCTATGAATCTTCGCACATTGCAGAGTCGCAAAATCCAGAGGTTGGACTTGGGCGTTGGCGAAGCTTAACGTTCGGGGGTCGCCGCCCTCCGGCCCCTCCAACTCAGTGAGGGTGAACATGGGATCACCCGGCTGAGGTGTTCTGTGCTTTGGCCTCGTCATGCTTTACCGAGCAACTCCAACGTTCTCGTGTCTCGCACACCGCCAAACCAACGATCAAGAGCTGCGGCGAATAGCGGATGTGGATAGGCTAGCTCGAACAGGGTGAGCGATGAGCGAAGCTTCTTGGCGTCAACCTCTCCGAAGACTGCATTGGCATCGCTGGTGTTGAGGTCCTGCAGAGCCGTCACGCATTCCAGATAACGTGGCCCTAGAATCGGATGGTCCAGATAGGCCTGAGCTTCCTTCACCGAGTGAATCGCAAATTGCTGCGCTGTCGAGCTGCGGCCTAGCTTCGCAAGCTGAGGAAATATCCACCACATCCAATGCGTCCGCTTCTCCCCTCGCCGTAATTCGGCGAGCGCAGGCGCATAGGTGAGAATTTGAACCTCCACAAAGCGATCGAGCGAAAATTTGTCAGTCATGCAGACCCCAACGCACCCTGCCTGCATCACCGGATGAGACAGGCCCCAAGGATTTCAGCGTCCATATGGACGCGAAGGAGGGGAGAGGGAAGCGAAAGGCAGATCAGAGGAATGCCTAGGGAGTTCGAGCCCAGCGTTCCCTGACCGCGCACCATATTCCATGTCGACCCGTACCGCTTTGCGAACGGTCGGCCGTCACGAAGGGCATACATCATGACCACCCGCCAAATAATCGAGCTTCTCCAGCAACTCCTCCATTCTCTGGAGAACGGCGAACTCGTCGAGATGGGATTCCAGCGCCGGGCTCGAAGGCGAGAACTCGCCGCACGCGTGGCAGAGGAACTAAAACGTCTGACGGCACCGGCGCATCCAGCAATCCGGGAAGCTCGCGAACGATGGGCCACGACATCGTTCCTCCGAATTGATCAGGATGAGCGGGTAATCGAGGTCAACCCGGACGGCACTAGCTGGGTTCGCGCCTGGGTGAAAATTTCGACTGTTTTTCCCGCCCGAGCAGACACGCCGGGTCGCCGAAGCTTCGAAGCTGCGGTAGCTGATATGCCGGAGGAGATGCGCCAGATATTTCTCACCCACGCGCTGGACGGGCTGCCATATGAAGCAATCGCCGAGCAACTGCATATAGATGTCGCGCAAGTGCAATTGCAGATAGGGCTCGCGCTGGCCCGACTGGACGAGGCGGTCGCGCAGGCCAAGGAAATGCCCGAATAGAAATTGGTTGAAGAGTGCAGTTCAACGGAGAATATTGCTCCAGAATTGAGGACTGTTTCTTTTGACCTCGCGGTTTTCTCTGATTTATTTGGTGCGAGCAGTGAACGTACCATGAGAAGAATCGCGAAACTGATTGGATGCCTGTCCAACCCACCACCATTTGCGATCGCATCCGGTACTCAGCCGGTCGTCGCGGCAGGATTGGGCTTCCGCCATGATGCTTTCCAGCCCCGCTACATCGTCTCGCGTATACGCGCTCCTGAAGGACGATATCCTTCGTGGCCGCTTCGCGCCGCGCACCACGCTGATCGAGCGATCGCTGGCCGATGACTATGGTACGAGCGTAACGCCGATCCGGAATGCAGCTTCCCAGCTTGTTGGCGAACGCCTGCTCTCACTGCACGCCGGAGGCGGCTACGAAATACCAAATGTCGGTGTCGCCGAACTGCGAGACCTGTACTTTTGGCATGGCCAGCTCGTTCGCAGTGCCCTGAATCCGAAACGCATCGATGCCAAGTCAGCCGTGCAGATGGCCATCGATCCTCTTCCGGAGCTGACAACGCCGGCCAGCCTTGCGGCTGCGACGGCTCGCCTGTTTTCAGCAATTGCGGCAGTATCTCCAAGCGGTGAACTTGCCTGCGCGGTCGCGTCTGCTGGTGAGCGACTCAGCGTCGCGAGGTTGAGGGAGCCCGCGGTTCTCAATGGCGTGGCGGACGAGCTTAGGGCGGTGCAGGCCTTGACCGTAGAAGGTCGATGGCCAGACCTCGTCCGGTCGATTTGGGCCTATCATCGCCGGCGTCTGCGACGCGTAATTGAAATTGCCGCGGCCGTGGGGAGTCCTCACTGCGACGATCTTTCATATTGATTCTGCAATGATAATGAAACCACTCCTGCGAGCAGTTCGACTTTGTCCGAGCGGATCACCCAAAGCGCTCCCATATCCGGGGCCTTATCGCGTCGCTGATCAGGGAGAGCCTCACTAACATTCGCAATGCTGCGTTCCGCAGCGATCGAAAGCGAATGGAGAGAATCTCATGAACCACGAACAGAATGACGATCTCATCGATCTCGGCGCCGTCACCGAGGAAACCAAAGGTGTCGGCGAGATTCTGACCGACGGCGTCGGCGGACAGCTTCCCCGCGCCGGTCTTTCGGACGATTGAGCCGTTGGGCGCGTGAATCTTACTCAGGTTCGCGCGCCTACAGGCCACTCTGACTTATGAATTACGCACTTCGCGATGGGCTCAGCTTCTGTTCTGCAGAAAGCCGTACAATCATTCTCGATCTGCACTCGGGGCGCTACATTGCGCTTGCCGACTGCAATCACGACGCATTTCATCGCTGGATCACCGAGCAGAATCCGTCGGAGGCCGACAGCCATCAGCTGACGAAATTGGCGCAGCGCGGGATTCTCGCGGTCGTCGAAAACGCGGTCATACCAAAACCGGTAGCGACAATATTGCCGACGTCGACGCACGACGGTGGCGCCACCTTATCGCCTATCGAAACCATCCGAGCATTGGTGGCGCGGCTTCTCTGGAAGAGGCGACTAAGGCGTTGGCCTCTTCAACGCATCGTCGCAAGGCTCAAGAAGAACGTGATTGAGACTGAGCAACCACGCACCGAAGCGTCGCTCGCGACCATCCTGCGGGCGTTCGAATTTACTGATCTACTGGTAGGAAGCCATGATCGATGTCTGGAGCGTTCCTTGGCGCTCGTCGCCACATGTCGCAATCGTGGACTACAGGCCGAGATCGTCGTGGGCGTGCAGACCGATCCGTTTGCAGCGCATTGCTGGGTGCAGCGCGGGGCCACAGTCCTCAACGAAAAGCCTGATAGGGTCCGGATGTTTATGCCCATTCTGGTGGCATAATGCGCCTTTCTTACCTCCTTCTTGTATGCGTCGGAAATCATCCGTCCGATCACGACGTCAACGAATTTTGCTCGCGTTCCGATCTTTCACTGAGACACCAGGAAGGGAACGTCTTTCTTTTCACGAACGATCCTGACGACATCATCACCGTCGCAAACGGCCGTGGATTTGTCATCGGCAAGCTGTTTTGCGATCGCGGGCCGGGACAACAACTGAAAGCCTTGTCCTATGACGATGAATTGGCGGTGATGGAGAGCGGCGGACGCCGCCTCGTCGACGAGTTTTGGGGCAACTTCGTCGCCATCGCCATCAACCAGAATGCCATCAACGTTGTGCGCGAACCCTCTGGGGGCCTCCCTTGCTACTGGAGTCAGACTGACTGCGTCATTGCATTTTCGTCCGACGCGGAAATTCTAGTTGATTGGGGCGTCGTTGGCCGCTCGGTCAACTGGAAGTCTGTCAGTCGTTTCCTCTATCATCACCAGCTTCCTTCAGAGCATACAGCGGTTGAAGGAATAATGCAGCTGCTCCCAGGAAACGCACTCTCGATCGTCGGGTCAAGAGTGGTGGCAACGCCGCTGTGGAATCCTTGGAACCATATAGAGCCGATCGGCGCATCCGGACCAAGTTCCGATTGCCTTTTCGGCGTGCTCGGATCGACGTTTTCCGCTTGGCGGTCATCCTTTAATCGGCCGTTGGTGGGGCTGTCAGGTGGATTGGACTCGTCAATAGTCGCTGCCTGTCTCGCGGGCGCGGGCTCCGATTTTGTTTGCACGACCTTGACGACCGCTGACACGACCGGAAACGAGACGGAGTATGCTCGTGCGGTTAGTGCTGCCCTTGGGGCTGAGCTCATTGAGATGCCCTATATTGACCGGCTCATCGACCTGGACAGGTCTGTTGCCGAAGGGATCCCATTCCCGTGCGGCAAATCACATGAACAAGCCTACAATCATGCAATCCGTGAGGCCGCATCTACACAAAATGCCGACGCCTTCTTTGTTGGAGCCGGCGGGGACAATGTGTTCTACCTTACGCATTCCGCGCGACCCTTAGCGGACCGATTCCGTAAAGAAGGGTTTTCGCCCGGCGTTATGAACACGCTGCGCGATATATGCCAGATCACGGGAGCCGGCGTCGGTGAGGCATTGATCGAGACCGTCCGGCTTTTGTTTTCGCGTTCCAAGAAAATGCGCTGGAGCGCCGTATCTGACTATTTGCACCCGGATGTTGTCGCAAGCGAGCGAGGCCGAGCGGTCGAGCACCCCTGGCTAAGTCCACCACGGGACGCCCCGCTCGGAAAGCTCGGTCACGTTGCGATGATTCTTCAGGCGATGAACCACGTCGAGCATCGAGATAAACAGCTCGCGATGCCAATGATCTCGCCTCTCCTGTCTCAGCCGGTCGTTGAACTGTGCCTAAGCATTCCGTCGTGGGAATCCTGTGAGGGCGGCGTCGATCGTTCGGTCGCCCGTCGTGCTTTTGCATCCGTGCTGCCGCGCGAGGTAGTCGAAAGGGCGGGCAAGGGAAGCCCCGACGGCTTCATTGCACAGTTCATCGATCGGCATCGATCGCAAATAATCGATCGACTATGCGATGGGCGCCTGGCAGGGCACGGGATAATCGATCGCTCCGCAATCGAGCCGCTTCGTCGATCGAGCGGCGGGAATGGGCTGAATGACTGCCCGCGGATCATGGCCCTTCTGGATGCAGAGGCCTGGTCCGCACATTGGTCGCGTGCATAATCGTAATCTACTTTGGAATCGGTCTCTTCCACGATGCCTTCATTTCCGACCACCGCTCGGCTTCTGCTTTCCGTGCTGGATCGCTCGGCACCAAGCCCTTTAGCCAGAAATCAAACCAATCGAGATTGCGCCTATAGACTGCCAACCGGTGCGCGGGTTGCCATTTGATGTGATCTTCGTCCGGAAAAATATAGAGATCGCTGGGGATCCCTGCTTGAACTAACGCCGTGTGGCTACCGACCATCGCTAGATATTCATTGTCCGAAGCCTGAAAAAGGAACGGAAATCTCACGCGTCGGGGATCAAGGGTGATTGAGATCTTCGACCAGAACCCGGGGTTCGCGTCCGCGAGGCGAGGCCACCCGCTTTCGTGATAGTTCTGCGCGATCATTGGCCCCAAGATCGCGTCTTGGAAGGGCTCCCATCCACAGCCTGAGACTGACCCAGCTGAAAAAAGCTGGCTATTTACCGCGGCAAACTGAACTGTGGTGCATCCATCGCTCAGTCCGGAGATTCCGATACGCTGCGGATCGACGAGACCCTTGTCGATCAGTCGCCGGGTGGCGATTTCGATCGCCGATAAAATACTCCGTCTACCTCTGAAATCGTCGTTGAAGGCTGCTACGAGTTGCTCGATTGATTGTTTTCTCCCGACGATATCTTCATATGTCAGATTGTCGACGCTGAGAATGAAGTAGCCTCTTCCGGCAAGCGTTTGGATCGGCACCTCGTCCCCGATACCCCCGCGAAGAAATCCCTTGGTCCGATATTGAACGATCACCATCGGGTAGCGGCGGCCAGGCTCGTACCCGACGGGATAAACAAGATCCCCATAAAAGGGCACATTCTTAGCGTTGAGCCAATTCAAGCGCTCTACGCGCCCGAGCGAAAGGTTCGAAAACTCCGGGTTCGGATCAAATATCTCTTTGATTTGGCCGGCAGCGAGCTGAAGTCTCACGAAATGGCGCGGTCGTTGCGACCGCTCCTGCAGGCAGAGCAGGTCATCTGCGATCGGCTGACATTCGATCAACGCGTTGCTGGTGAGGAGAACGCGTTTTGGTTCACCTCGACCCGGAATCCATTCGTAAATGGCGGTGAGGCTGTTGGCCCAACCTTCGCGGCGGGTGAATCTAATCCTGGTTCCATCGTCATTCCACCAGACTGAAGTGGACCAATCGAATTCGCAGGCCCTGAAATGGCACTGTTCTGACTTTTCGTTACGTTTGGCCGTCAAGCGATAGAGGGGAGGGAAGAGTGGAGTGTCGATGGTTTCCGCCCATGCTTCCGAGCCGCCAGCAGCTCTCGAATACGCCGTGGTGTTTCCCGGAAGACCTCGAGCTATGTCAAACAGATTGGCCTCATCGGCACGCGCCTCTCGTTCCCGCCCCTCTTCAAGATCTACACTCGTCAAGAAGCGATCCGCGTCGGGCGTCTGAGGCCTCGCACCACGCACCGGAAACGCCCGCGCATCGAACCGCCAGCCCCTCAATCCTTCCCGATCAATCTCAGCTGATTTTTCGGGCAATTTTGGGCGGGACGAATAAACAACCGTTCGTCCGTCCTCAGTAATCCGGAAGTCATCGACATTCACGAGAGAATTCGTGACCTGACTGGCAGCCCCCGTGCCGACATCGACACGCCACACCTGAGTCAAACCATGCTCGCGTTTCAGATATGCGATCCAGCGCCCCGCCGGTTCCCAACGGGGCGTAACTGGCGCGGCAGTTCCAATCGGAAACGTCGCCCAACCATATCTGGGCGGTTCGTCACGGATGAGTTCGCGGCTAAAATCGAGGATCCGAACATTTGCCGGCCTCTCGAGCGAAAGAATAGCCAGTCCGGCACAGTACACATTTTCGTTTGGAAATCCTCGATGGAGGAAAAACGCCACCCATTTTCCGTCAGGCGATATGGTGAACAGCTTTCGGCGGCGGTCTGGCAACGTCGCCGGCCCAATATCACGTAGCTGCGCAAGCAGCTCGGGCGTGACGAGACCGCTACGAATCTCCTTCTGTGCTGGTGGCGCCAATCTCGCGCAGACATCGGCGGCGAGCGCGGAATGTGGGAGGACGCCCGCTGCCCCGGCCATCAATGTCGCGGCGAAGCGCTTTGGGAACGACACGTCACCAAGCCTTCGACAACGTCAGGCTTATTACCCTCCCAAATGGCGAATGATTGATCGAGTCATATCGGAATGCCGCCGGATCGACCGTTCGAATGAGGCTGGGCTTCTCATTGAACAAATTTTGAATAGCGATGGTCAAATTCGTGCCCGACAGTGGGCCGCTCGCCCTCGCGCTTCGGAACGTCGCGACAGTGTCGAAAGTCACAAAGGATTGCACTCTCGCACTCGGCTGGAATCGATTGTCTTTGGTGCCGCCAACAAATGATCCGGACGCACTCAGAACGAAATTGGCTTCCTCCCAGCTCGCACTCATTCTTCCGCGCCAGTGTGGCGGCTGAAATATCAAGCCCGCTTGCGGCATGGACGGAAGAGCGGTCGTTATCCGCCGAGAGCTATCGAGGTAGCTCAGCGCGCCCTTGAATGACAACGTCCTGTCGTCTCCAAGATCATGGAGAAAACTCACTGATCCGTCGAAACCTTCGGCCGATTGCAGAGATATATTCTGGAGCTGATCGTTGACGATCGCTGCGACCGCGCCGGGATCGAAGGGGGCGCCTGTAAAATTTGCGAATGTGCCGGTAAGGCCGTCGACGCTCGAGAGCACGTCTGTCGCCGATGGATTGAGCGCTACAAAGTCGCCAAACACCTGGAGCAATGCACTTGTCACCGGAGAAATCGGCTCCGCGACGCGATTTTTATATCGAATTCTGAAGTATCCCAAGTCGATCCTCAGCCCGGGGAGGCCCGCGGGCTCGATCGACGATGACAGACTTAATGTGGTCGCACGTTCCGGCTGAAGGTTCCCATTGCCGCCAAATACCAAGAGCACGGGATTGGCGTTTGCGGGCGCGGGGTTGAAAATGAACCCCGGCACCAACTGTGCATTCGTCGTTTGGCCCGTCTGGAAGAGCGTCGGAACCTTGAACGATCTGCCCCAATTTGCTTTGAGTTCTAACCCGTTGATGGGCGCGTAAATCAGCCCCAGCTTCGGCGTCGTAACACGGTCGATTCCCCTATGATCCTCGATGCGGATTGCGCCATTCACCTGCAGTTTGCTTGCGAAGGCGACCGCATTTGTCTCTGAAATCAGCGGCAACGACACTTCGCCGTAGCCGAACAAGACTTCGCGCGATTCACGAAAAACATCGATCGGCGCCTCAACGCCACCAACAATTCGGCGAGAATCGACGCGAAGACGATTGGAGCGATAACCCGCCCCGATGGCCAATCTTGCGTCGCCGCCGGGCAAACCAAAAATTGGCCCCTCTGCGCCAGCTTCGCCCGACCTCAAGCTATTATCATAATTGGGCAAAACGCGCATTGTCTCGAGGCCGCCGGCATATGTGAGATTCGAGATCGTGTTGTTGCTCTGGCTGTAAGTTCCTAGGATATTCAGATTCCAACCCGAGGGCAGTGAAAAGCGGAATGCCGGGGACACAGACCAACTGTCGACGCCCGAGGCGACAACACTCCCTTGCCGGTAGCAGCTTATCGAAACGGCGGCACTGGTCGGCGAAATACAGCGCGCCGTCGTGCGATGCGTAAAGTGGCCGTCAATCTCGAAGACACTTCTATCGGAGATTTCCTGCCTGCCTGCGAGGACGATGCTCAATTGCTTTTGACCGGGCAAGACAGTGGAGTCGGGAAGAAGGTTGCTGGTATAGGATCGCTGTCGTCCTTTGATTTCGCCAGTTCGGGAGAAGTCGCCGGCGAGCATAACGCTACCACCGTTCCACGAAGGACCTCCTACAGCGCTATATTGCTGCGCAAAGGCTCCACCCTCTGTCGCGGCGCCGATCCGCGCGGAAGTGAACAACCGGTCAAAGCTGCGCCTGAGAATAATATTGGCGACGCCGGCTACCGCGTCCGAGCCATAGAGTGCCGATGCGCCGTCGGTTATCACATCAACGCGCTCAATCGCCGCCAGCGGTATTGCCGAGATATCGATGCCTTGACTGATGGCATCGAATGCGACGCGATGACCGTTCAAAAGCGTCAGCGACGCATCTGGGCCCAGACCTCGCAGATTGAGAGTCGAAGAACCGGAGACGTTCGAAAAACTGCCTTGGCCCGTCGGCGCGATCGTGGGATTCTGACCGCCCGAGAAGTTCTGCGGGAGATCGCGGATCACTTGACCGAGGTCGGTTTGACCCGCCCGCTCCGCATCTCGTCGAGAGATGCTCGTGATGGGGGACGTCGCAGGGCCCCCGCGAATGCGCGATCCGGTAACGATAATCTCGCTTTGACCGCTGCTATCGTTCACTGCCGCTTGCGACGCGGGAAATCGCTCACGGATAATGATCGCCCCTCGCCGTTCGAGGATGACGAGGTTCGTCCCTTGGATCAGAGCTTCTACGGCCTCGCGGGGCGTGTATTGCCCTTTCAGGGCTGGCGCTCGCTTTCCGTCTACGATCTCCGTCTCGAAGAATATCTCGCTGTTCGACGTTCGCCCGACCGCGCGCAATGCAGAACCCAAATCCTGGGCTTCGAGTTGATAACCGCGGCGCTGCTCAGACTGCGCGGCCGCGGGTGTGCAAACCAGCGCCGCACTGATCGCAATCGCGGACGTAAAGATTTGGCCCCTTACTGACATGAATTTCGCCTCCCTGTCCCCGGCGAGCGCGCCGGTGTTGGGGAAGCGACGAGTCGGTCTCTCGAATTATGAGGGCGGCGTGCAGTTTTCCTTCCGCGGTGATGGGCACGTCTTGACGAGAAGCAGCTGATTGTTTCCGCGAATGAGAGCCAAGCGAAGCATATCGGCGAGATTCTCGGCTAGCCGCTCGACATCTCGAATGCGGTACGTGCCTGAAACTTTTCTGTCGCTGACGTCTGCGGCCGCCACCAAAATAGGCCCGGTCGCGTAGCGGTTCGCTTCCCCGAGGACATCGCCGAGCCGCACGCCGTCATACTCCCTGACCCCTTCGGGCCAACGCCGATCGGTAACGGGCGCATTGGTCACCTGAATCGGGGCCGCCGCTTTCTCGGCCCGGAAAATCAGCTGCTGACCAGGGGCAAGCCGGACTGGCGTTTCGGCCGCAGACAGATCTCTTCGAACTCGGACGTCGACCGAGCCTTCGAAGAGTTGGACCGTGACCCGCTCGTCGCGAGCCAGGCCAACGTCGAAGCTTGTTCCCAGCGCGGTTATGGTCCCATTTCCCGCTGCCACGACGAACGGCCGATTGTCCTTCTCTACATTGAACCGGGCACGACCGCGTACCAACCGAACATCACGCAGGTCCCGGTCAAATTTGGTCAGCACAAGGCTATCGGTATCGAGCGTCACGTGCGATCCGTCCGGCAACTGCACTTCCCGGATCTCACCGAGCTTGCTCTGCAGCTGGCTCGAGGTCCCACCGGTGGTACTGCTATTGGCGATCTCGGGACCGTCCTTCTTGAGCTTGCCGGGCGAAACCACGCCGAGATAGAGCGCCGCCGCCGCGCCGACGAGGCCCAGTGCAAGCCCGGCCATTTTCAGTTTTCCGGGCTTCTGACTGGTAGGACTCGGCGCGGCAGAGTCAGCGTCGTCCGGCGCATCCTCCTTCAGCCCCTTCCCGATACTGAACGTCTCCGCGATCTTGTTATAGGCTGTTCGATGCAGGGCACCTCGTGCGAGCCATGCTTCGAACTCTTCGCGGCGCGCATCGGCATCCGGGCCGCGCATGATCGCAAACCATTCAGCGGCCTCGTCCCTCAGATTACCGGGCCGCTTTGGCGTATCATTATCTTCGTTCATTCCCGCTCCAGGGCCGCGTCAATGTGGGCGAGAGCGCGTGCGACATGATATTGCACCGTGGGAATCGAAATCCCGAGCTTTTCCCCAATCTCTCTGTAGGCAAGCTCTTCAACACGGTGAAGCAGAAATACTTCTCGCGTGCGATCGGGCAGCTCGGCCAAGGCGCGGCGATAAGCGCGCATCACGTCCTCAGCTTCGATACCGTGATGCTGATCGGGCGAGACAGCCGGCTCGCATCCTTCGCCGATCGGCACATGAAACGATGCCAGTCGCACCTCCGCGCGCTTGCCGCGGTCGTAAAGCAAATTGCGGGCGATGCGTTGCAGGTAGGCACCGGGTGTCGGCATCGCCCGCTGCGCCAACGAGCCCACAAGACGAACGAAGGACTCCTGGACGAAATCGCCTGGGTCGTCGCCATCGCGAAGCCGCGCGCGGAAATACCGGGTGAGGCGCGGGGCTTCCTTCCGGAACAGGGACTCAATGTCTTCCTCGATCGCGGATTTGCCTTCGGCGATGGACGAGTCTTCTGCATTCAGCCCGCCCGTCGGGCTGCGGAAATCGCGGTTCGGTGGCATGAATGCACTTGGCCTCTCGGGCCGACAGATGTCGGGCGCCCGGGATAGCCGGTGCCAAACTGATGCAAGGTGCGTCGCCTCGATGATTTCGACCGCGACCGCTCGACGCGAACAACGAGCGTAGTGATACCCGGCAGGATAATCCTATGGAGCGATTGCCGGCTCTGTCCACCCCACAGCCATAATCATAATAGATCGGCGTGATGCTTCAAGGCCTTGGTTGATTGCGACCAGCACTGCCGACATGTGGATTCTGAGCAAAGGATAATGCCGCGACCCCGAGTCGCATTCAAAAAGATACGCAGATGCAAACGGAATACGCTCGCCTTATGAACCTGATAATAAGTTCAATTATCTCGTAATGAGATGATACATGTCAATGTGGGGATAATATTTATGTCCCGCAGACTTGAGGTTTAAGGGAGTTTACTGCAGCCTGTTACCGATTCTGAAGGCCTGAGGGGGAACGGGCATGAGAAGACACCTTGTGATTTCATCACTCCTGATCGCTGCCGCCTCTTGTCCGAGCCAGAGCAGTGCTCAATCGGCCAATGAAAATAGCGCGCAGGAGGTCGCCGAAACGGAAAAGGCGCGATCAGAGGCTCGCAAAGCGGCAGCCGACGCACGAAAGGCTGAAATCGAGGCCGAGATTGCCCTCGAGAAGGCTCGCTTTTCGTTTTTGCCGCAGTCGCCAGCAGAAGGAAAAGTGACCCTCGGAGATGGGGCAGGCAAAGCGGAAGCCGCGATGCTGACGACAAGCGCTATCCGCAAAGCCGCAGAAGAAATCGTAAAGAAGGCGAAGCCGCCTGCGAAAACAATCCTCATCGCTGGCAGCGACCAGTTCGACCTATCCGCGTTGCTGACCTTCCGGGCCGAAGCAATGGGCGTGGAAGCGCAATTGAAAAGCGCCTTAGCCGTCGGCGATCTTGCGTCATGCACAGACGGAACCATCGGAGTCGAAATTGTCGGTGCGGGCGTTAGTACGCTCATAACAGGCGTCGCCGGTATGCTGCGAACCGACACCGAACTACGGGGCATAAAGACCGAGCTCGATGCTCAACTTCTCGCGCGGGCCATTGCCGCCATCGAGCCTGGATTGGTAATACCAAAGTATCGGATTAACCCTGCCGTCAGCAAGAATAACAGCGTCCTGTGCCAATTAAATCGCCTCGACCTGGCACGTGGCACAGCGCAGGCGAAGCTCACGGCGGCGCCTCCTCCCTCGGCCGACAGTAAGGCACGCCTGGAAGGCGCCATCAAGCGGTTCGACGACTTTTATCAGAGCTGGACGAAGCCCGGGGAGGGTGGAACGGTTCGTCTTGCCGCCGCTATTGCTCAAGCAGAATTTCTCGGCGCAGACACTCGCGTCTTGCGCGTCCATCTCGACAGCCAAGGCGGGAGCTTGCTCACGCGCAGAAACCTCTGGACGGCTCTGGGGGCAAAGGCGATCGCTGTCTCGGGAGGTGTGGTTGCCAGCTTCACCCTGGACGACCCGGCAACCGGAGCAATCGAAAAGAGCGGCGTATATATTTGCGGTACTACGCTTACCGATTTCCGGAAAGTCCAGAAACTCAAAGGTCTGGAGGCATTCTGCGAGCCCACAGAGCCCACTGATCCCGCCGAACCGAAGGGAGGACAAGTTGCCGAGTGAAGCAGTGCTAGGGCAAGAGTTGCTCGATGAGCGTCGCACGGAAACCCGTCGGTACAAATTGCGCTTCCCCACGCGCGAAGCGCTTGAGGCATCGCTTGCGATCGAGGCGGTTGGGGGCGCCGTTGCCGTCGCCCTGCCCGAGCGCCGCGTTATCAGTCTTGATGTGCCTGCCGCGCAAGTCTCATTTATGGCGGAGAGCTTTGAGGCCGCTCGTCAGCACTATGGTGCCGAGATTGTCGAAGACTATCGTTACTCGCTCGAACAACTGGATTTCTATAATCCGTTGGCCTTCGCTCCCGAAGGCGAAGCGCAGCAATCGCTCGATGACGTCATCGAAGCGATTGGGGCCCCGCAAGCGTGGAGCCACTCTCGTGGAGAGGGTGTGGTCATAGCGATCGTCGACACCGGTATCGATGGTCTGCGTCCCGAATTTCCTCATTACAAGCGGCATCCGCGCTCTTGGGCAGCCAATGGTGAAGACCCCTGGACCGACTGGCAAGGGCATGGAAGCATGTGCGCGGCTATCGCGGCCGGTACCCGCAGTCAGGGCGGTGAGTTCGACGGGGTCGCGCCCGATGCGATGATTATGTCGTGTCGCACGCACTTCTACGATACCGAACTCGCGGCCATTTATGATGAGCTGACTTCGCTCGCTCGTGAAGGTGCCACTGTCATCGCGAGCAACAGCTTTGGTGTTCAGAGCGGGAGCCCGCCACCCGTCCCCGCCGACAGCGACTTCATCCCGGCGCTCGATGATGCGATCGCCGCAGGTGTTATCGTCTGCTTCAGCGCAGGCAATTATCACCATTTGGCAGGAGGAACTCCGGATGGCCACGAGCCGAACTCGATCTGGCTCCACAAGGGCCGTTCGGATCTATTGACGGTGGGTGCGGCCAAGCCAGACGGATCTATGTGGTATTATTCGAGCCGCGGGCCTGGCCAGTTTCCGGGACAGCCCCTTACGTCACCCAAACCCGATCTTGTTGGGATCACGCCCCCCTTCGGGCGCGTTGTCTATGGCAGCAATGTTTCCGTGTTGAAGGACGGATGGGGTACCAGTGGTTGTTGTCCCCAAGCCGCAGGTTTGATCGCTTTGCTGCAGTCGAAGCGCCACGCGGAGGATGAGCCGCCGCTCAGCCGAGACCAACTGTTTGATGTCATTCGCAAATCGTCTGTGAGTTTGGGCCATCACGGTCATTCTCAAGGCGCCGGACGTCTTGATTGCGAGGCGGCGGTCAATCGGATATAAGGCCCCAATGGATGCGTTAACCTTACGCTCAAAATTCGCCGCTACGATGGTGGGCGGAGACTGTCATGCGTTATAAGATCAAAGCGCCTTCATTGGTCAGCTTTCGCAAGGCTGAGAAAATCGCCCGTGCCGATACGCAGGTCTTTGTGGCGCTAACAGCGCGACGCGTCCTGTCGGTTGGCGATCTATCTGAGAGTGCACGCCTCCAGTTGATCGACTTGGGCGCAACCATTCTGCCGGATACGCAGTATAGTCTTGCATCATAACGCTTTTCGTCATTGCCGTCCCGCCAGGGAGATCGGGCCTAACTGAGCTGCCCGGAGTGCACGAGATACGGCAGTTTCTGTCATCGAAGCTGAGTTTGTCACCGCGGATGACATGGCGGAAGCCCCGATGATATCGGCGATCCAAATGTCGGATGGTCCTTAGCCTTCCCGCCTGATCAAAATCGAAATGGCGTAGTTCGGCATCGCGCTCACCCCGCTGTCCGTGGAACGAACAACAATACCATCAGCGGGCTCCTCATATGGGATTGATCCGATCGATTCGACACGGAACGGCTTGTCTTCCAGCCAGTCGGAATAGTCGAGGCGCATGGCATGAGCGACCTGATCGATGTCGATCGCACAAGCCCGAACCACGAGATGAAGGGCGCCACCGGGCCGCAATCGTTCGCCTGCGATGGCGAGCGCTCTGTTCTCAATCAAGGTACGGTGCTCAGCGTCACTCTTGATCTTGAAGTGTCGCACGATCTCTGTCGCGCTCCGTGCCTTGTGCACGCCGCTGAACCATAGGGTCAGCGCATCCAACGGTCCCAACGTGTCGAGAACTCGCTCAACCTCTGGGTCTTGAACGACGACATCCGATTGAATCAGCGTGATGCCGTTCGATCCGATTTGCACGGTACCACGATAGGTCGATACGTATCGACCGCCTGTCACAATCTCGTCGCGCCCCCGCCGGATGTTCGAACGCGGCGCCTTAATCGCGAGCAAGCTTGCGGCTGCCTCCAGACACTCGGGATTCTCGTCAACCCCAATCAGATGGGCCGCCGCAGGGAAGGCGCTGCGCAGGGCTGCGAGGCCATGCCCGCGGCCACAGCCGACATCGAGCAATGCTCGCACATCGCCCGCCTGGGCTAAATGCTCGGCGAGCATGCCGTAGAGCCCCTGCTCCTGGTAGGCAGATGCATTGCCGGCCCATTCCTCGGCGTAGACAGTTCGGGCGATTGCGAGCATTTCCCCCTCGGGCGCATCGACGATGCGTTGGTGACAATCGCGATATCGTCTGCCGTTGCCGCATCCACAGGGGTCGTCGGGCCCAAGATGGTGTTCGGGGTTCATCGTGCCAGCATAAATTCAGACCAGAATTGGGGCAATCTTGGATTTTCAGTAGTGCTGAAATAGCGCAGACGATGGTTGACACTGGCGCCCGATCAAACGACTCCGCTGGTCGACAATCCCACCCGAGTTGCTTTCGATGACCGCATCTGTTCCTGCCCCCCTCAAAAGTTCCGCCGCGCGTGAGGCCGTCGATTCATTACGTGGCTATTCGTACCAAATACTGCGCAGCATCGAGGCGTGGATTGATCTCCAGGAGGGAGCGGTCCTTGTTCTGGAAGGCGCCGAAGATCTTGATGTCATTGAGGAGACTGGTGCCGCCACAGTTGAGCAAATCAAGGATACCTCGGGTTCCGGTAACGTCACGTTGCGGTCGGGAAGCGTCCTCGAAGCCATCGGAAATTTCTGGGACCATCTCGGACGAAACCACGGCGTTGCGATCCAGTTCAGGTTCCTCACGACGTCCGGAATAGGACGCGAGAAGAACCAGCCATTCGGGTTCGATACTCCCGGGCTCGAAGCGTGGCAACGTATCCAGTTGGCTCCAACCGACCCCAAATCGCTCGAAATGGCGGCGGGAATAAAAGCCTTTCTGATGAGCAATGAAACGCTCAGCGAACCCTTCAGGCTGTGGCTCACCAACGCGTCGACGGAAGAATTCATCACTCGCATCGTCCTGCCGATGCAGTGGGTCGCCGGCTGGCCCACATCGACCGACCTCTATGATAGTATCACCGCCAAGCTCGTCGAGTTGGGCGAGACGCGCGGCGTCGGTTCCGCCGATGCGGTCAAGGCGCTCGACGCGCTGCACACCGAGGCGTGGCGCGTTGCAACGACCAAGGGCGGCCGCATGCTCAGGCGCGGCGATCTTCTCAGGATATTCGACCAGGCGGGCACGACTGCTGTTCCGAACAGTCAGCTGCTAGCGCTTCTCGGGGTTGTCACTGGCGCTCATGCCGGCACCACTGCCGTGGCGGTGGCCCCCGAGGCCTTCTCGCCGCCCCCAAGAGCAATAGCCGGACGGCACGCACGTCCCGAGTTCGAGGCTTCCATTCGTGAAGCGCTCGATACAGGAACCGTCCTCATTCATGGCGGTACCGGCATGGGCAAGACCGCCCTCGCGCTCGCGGTAATCGGGAACCCTGACCAGTGCGCATGGCTGGACCTGCGCGACACACCGACACCCGCCGCAACCTCGCGTATCGATGCTCTCGCCGCCCGGCTTGCCGAGACAGGCCGCGCATATGACGTCGTCTTGGACGACCTGCCCGCCGACGGCGACGCCCGCTCGCTTGAAGGCGCACTCGGCCGGCTGCGTGCTGTTCAGGACCGTCTCGCTGGCAAGCTGCTGGTGACATTCTCTGACCGCCTGCCAACCCGACTAGCAACTCAGCTCACCCTTGGACCAGATCATGTTTTCGCGGCTCCCGCGTTCGAGATCGAGGATATAGTCGGCTATCTGGCCGCCTGCGGCTGTCCGACCGCTCACGTCGAGACATGGGCGAAGCTTATCCACGCCTCCACGAGCGGACATCCTCAGCTTGTGGACGCCCGCGTCTCGGCCCTCACCGACGACGGGTTTCCCAAGCCTGACATATCTGAACTGCTGGTTGTGTCGGAGGGTGTACTCGATGTCCGATCCGAAGCACGTCGGCTGGTCGCCGCGCGGCCGGCAGACGACCGCGAACTCCTGGCCCGGACTAGCCTTCTTCTCGGAAGGGCGTCGCGGGAGAGGCTGATGACGATCGCGCAGATACGGCCATCCATCCTTGAACCTGGAGATGTTATCGACCGGCTCACCGGGCCTTGGCTCGAGCGCCTGGAGAGTGACAATCTCCGGGCGTCACCCTTGCTCCGCAATCTGGGCGTCGACACGCGCGGACAGGAGTGGGCCACCGGCATGCACCGGGAAATTGCAAACTCCTTTCTGGGGGGCGGCACGTTGCTCGCCACTGACATTTTCGAGATCGCGACCCATGCGATGCTGGGCGGCAGTGCCGCCGCCCTTATCTCGATCTTGCCCGGCCTCCTTCAGGCATCGCCCGAAGTATGGGAGCAGGTCGCTCAGACTGCCTCGATGCTGATCTACATGGGTCTTGATGGTGCCACGCTGCCTTTTTCCGACCCGGTAGACACAGCTGCGTTCCGCATCCTGCAGGTTCGGATTGCAATCGAGATGGGCGATCACGCCCGCGCATCTGACATCGTGGCGCAGGCTCTCGAAGAATTTGACGCTGCGGACAAGTCCGCCGTCCCGGGGCCGGGGCTGTTCGAGGTCGTATTCCTTTGGCAGGTCCTGCAGCGGCCGGGAAATGCTTCGCTCGAGGAGCTCCTTCGTCTCTCGCTCAGGCTTGTGAAGGCCGGTGCACGGACGACGGAGGTTCTCCGCAAGGCGGTGCCGCCAGCCGACCTGGATGCCGACGACCTGCATTTCCCCGATCTCTCGGCCTTCGTGCCCATGACGCTCGCTCCTGCGATCTCCGATGTCGAAGACTTCGCCAAGCTGCTGGATTTGATGGAAAGGCTGGACGAGGCCGACCGTGTCACCGCGCTCGGTGGCTACGCCGCCGATAGTGAGGCCGCCGCTCTTGCCCTCGATCGGATATGGCTCGGCGAAGCGTCGCGTCCCGATCCTCGCTGGCCGGAACTCGAACGCGAACTCAAGCGCGCGATAGCCCTCGCCGATGAGCTGTCGATCACGCAGCTCGGTGCGGCAGCCGCACCGCTCCTGATCCGCGTGATCGACGAAAACCTCAAGCAGCCCGAGGCGGCTCTGGCGCTTGCCGATGCTATGATCACCGATGTCGCTCGACCCGCACGGGTGCTGACAGCCAAGGCGAAGGTCTTGTGGCGAAGGGGGGAAGCCGCCCAGGCTCTGCCACTCTATGAGGAAGCGCTTCCGACCTTCCCGCTGGGCCTATCCTGGAAGACCGACGCACTGCGCGAAGCCGCAATGGCCGCCAGCAAGGTGAAGGACTGGCCGCTCGCCGCTCGCCGTCTCACCGAAGCCGTCGCAAGCCTCTCCGAAGACGAACCACTCGTACGGCACGTCGGATTTCGGTTCGATCTGGCGATCGCATTGCATCTCTCGTCCAGAACGAGAGAGGCCGTCAACCGACTGGGCGAGGCGATCGACCTGCTTGTCGACGATGGTCAGGAGACACCGCCGGAGCCGCTGCTCTCCGTCCGGCAGGTCGGCTCCCAGGCGATTAAATCCATCGGTTTCTCGCTCGGGTTGAAGGGGCTGGTCGGGGATCCGCAGATGCCGCTCGAGAGGCTTTTCGGTTCGACGAGCAGCCTTGAAGAGCTGCTTTGGGGAGATCAGCAGCCGGCGCCGCTTGACGTGGTGGCCCTGGTCATGGCCGATCTTGACGTCCAGCTTCCCGAATATCCGCAAATCGCCGAGAGGCTGGCGCGAAGGCTTCGTGAATCGCCTGATCTCCTTGCCCAGAGCACACAGGGTGATCTTTTGACGAAGCTCGCCGTCCGCACACTCGATGTCACTAGCGGGGCTGATGATGCGATCCGCGAAGTTCGCGCTCTGGGTTTTGCGGTTGCTGAGAGGGATGCAGGCCGTGACACGGCGGGTCAGAGATTCTCGTCGGCTTCAATCGTAGTCGAGCCGCGGTGGCAGGAGCTCGTCAAGTACCGGCTCCTCGCCCGCATCGTTGCGATGATCGCGGCGGGACGGGCGAACGCCATCCCGATCGATATCTGGCGAGCGGCCGCCGAAAAGGAGCAGCTGAGCGACGTCCTTGCAATGGTGGACGATCTTGGACGGATGATCGACGGATCTGAGGATGCATCACGCCGCATTATGGGCGGCAACATCAATTGGAATGGCCATCTGCTGGCAGCCTTGATGGCACCTGTCCAACGCCCGATCAGCCCGGAGCAGCAGTTGGTCTGTCATGCCGTCGCAGCGCGATATCTCAGTCAGGCGAAGCTTGGAGAGTTCTGCGCGCAGCCCTTTTCGTCCCTTGTAACCGAGGCATGGCTGGACCGCTGCGACAGCCCGGCCCAGCTTGTGACACCGCGCTTGACGGTTCCCGCAATCCAACGCGCAGTCACCAGTACGGCTACAGGTTGGCCGCGTGTTGTAGCAGTGCTGGAAGAAGCCAAGCATGCTGTATCGGCTTCAGCAGCATTGTCCGTGAATGAAGCGCTCCACGAGCTCCGGAAGGCCGTGGTCACTTGAGGCTGTTGCCGACGGGAATTTCGACACTGCGCCAGATGGCGGGTTTCCTGTCTTCTATCGTGATGCAAATCGGGACGATCTCATCGGTCATATAGCGTCGGGATCCTTAGCTGAAAGGACCAACGGTAAGCGTGATCAGGAAGCGGCGATCGATTAACTGTCGCGAGATTTGGCGTCGGCGTAGGCTGCTCTTCCTAGTGCCCGGCGCTTGGCGAGGATCGCCATCCGTGCGTTGACCTCGTCGGGGCTAGTATCGGCGGGATCGAATATGGCGCCATACCATTGGACCATGGACGCGCGCTCAGGATGGCGCGGCTTCGCCATAGCCTTAAGAAATTCTTCAAACCCCGGCGTGCCGCCGACATCTTCGGGCGGGGCTCGCCGTTCACCATCGACGAACCGCGGATAGTCCGTCGCGGGAATTGCTGACGTCACCTCTTCGATCTCCACACGATGGCGCCAATTATCCCCGAAGTCATAAGTGTAGGTGAAGCTGGTGACGCCGCACTCGACGAGCTTGCCGATACGCATATTGGCGGCGTCGCGGGTGCGGATCATGAAAGCATCATCATCGTCGAAGCGGATGCCATAGGCGGCATCGCCAATCTCGAACCGAAACAGATGGTAGTTCTCGAAGAGCATGCAGGCTTGGATCGCAAGATGCAGCGTCTTTAGGCTGTTGGTCACGGGCAGCTCGACACGGCGCCAGATGGCTGGCTTCATGTCTTCGAGCGTGATGCGAATCCGGGCGATTTGATCAGTCATATTGCTATCGAGCCAACCTTAGTCGAAGAATGCAGGCTTTGTCGTATCGGTGGCATAGGCAAAGGCGGCGTGAATGTCGGCCTCGATCGTCCGCCCTCTCGACAAGGGCGGCAAATCGTCGATCCCGAAGAAACGCGCCTCGATGGTTTCGAGACCCGGTTCGGGAAGCGCGTTATCAGTCCGGTCGCAGAGGAAAAACATTTTGTAAAAGTCGCGGACGTCGGCGGGATAGCCTGAACTGGCTTTGTGTCGAACGCCGAAGAGGCGCCGGGCTGAAACCTTCAACCCTGCCTCTTCTCTCATCTCCTTCTCGATATTGCGAGCAGGGGAGAGACCAACGTCGGCAAAGCCGCCCGGGAGCGTCCACAATCCATCGCACTCCTCGCGCACGAGAAGTATCATGTTCTCCTCGACGAGCGCCCCACGCACGTCCACCTTGGGCGTCGCATATCCACGCGCAAAATCCGGTATGAGGTCTGAGATGCGTTCGATCGGGACATCACCGAGAGCGGACAGCATTTCGTTGGCGATCGTGGCGATCTCTTCATATCGTTCCCGGTCGAACCGATCACGCGTGAAGTGAAGCCCCGTCGAAGCGATGCTCTGAAGCCGTTTCCCGTAGGTGAGCCATTGTGGTTCCAAGGACCGGTCCCCTTTTCTCCGCTAGGCAGAAATCTTGGCTAGGCTAGCGCCAACATGCCGAGCAGACAACGCCAAGTTGTGGAGCATTTCGGCAGATGTCTGCGTTCTCGACAATTCTCACGCGGAGCAGCGATGTTGGCTGGGGAGGGGCGCCTCCCTTCGGGATCGCCGCTCTATCTCCGCTTCGCTTCGACCGAGCCCCGTTCCGGGTCTCGTCCGTTCCGGCAACGATCGGCTGGCGGGGCACGGCGCTGACCCTATGCCTTCGCTTCGGCCTCCAGCGCGGCGATCCGTGCCGAGCAGATCTCATGAACGCGCTGACCGAGGGTCTCAACGCGACCCGACAGCCAGTCCAGCTCCTCGCGCGAAATCTTGTAGTGACGCGAATAGCGCGCCTTCCGATAGGCGTCCTTGAGCTTCTGGTACATCGCGCGCTCCGCGCGGGTGCCGCGGGGCCAGGCATCGTACAGATGGCGATCCAGCTGTTCGGCCATTTCCCGCAGGAACAGGATATTGTGGTCGTAGGGCGTGTAGAATTTGAGGACCAATAGCAGGCCCTGATAGAGGTTTTCGACGACCTGATGGAGGAGGAAGGCCGCTTCCTTATTGTATTCTTTCTCGACCGCTGTCCGGTAAAGATCGAAAAATCGTGTCGCATCGCCCATGTATTCCTCGAAATAGTCCTGCGCTGCCTGCAGGGCCATCTCGGGCGTCTTCGGCTTTGGCTTGCCAAGCTCCTTGTCGTCCGACTGGTAGAGGATGACGCCATCCTTCACGATCTCCATGAAGAAGACGCGGCCATGGGCGAGCGCGTCATTCACTTCCTGAAGCGAATGGACGATGAAATTCGCCGGCGTCTTGATCACCTTCTCGAGCAGATAGGCGTCGCTGATTCGGCGCTCGGCATCCTCCCAATAGGTCGCGCGGTCTGCGAGCTCATTCTGGTTGACGATGACGAGGATGTCATAGTCCGAGCGATACTGGTTGGCGTCCTGCGGCGCCTCGACCCAATCGCCGCGGGCATAGGAGCCGAACAGGATGACCTTGAGAATCCTGCCGTTGCGGCGCGCGCCAACGGCATTCTCCGTCGCGGCGCGCAAGCCCTGAAACAATATCTCGACGATAATATCCAGCTCGCGCTGCTTGCGATGCGGCAGGAAGTCGATCTCGGTACGCATCATGCGGTTCCGTGTGCGTTATAGGTGTGCTGCAGTCTCATCACCGGGCAACTTCGATGGCGACGCCGATTTCGAGATCCTTCCACGCCCGGTCCATGGTGATAGCCGTCGCCCCGAGGGAGTGTGCGAGTGCAAGGCAAGCCCGGTCGCCAAGCGAAAGGCCGGCGACCTTCGTGGATTGCCGCAGCTTGCCCATGAACACCGCACCATCCTTGTCCAAAATGCGTGTGTCGAGGTCGAGCAAGGCAATCAGTTCATCGATTTCGTTGTCGCCAAGCCCCCGATCTTGCAGCTTGCCCACAACTTCGGCCAGATTCACCGCGCTGATGCAGCCGGTGTCTAGATGCGCTTCGATCCGCTCCGCTCCAGGCTCTTCCTGAATCACGGCGAGAACGGCGGAGGCATCAAGCACATAATCAGTCACGCGCCGCCTCCGACCGGCGATCCGCGATCAATTCGTCGGCCAGCGAAGCGCTGGCCGGGACATGGTGGCGGACAAGAGCTCGCACACGGCCAAGCGCTGTCTGGAATGATCGGACGCGCAACTCTCCGTCGACAACCTCGAGGCGCACATCGTCCCCATCGGCGATCCCGAGCGCCTTACGCACGTCCGCCGGAATCTGAAGCCTGCCGCCCGACACGATACGAGCCTTGTGAACGCTCATGACGAAACCCCTAGACGATGTTCAAGGATGCCAACATTGTCGCTTAGCCGCAGCCTGTAGGCAAGCTAAAATAGTCCATATCTGGCCAATCATGTCTTAAACTTCCAAATTGGCACCATTAAGCCCCGACCGCCGGTTTGCGGATATGGCCTTCTTGCCCTATTAACAGAGATGTAGAGATGTCCGGATCAACCGCCTCGCGCGATGTTTCGGACCATAACGATCGAGTGTCGATCGAGGGGAGCGAGCGATGTTGCGCGCTAATGGTCCGTCCCATTCCGGTGGGGCGGCAACGCTGTGCCGTGGCGCGAGAGGGACCGTCGCGGGATGTCCGGCTCGCCAGGGTGCCGGGTGCTGTCGTGAGCGATGAGGCCGACTTCGAGCGCTGGTCGCGGTTGACGAGCAAGCACCGCGCCTGCCTCGACCCGCTGCTCGAACGAAAAACTTCGAAGGAGATCGCGCGCATGATCGGCCTGGCGAAGCCGACGGTCGACCAGCGCCTTACAAAGGCTCGATCCATCCTTGGTGTCGATACACGCGATCAGGCAGCAGTCGAATATGCGCGCCTCAAGAAAAAGTATGATCGGATCACATATGATCCAATGCACATTCCAGACAGCGCGGAAATCGTGCCATCTGACTTCGCGGAGGGAGACCCCTCGACCGTAATCCACCTGACCGACATGGCAGTCGCCGCTCGGAGCACGGATGGACCGGTGGAAGGGCTTTCTGATCCGCTCGGGCTCATCTGGAGACGGGATCATAAAGGTTTGGCGCGCCTCGCGCTCATGATGACAATGCTGGTCGCTTTGCTGCTTGTCGTTCATGCAAGTCTGGGAATTTCCGAGACTCTGACCCGGCTCGTCTCCGGCTGAACTTTTGAAAAGCAACGCCAACAAATGCTCGGAAGTCCTTCGCTTCCGGGGAAGGAGAAGTTATGCCTGAGAATCTCAATGCAATGACCCTGCGACTTCAGCAGGACGTTCCCCTTGCCGAAGCAAGCCTCGACAGCGCCCTCATCGCCGTCTCGACCCTTATGACGAGCGTCGTCACTGCCCGGCAGCGCGTTGGCGTGGCGCCCAAGACTGGCCAGGCATCGATCATGCGTCTCGCAAAGGCTCAGCTTTCGCTGGTCGAGGTAAGCGGTGACGTCTTGCGTGTCCATGGCGAGCTCGCGGACATCGCGCAGGAGACCGCGGGTCTCGATGTGCACCGATGCCCAAATCAGGCCAAAGCAACCGGCGCGCAGCTTGCCCTCGTCGCCTGAAACTTGACTGGGAGCCATCAGCATGATTTCGGGGAAGAATGTTGCGGATAGTCATATTCTTGATCTTGCTGCTGATGGCTTCGGCCTACGCGCTATGGAAGGGAGGGGGCCCCGAACGGATGATGGCGACAATCCTCCTGGGCATGCTCGTCGTCGACCAGCTGGTTCATCTTCTGATCCCTGCGCAGTTCGCGAGCGTCGATACCGCCCATCTGGCTCTCGACCTGATTGCGGCACTTTTGACCTTCATGTTGGCGATGACAGCACATCGCTTCTGGCCGATGGTGGCAGCTGTCCTGCAGACTTTGCCACTTCTGGCGCACTTCAGCCGGCTGGCGGACGTGGGGATGCATCCGATTGCCTATTTGACGATGCAGGTTGCTGCCTCCTGGCTTCTGCCGCCGCTCCTCGCCGCCGCAACCTGGAGGCATCAGACCCGGTTGCGGAGGAGCGGCAGCGATCAGTCCTGGCAGCCCTCATCGCTGCAGTCGCACCTTCCGAGAGTCTTCAGATAGCTGACCGGCTGCTCTGCGAATTCCGCAGCCTCGACCGCGTCCTGACACAGAAGCCCGAGGCTCTCCGGCGAACCCTGGGAGGCCGAGACAGCGTTGCGGCCCTCATATTCGCGGCACGCGCCGCCAGTGTCGAAGCACTACGCTCCAGCCTTATGGGCCGGACTATCACGCCGACTGATCCGAAACTCATTGCCTATCTCAAGACCTCGATGGGGAGCCTTCCCGAAGAAGTACTTCGGGTTCTGTTCCTCGACGGAGCCTGCCGTCTCATAACGGACGAGCAGCTGCAGCAGGGCAGCCTGGCCCAGCTCATCCTCTATCCACGCATCATATTCAAACGAGCATTGGAGCTCGATGCGGCATCGATTGTGCTTGTGCACAATCATCCCAGTGGTGATCCGACCCCAAGCGAAGCGGATATCTCGTCTACGGAAAGACTCGCGGCTCTCGCCAGCAACTTGGGAATCGAGCTCACCGAACACATCGTCGTCAGCCGATCGGGCCACGCTCTGATCGGACAGCGGCCACATGGTCGCGGCCTCCGGGAAATGGTCAAAAATCATCTTCTCCGGGATTCTGGTCGTTCGACCGGATTTCCCGATCGTGACCTGGCGCTGTCGAATGCACGGCGTACGGCACGTCGCCGGTTGCTCCGCAGGCATATTGTTGGATCAAAGAGATATTTGGGGGAGCCGGCTTGGGACATGCTGATCGATCTCTTCATTCAGCATTGCGAAGAGAAAAAGATCTCCACAGGCGATCTATGCGTTTCATCCCCATTGCCGCTGAGCACGGCTCTCCGCCTTGTTCAGCGAATGTGCGATGACGGCCTCATTCACAAAACAGCCGACGATACCGACGGGCGTCGACAGTTTGTCGAACTGAACCCTGACCTCGCGTGGCGTCTCCTTGCCTACTTTGGCACGCCCACGGATGACTGACGCCACACTGAGGCTGCAATGCCCGTCGTAAGGGAGTGAGAGAAGGGGAGGGGCTTTCGGGGCCAAGATTGGCCCGAAAGAGGAGACCCTTCCATGATCATCGAGACCGACCAGGCGCCTGCTGCGGCAGCGCGCCAATACGCTGCAGCGTGCCAGATTGCACAGTCGCTTCAGGATAATAATGCGCCGCTCCCGAGAAGCCTGGCGACGAAGGCAATGACCGCGGCATATGGCATCACCGCGGCCGACGGAACCTGGACGCAGCGCGATAGCTTCGTCGCGATTGAGGTCGGATCGGTACTCGCGCTCCGCTCGTTGATGCTTCCCGACACGCCAACCCGGATCGTCGAGGCGCTTGAGGAATTCGAGAAGCGGCTCCCCACGCAAACGGTCCGAAGCGAGGAGCAAATCTCGGCCCAGCATTTTTCCACTCCATTGGCGCTCGCATGGCTCGTGTCGCACCTCGCCGTGATCGGTGGCGACGATATCGTCCTTGAACCCAGCGCCGGGGTGGGAATGCTCGCCATGTGGGCGGAGCGCGCCAAAGCTCTCCATATCAATGAGCTCGACTCGGTCCGCGCAGGGTTGCTCCGGCACCTTTTTCCCGAAAGCAGCGTCACGTCATTTAACGCGGCGCAGATCAATCAGCACGTATCGGATACGCCGACCGTCGTGATCATGAATCCGCCGTTCGCCCGCAACGCCGCCGGCGCCGTGGACCCGTTCGCCGCTCACCGCCACTTCGCCGCGGCGCTTGCTGCACTTCAGCCCGGCGGCCGTATCGTCGCCATCATGCCGGACAGCTTCAAGCCCGGCGGAAAACACGGCTCGCTGTTCGATCGCGCAACTTCGGGCGCGAACATCCAGTTGATGCTCCGGCTCGACAAGGGCTTTGCAGGGAAGGGGACAGCCGTCGCCGTGCGGATTATCGTCGCCGACAAAGGACCCGCGAACAGACGTCCGCCATCGACAGTCAACAGGGCATCTGTGCGCAGCCTTCTTGAAGCCATTCGCGAAATCCCGCCTCGCTCGAACATTCCGCCAGCTCCCGTACCACCTACGCCGTGCGGATCGACAAGACCTGTGTCGCTATTCGGCGCATTCCGAGCAGTTCCAGCCAAGTCCTTCCCGCGGGCCGCGCGACCACTTCCGAGCTTCGAGTTCGCGACCGTCAACTATCGGGTTCGCGATCCCATTGCCGCAGCCCACGACGATACTGCGCTCTACGTTCCATGGCGCAGCCAGCGTCTCGAATTCGATAATCCTTCGGACCATCCGAGCCCGCTGGTCGAGTCCGCCGCGATGGCGGCCGTCGCGCTGCCGGCGCCGAACTATCGACCGCAGCTTCCCAAGCGGGTGCTCGACGACAAGATTTTGAGCACGGCCCAGCTCGAGACGATCGTCCATGCTCTCGCCGCGACGGAAATCGACCTCCCGGGCCGATATCGCCTGCCGGAGAAGGGCCTTGCTCTCGTTCCCCATCCCGAAGGCCAAAGTTACCGCCAAGGCTTCTTCCTTGGTGACGGAACCGGAGCAGGAAAGGGGCGTCAGATCGCCGGAATCATCATGGATCAATGGCTGCGCGGTAAAAGGCGCCATATCTGGTTGAGCGATAGCAGCGCCTTGATCGAAGATGCCCGTCGCGACTGGCAGGCGCTCGGTGGAACGCCGCTCGATATTCAACCCTTGGGCCGTGTCCGCGCGGGCGCGGGGATCGAGATCGGCGATTCCATCTTGTTCGCATCCTACGCCACCTTGCGGAGCGAAGCCGGTGGCGATCGCCGCCTTGATCAGATCCTGAATTGGCTCGGCGGCGAGTTCGACGGTTTGCTCCTGTTCGACGAAGCGCACGCCATGGGCGGGGTTGCCGGAGGAGAAGGGCGGTTCGGCGCGACATCGGGATCCCAGCAGGGCATTGCGGGCGTTGAACTTCAGAACCGCTTACCCCGCGCACGTGTCATCTATGCTTCCGCTACCGGCGCGTCCGATGTCAACAATCTGGCCTATGCGACCCGGCTTGGCCTCTGGGGCGAAGGCACAGCCTTTGTCGACCGGGAAGCATTCACCGCGCGTATTCGTGACGGCGGCGTCGCCGCAATGGAGCTTGTCGCGCGCGAACTGAAAGCAATGGGGGTCTATACCGCGCGCGCGCTTTCATACGCCGGCGTCGAATATGATATCCTCGAGCACGAGCTTACGCCCGCGCAGATCAAGGATTTCGACACCTATGCCGACGCTTGGGCGATCATTCATCGAAATATGGAGGATGCACTTGCCGCAGCCGGTGTCGTTGATAGGCTGACCGGCTCCACGCTCAACGGACAAGCCTTGTCGGCCGCGAGATCGCGTTTCGAAAGTGCGAAACAGCGTTTCTTTTCCGCGCTCCTTCTCGCGATGAAATTGCCAAGCCTGCTACCCGCGATCGATGTCGCTCTGCAATCAGACCAAAGCGCCGTCATCCAGCTCGTGACGACAAGCGAAGCCCTGCTCTCGCGCCGCCTCGCCGATCTCGATGCCGCTGATCGGGCGGAGCTGGCGCTCGACCTGTCGCCCCGAGAGTACGTGTAATGTTGAGCTCAACATTAGATGTATTCTTTGCAGTCGCAGTTTATGTCGAGCGTGGCGGCGCGAGGCGCAGGTTTCCTTCGGTTTTCCATGATTTCACTCCAGATAATTACGGTTCCCTCGACCTGAACAAGTCGAAGGAACCACCATGAGAACAAGATCATCAGAGCTGTTTTGTCCGGCACAGCTCCGGATCGAAGATCCGCCGAGCTCAGATGCCCTATTCAACGCCTTCCTCTCCTCTCTGTGGGTCAAGGAGGAAGCGGCCTGTTCGATCCTGTACAGTGCAGCGATCCGTCATTTCCTGCATTGGCTGGATGTGCATGCCATCCCGGTCAGTACGCTCGGCGATCAAGTCGTCCGACGGTTCGAGAAGCACCGTTGTCGGTGCCACGGATACTCGGCTCAGCAAGCCGCCTATAAGACTGATCAGGCTGCGCGGGTCCGGCGCTTTGTCCGGTTCCTCGAAGATCAAGGGTATATCGAAGTCGACGATGGGATCGACGATCTCCCCCGTCACCTCACCGACTACTCCGATGCAATCGACAGCCTGCAACTCGCCCCTGGAGTGGCACAGGGCTACCGGTCGGAAGCCGAGCATATTGTGGCTTGGCTTCGCATCAAGCGGCAGTCGTGGGCCGATGTCGATGACGCGATCCTCGACCAGTACGCGGCGCATGGTTGCCGCTGTCCGGTCTGGCGCAAGCGGGGCAAGCTCGTCGCCTCGGGCGCGAAGCGGCGGCGGCGTGGCGCTCGGCACTTCGTCGAGTTCTTGCGCGGCCGGGGTGTCATCCCTTCAGTCGAACCGGTGTCGGATGACGACCCGCACATGGCGGCATATCTGGCATGGCTCAAGCAACACCGCGGCGCGACCGATGAGACGATCCGGCGCTACCGGGCCGATATCAGGCGGCTCATGCCTATGCTCGGCGACCCTTCACAATGGGATGCAGCCGTCCTCAGGCGTGCGTTTCAACAACGAAGCAAGGAGACGCCGGGTTCTGCATCACTGCTCGTCACGATAATGAGGAGCTATATTCGGTTCCTGGTCGTGCAGGGTGTTTGCCGTCCAGCTTTGTTGCACGCGATCCCATCAGTGCAACGCTACCGTCTTTCGACGCTGCCCCGGCACGTCAACCCGGCAACGATCGAGCAGATCATCGGCGCATGTCCGACTGATCGCCCGGTGGAAGTTCGGGACAAGGCCATCATTCTCCTGCTCGCCCGGCTTGGCCTGCGTGCCGGTGATATTCGGGATATGCACCTCGACGATATCGACTGGCGCTCGGGCCACCTGACGGTCAAGGGCAAGGCGCGTCGGCCTGATCGCCTGCCATTGCCTCAGGACGTCGGTGACGCGATCCTGGACTACATTGCCACGGCGCGTCCCAAGACCGCCGATCCGCATCTGTTCGTGCGCGCGCAAGCCCCGTTCCGTTCGTTCCGCTCATCGGCGGAGATCGCCGGCATCGTTGCACGCACGCATGAGCGCGGCGGGATCGAAGGCGTGCCGACCGGATCGCACATTTTCCGGCATTCGCTTGCCACCAACTTGCTGCGCGCGGGCGCAGGGCTGGAGTCCGTTGGAACGATCCTGCGCCACAGCTCGCCCGAGACCACCGCCATCTACGCCAAGGTCGACCTGCCGATGCTCATGAAGATCGCGCAGCCATGGCCGGGAGAACCGTCATGCTGAACACGCACATTGCCAGATACGTCTCGCTGTATCGCGGCTTGGGGCGGAAGTTCTCGGAACAGGAACGACTGCTGCGCCAATACGCCGCTTTCGCCGAACGCTTCGGTGACCGGCACACCCGAGTGCAGCGCATCTACGACTGGTGCCACACGGCAAGCTCGCAGAACGTGGCTCGCCATAGGTACGACGCTGCTCGTAATTTCAGCCTTTTCGCTCACGCCGAGGACCCAGACCACGAAGTCCCGCCTGTCGGCGTTTTCGGCCGGGGGAAGCGGCCACGTCCCACTCCGACCATCATCGAACCGGACCAGGTGCGGGCGATCATGGCGGCGGCATTGAACGTTCCGCCCCATGGCACGATTAGCCCATACACGTACCATTACCTGTTCGGCCTGCTCGCGGCGACAGGTCTCCGGATTTCCGAGGCTCTCGCCCTACAGTGCGACGATCTGGTCGAGGATGGGCTGGTCGTCCGCAACGGCAAGTTCGGCAAGCAGCGGCTGATCGCCTTGCAGCCATCGACGCGCCAAGCACTCGAAGCCTACATTGCGATCCGCGCGAAGCACCCGGCCAAGTGTAATGACCTGTTCGTCACTATCCGGGGGCGGGCGCCGCACAAGGTGCGCGCCCACGTCGTGTTCGTCAGGTTGGCCCGGCTTCTCGGATATCGTGGAGCAACCGGTACGGCAGGCATGCGACTCCACGATCTGCGACATACGTTCGCTGTTCGCTCGCTTGAGTCCTGCCCGCGTGACAGGGAGGCCATTGCCCACCACATGGCCGGTCTCAGTGTCTACCTGGGGCACGCGTCGATCGCCAACACGTACTGGTATCTCGAAGCCACGCCAGTGCTGCTGCGCGACATTGCGGCTGCAAGCGAGCAACTTTTTCAAGGAGAAGCGGCATGACGGCGCTTGCTCCCCATCTCTCGGCATATCTGCGGGAACATCTGCCGCGCGAACGCGCCGTCAGCCCGCACACGGTGAAGACCTATGCCAACTGCTTCGTCCTCCTCGTCCAGTTCGCTGCCGATCGGCTGAAGCGCCGACCGACCGATCTAGAGGTTGAGGATCTCGACACAGACATGATCATGGCCTTCCTCGATCATGTCGAGATCGGCCGCGGCAGCTGCGTGCGGACCCGCAATGGCAGGCTCGCCGCGATCCGATCCTTCTTCCGATACATCGAGTACCGGATTCCAGCCTGCCTCGATCAGGCACTCCGTGTCAGAGCAATCCCGACCAAGAAGACAGACAAGGCGCTGATCGATTATCTCGACCGGGCCGAGATCAAGGCTTTGCTCGATACACCCGATCCCCGGACACGCCTCGGCACCCGTGATCGCGCGATGCTGCATCTTACCTATGCTGGCGGACTGAGGGTGTCGGAACTCGTAACGCTGCAACTGGGCGATTTCCCGGACCGCTCCCTGTCCACCATGCACATCATGGGCAAAGGGCGACGTGAACGGGTCCTGCCGCTGTGGAAGGAGACCCAGATCGCATTGCGCGCATGGCTTGCGATCCGGCCTCAAGTTGAGGTCACCGAGATATTCCTCAATGCCAACGGGCAGCCGATGACCCGCGACGGATTTGCGTTCCGATTGGCCGAGCACGTCAAGACGGCAGCGACGAAGCAGCCGTCGATCCTTGGGAAGCGCGTCACACCCCACGTGCTTCGTCATTCTTGCGCGATGCACACGCTCGCGGCGACGGGGGACATTCGCAAGGTCGCATTATGGCTCGGCCACGCCAGTATCCAGAGCACCGAGACCTACTTGCGCGCCGATCCCGAAGAGAAGCTGCAGATTCTCGCAGCCCACGGTGCCCCTGCGATCAAGCCGGGGCGCTTCAAGCCGCCTTCCGACGCCTTGATCACAATGCTCACTGACGTTCGAAGGCGGGCCTGACCCGTCTCCGAACACTCTCTCTAACCCTCATAATATCTGGAGTGAAATCATGGAAAACCGAAGGAAACCTGCGCCTCGCGCCGCCACGCTCGACATAAACTGCGACTGCAAAGAACTCGTGATGGACTATCTTCAGGCGGCGTTTCCCACACGGGCCATGGAAGTAGTCAGCGATGAGGATGGCAATGAACGCTCGCGCCCGCTATCCGACGCCGACGGGAATCCGGTACATAGTCAAGAGGCGTTGCGGATTCGCGAGGACACGCTCGAACTGCTTGGCGCGATGCCGCCGATCGCGCCCGCCCTCGATGCCGTTATCGAGCGATTTGGGACCGACGCGGTTGCCGAGGTGACCGGACGAACGAAACGCCTCGTGCGTCTGCCGGACGGCAGCCAGAAACTGCAGTCGCGTTCGCCTTCGGCCTGCATGGCCGATGCCGACGCGTTCATGAACGGCGCCAAGCGCATTCTCGTCTTCTCGGACGCCGGTGGAACGGGTCGATCCTATCACGCCAGCCTCGATCACCAAAACCAGCAGCGCCGCGTTCACTTCCTACTCGAACCAGGCTGGCGCGCCGATCGCGCGGTCCAAGGGCTCGGCCGAACCAATCGGACCAACCAGGCACAGCCTCCGATCTTTCGCCCGGTGACGACCGATTGCCGCGGAGAACGCCGTTTCATCTCGACGATCGCGCGTCGGCTCGATGCGCTCGGCGCGCTTACCCGGGGACAGCGCCAGACTGGCGGGCAAAATCTCTTCGATCCGATGGACAATCTCGAAAGCGACTATGCCAAAGATGCGCTGCTGACCTGGTATCGACTCTTGCATCACGGTAAGCTGAAGAGCGTCACATTCGGCGATTTCTGTCACCGTACCGGGCTGCGCCTCGAATATGAGGGTGAGCTGGTCGACAAGCTGCCGCCCATCCAGCGGTGGCTTAACCGCATTCTTGCCCTGCCGATTGCGATCCAGAATGCGATCTTTGACGAGTATCTCGGGCTTGTCGAAACTCGCATCGATACCGCGAAAAAGGCTGGCACCTTCGATGCCGGAGTCGAAACCATCCGCGCCGACAAGCTGACGATCGCCGACGAAATAATCCTCCGCGGCGGGGCGGACACCTCGACCTCGACACGGCTCCTCACTGTGGAGGCTGAGTGGCAGCGCGACGTGCGCTCGCTGGCGGATGTGTCCGCACTGGCCGATCGTTTCGGCAACCGGGCGCTGCGCTTGCGCAACGGCCGTTCGGGTAAGGTTGCGCTGCAGACGCCGGCACGGACGCGCGTTACCGATACGGGCGAGGCCGTGGCGACTTGGCAGCTCACACGGCCCGGGCATCGCCAATACATCACTGCCGGTGACCTCGAAGAGAGCATGTGGGAGCCCGCCGACTTCGGGACATTCGAAATATGCTGGAAGGCCGAGTGCGATGAACTCGTCCAGGAGCCGAACCGCGAACGCTTCTTCCTCGCGGTTGGCCGCTTGCTTCCAATCTGGAATCTGCTGGGCGATGATCCTGAAGTTCGTCGCCTCGTGACCGCCGACGGGCGTGCGCTGCTTGGGCGTATTGTCCCGCGCGGCGATGTGAATACATTGCTCGGCAAGCTCGGCATAACTGGCGCCATCAGTCTAACACCGGAAGAAATTGTTGCGGCCGCCTGGGAAGGCAAGACGGTGGCGATCGGCAACAACACCGGTTTGACGCTCCAGCGAAGACGCGTGAATGGGGAATCGCGCCTCGAGCTCAGCGGATTTGATCCCCGGTCTTTGCCGACGCTAAAGGCTCAAGGCTGTTTCACGGAGATCATCCAGTTCAAGACCCGAATGTTCATCCCGGTGTCACGAGCTGCCGACATTGTCTCGGCGCTCTCTGCTAAATGAACCAGCAATCCGAAGGTAGTCCAGGAAGCAGTGGCGGCCAACAATAGAGGCATATTGTCGGAGTCGTCCGCGGTAGTCCTTGAAATGTCAACGTGTCTTCATTTGATAGCATTATAGACTTACACCCCTGTAAATTGTTGAAGTGTCAAATCATGGCACTTTCCAGCAGGCTCTCTCGCAGGTATAATGCAAAAACTGCTTGCAGGACGGCTCGCCAGTGGGGATTAGGGCACCGGTCGCAACCTAACCAGGAAAAGTCAAATGAACGATGTTCCCCAGGACACGGGTGATCTTCTCACCCTCACCGCAGATATTGTTGCCGCGCATGTTGGGAACAATAGTGTCGCAATATCAGATCTTTCCCTTCTAATCACCAACGTGCATGCCGCACTCTCCGGACTATCGCATCCCGCTGAAAAGCCGGAAGAGCCGCTTGTGCCGGCGGTTTCAATTCGGTCGTCGGTGAAACCCGACTACATCGTATGTCTTGAAGACGGAAAGAAGCTTAAAATGCTTCGCCGACACCTTATGACTCATTATGGGCTGACGCCCGAAGACTATCGGGCAAAATGGGGCCTGCCTGCCGATTATCCGATGGTCGCACCAAGCTATGCCGAGAAGCGGCGGGTGCTGGCAAAAGAAATCGGGCTCGGCACGAAGGGACGGGGTGGCGGCCGTAAACCTGCGCGCGGTGCCGCCAAACCGGCTGCAAAGCGCGCCTGATCACCAATCTGGCTGGCGAGGCGGCCTATGGCGCAGCCTCGCCACCACTTCCTGCCATTCCGCCTCATCGCGCGGCCCAAATTCAACCGTCGGAGCTTCCGACGTTGCCCCGACCTCGACCGGTCGGCGCCGGCAGATAGTGCAGCGCATATGCTCGATGACGTCTGTCGGCCGACTATCCCATCGGTGAAGAGCAAACCAACGCCACAATATTCCGCCGTCCACGACGCCCTGATGGCCACAGAATCCGCATCGCACCGCGACATTTGAGCGGTTTCGCCTGATCTCTTCGAGCGATTCAAAACTCCCAGCCACACACTCTTCCATAGGGGGACAGCGCCAGCGCGCAATGACCCGCGCTGCGCGGAACTATGGCGCGCCTTTGGCACGCCAAGGATGAGAGGGGAGGGGGAAGGAAGGGGGCGAGGCCCCTTGGGAGTTAAGCCCATGAACCGGGTCTCGGTTGTCACCGGAGATTCATCATGCAGAACCAGCCGATTCCTTTCAACAAGCTCCGCCTCTCGCCGGCCAATGCCCGCAAAACCTTTACCCAAGCCGGTATCGATGCCCTCGCGGTTTCGATCGACGCATATGGACTTCTTCAACCGGTCATCGTCAGCCCGGCTACCGACAAGAAGTCGTTCTTCGACGTTCATGCGGGCGGCCGACGCTGGCGCGCGATCGCGCAGCTCATCAAGAGCGGCAAGCTGCCAAAGAATGCGATGGTCGATGCGCGTGTGTGCAATGACGAAGCCGCCGCGCTCGCCGAAGAGATCAGTTTGGCCGAGAACATCATCCGCGAAGCCATGTCTCCCGCCGATGAATGCCGCGGTTATCGAGCGGCCATGGACAAGGGCGAAAGCGAAGAAGAACTCGCGCGGCGCATGGGCGTCACGGTTCGTCACGTTCAGGGGCGCCTCCGCCTCGCCGATCTTGCAGAGCCGATCTTCGACGCCCTTGCCGAAGGGAAAATCACCCTCGACGTCGCCAAGGCTTACGGCAGCACCTCCGATCGGGACACCCAGCTCGCAGCCTGGAATGTTTTCAAGGATAGCTGGCAAGGCGACCAGCCGCACACGATCCGGCGCTATGTCAACGACAGCGCGATCGAGGCGAACAGCGCGGTTGCTAAACTGGTCGGTGAGGAGGAGTATCTCGCCGCCGGTGGCCGCATCGAACGTGACCTCTTCGCCGGCGAGGGCGAAGGTCAATGGCTTGATCGCCCGATCGCCGAAGACATCGCACGCAGGAAGCTCGAGCAAGCTGCAGACGCCATGGCCGTCGGCACACTGGGATGGGTTCGGGTTCTCCTAGCCCAGCATGTTCCCCATTCGGCGACCGAAGGCTTGCACGACTATTACATCCGGCGCGGCGAGCTGAGCGAAGAAGACCAGGCCCGCATGATCGCGATCGAAGAGCGTCTGCAGTCGATCGAAGAAGAACTGGAGGATGCAACCGATCCGGACGTGATTTCACGTCTCGAAGCGGAGAATGAAGCGCTGGACGCCGAGCACACCGAGATCGACAAACGCAGCTATGTCATTCCGGAAGACGAACGACCGCATGTTGGAAAGTTCGTGGTGCTCGCCAGCGATGGCACCCCGAAGGCGTCGCACCGCTACTTTTCGACGAAGGCCCTCAAGCGCGAAAAGCAGTCGCAAAAGGTCACCGGCGGCGGTGCTGACCGCGCTGCCCTGGAGGACGCTCTTCCCCGGTCGCTCGAGGAGCAGCTTGCCAAGGAACGGCGTGACGTGTTGGCGTTGCACATCGCCCATGATCCCGCACTCGCGCTCGATCTGACCATCTTCCGCCTCGCGCGGAAATTTACGGGCCACGCCGCTTACAACGACACGGGCGTCATGGTGACGATCGGCGAGCTCTTTGACCCCGCCGGCGTCCCCGCCGCCCATTCAACGGCCGCACAAGATGGCCTCGACGCGGTCCGCTCCGGTCTTCCGTGCGATTGGGCAGGCGCCGACGACAGTTTCAGCGCGTTCATGGCGTTCCGCGAACTCGACGAAACGGACAAGGCAGCATGGCTTGCGTTTGCCGTCAGTCAAAGCCTTCAGGCGAGCCTCGCCAGCGGCGATCGCGCTAACCGCTTCCAATCCGAGCTTGGCGCGCTGCTCGAAATCGATACCGCCGAACACTGGCGGCCGAGCGCGGATGTCTTCTTCGACAAGATCCGCAAGCCGCAGATTCTGTCGATCCTGGGCAAGCTCGATCCCGAGCTTCCGGGTCGCTACGCCAGCGAAAAGAAGGCCGCCCTATCGTCTGCGGCCGCAAAACTCTGCGCCGGCGAAGCCATCGTCACGCCTGAGGTGAAGGCGCGGGCGCAGAGCTGGATCCCGGACGTCATGATGTTTCGCGCTGCCGGGACCCCGGATGAACCGGAAGCGCCGCTGGTCGACGATGACAGCAGCGAAGAGCAACCTGCCATCGATGACGCTGATGACGAGCAAGCCGACGAGGCCAACCCTGCCGTGAACGAGGTCGACCAGACCGAGGCCATTTTGGCCGACGCAGCCTGAGGCATCGCTGGGCGGCGCGGAAGCAAGGGTCTCGACTTCCAGTTGGAAGCCTGCCTCCGCGCCGCTGTCGACATTCTGAAATTTCTCTATTGGAGTCAACAAGATGCCCGATTGTGCATTTGCATCGATCGTCATCGGCGGCCGCGTGTCCGCCGACGACTTTATCACGCTCTGTCATCTGATCGTCTGTGAGGGTCTTTCCCGCGAGGAGGATGGAGAGGAATTCTCGCCAGAACTTCGAAGTGAAGGCCAGCCACTTCGCCTGTTCGACCATCAAGCGATCGGCGGGCGTTTCGGCGCTCTGGAAGAATGGTGTGAGGATCGCGGCCTTCCGTTCACACGGACGTGCGCCGGCTATCCGGGAGGCTGGCGCGCCGAACGTGTCGTTTTCACGGGGCGCGGTCCCGTGGAAGATTATCCGGCGGACAACGATGGGAACGTCGTCGCTACCAGCGAGACTGTCAAAGCACATGAACACATCTCGACGCTGCGCGCCTGGTTCGCCGCCGCCGAATTCAAGATTCCCCCGCTGGTGATCACCTCCGAAGACGTCACGTCGCCCCGCGACATTTCCCGCGCGAGCGCGGGAAGGGAGGAAAGTGGGGGAGGAGGCGGCGAGCACCGCTCGCAGCTTCAGAAAGGACCAGCGACATGAAACCTCGTCACGATATCTATCAAACCATCACCGCCGAGCTAGCCGCTGCGATCGACGCCGGCGCCGGCCAGTGGCGTATGCCCTGGCACCATGACGGCGGGACGCTGATGCGGCCGACGAGTGCTGTCGGACGCGCTTATACCGGCATCAACCGCCTCGTCCTTTGGGCCTCTGCTGAAGCTCAAGGCTTTCAATCCGGCACCTGGGCAACCTACCGTCAGTGGACTGAGGTCGGCGCACAGGTGCGCCGCGGCGAAACCGGTACGCACGTCATTCTGTGGAAAAAGCAGGAGCGTGACGAACCCACGTCGGCGGATTCCGATGGCGAGGAACGCAGCGCCCGCTTCTTTGCTCGGAGCTTTGTCGTCTTCAACCAATCGCAGGTCGATGGCTCGCCCGAACGGACACTGGCAAGCGCACGGCCGATCGGCGAAACAGCCGCCTCTGCGAAACTGTTCCTCGAAAGCGTTGGCGTCCCTGTGCACTACGGCCCTTGGGACGCGTATTTTCGGCCCGATGAGGACCGCGTCTACATGCCCGACCGCGAAGCCTTCGACAGCGACGAAGGCTTCATTTCGACGCTCGGACATGAAATCGTTCATTCGACGGGAAGCGCGCAGCGCCTCGCCCGCGAAACGCTTCGGGACTATTTCAAGGATCGGACCATCCGGGCCCGCGAAGAGCTGGTTGCCGAGATCGGCGCCAGCTTCTTGATGGCCGACCTTGGTCTGGGCTATTCGCCAAGGGCGGATCACGCTGCTTATGTCTCGAGCTGGTTGACGGCGCTTGGCAACGACACGCGGGCGATCTTTCGCGCGGCCGCCGCGGCACAAGCGGCAACGGACTGGATCCACGCTCATGCCGCCTCAGCCCTCCCGATAGCGGCTTGATCGATGAGCGCGCCTTCACTTCGCACCCATCGGTTGCTCATCCTCGCCTGTTCCGCGACAAAGCGGCAAGATGACGGCTATATGCCCGCCATCGACCGCTATGACGGACCGCTTTGGCAAACGGTCCGTTGCCATGCGGGCGATCGCAAGATGCTGAAAATCACCGTGCTGTCCGCACGATATGGTTTCCTCGACTCCAGGTCGCCGATCCAGAACTACGGCACCCATTTTACTGGAGAGTTCGCGGATCGGATGATGGGCGGTGGACTGGGCCACGCTGGTCACGGCCGCCTCTTCCCTCAAGCCGGACAATTTCGGGATCGGCGCGGCTTGCGAGATGGCTTTGCTCAGGGCGCATGGCGATCGGCCTTTCACCGTTTTCCCCTTCGACTGGTATCAGTTTTAACACCAACTGCCGAACCTAACCTATGACCTAAAGCGTGGCGAGGCCATTGGAGGGTGTTTAGGCGTCGCGCACTCATGTCTGCCTATGACACAAAATCTACGGTTAGCGTTCAACGAACCGTAGATGCAGAGCGGGATAAACCCTATCCAAATAAGACGCCTACGCCGGGATCTCGACTCGTCACACGAGATGAGCAAGCGAATGGAATTGATGCTCAGCATAGCTGCTCATATTGGTATTGAAATGGTATATAACTGTGTTATTGTCGAGACAGGTTTGAAGAGGGGAGTGAGCAAAATGGGACGGATAAAAGGCGGATTCCTGCGTTGCGGGTCGGCGATAGCTTCAGCGATTGCGCTCATGTCAGCAAGTGCCGTGTTTGCGCAAGAAACCGATAGCACAACGAGCGAAGCGCGCGCGGAGACGGACATCATCGTCACCGGCACGCGTGTCCGTACGCCCGGCCTGACCTCCACCAGCCCGATCAGCGCGGTGGAGGGTGAGCAGATTTCGCTTCAACGGGCGGTCACGATCGAAGACTTCTCGGTCAAGATGCCGCAGCTCGCGGGCGGCGTGAACTCGACATCGGTGGGCAGCGACGCATTCGGCGCGCAGACCCTGGACCTGCGTAACCTCGGGCAGAACCGCACCCTCGTACTGATCAACGGAACGCGCGCCATTCCGTTCAGCTTCCGCAATGCGGTCGATGTCAACTCGATCCCGGCTCCCTTGCTCAAGCGCGTCGATGTGCTCACCGGCGGCGCTGCAGCGGTCTATGGCGCGGACGCCGTGGCAGGGGTCGTGAACTTCATCATCGATGATTCGTTTGAAGGGTGGCAGGCGAACGCAAATTATCGAGCGGTGTCGGGTGGAGCTTCGCAATTCGGTGGCCATGTGATGGGCGGCATGTCGCTCGGCGGCCGCGGCAATCTGGTGGTCTATGGCGAATACACCGAGCGCGACCCACTGCTGGCCGCGCACCGCGCCTTTGCGCGGCGCGGCGTGGCGACGTTGCCGATCGGCGGCAATTTCACCGACGTGGCGAGCGGTAGGACCTTTTCCTACGATGCGTTGGGCAATTTCACGCTGACGCCGCAATCGACCGACTACACCCCCGATTTCCTGCTCGTCCAGCCGTTGCGGCGCATCAACGCGAGCGCTTTTCTGAAATATGACGTGTTTGACAATGTCGAGCTCTATGGCCGCCTGATGTACTCCGACCTGCGGACGCGCGGCGGCAGCCGGTCGGGGCAGAATCCTCCGACCACAGGGGCCAATGGGATCAACGTCCAGATCGCCGAGAATAATCCATTCCTCGACCCCCAAGCGCGGGCGCGGCTGACCTTCGTCAACGGTTTCGCTACCGTCAACGTCCGGCGCTCGCTCGGCGAACTCGGTGTGACCTATGCGCAGAACAATCGCGAAACCATCCAGGGCCTGATCGGGCTACGTGGCAACATCACGCCTGCAATCAGCTGGGATGCCTATTATCAGCATGGCCAGTCCAAGGAATCGATCGTCGTCAAGGGCGACGGGACGCGGTCCGCCTTTGCCGGCCTAGCTAACACGACCGACATCTTCGGGCCGGGCGGTGACTTCACCAGCGTGCTGCGCGATTTCAATTTCGGCAACCGCAAACGCACGCAGCAGGTGGCATCCGCCTATGTTGCCGGCGATACGAGCGACTTCTTCGCTGGATGGGCAGGACCGATCGGCTTCACCGCAGGCTATGAATTCCGCCGAGAAACCGGCCGGTTTGTCTATGGCGCTGACCTCGGGACGTCGTTCAACCAGGGAACCGAATCGGCGCCGCTGGTTCCGCCCTTCGTCAAGGTGAACGAATTGTTCGGCGAACTAATCGTCCCCTTGCTGTCGGATTTACCGCTGGTCCAAAAGCTGACCGTCGAAGGCGCGTATCGTCGATCCTGGTATGAAAAATCGGTGGGCGCCGACCGGCGCTACGATACGAACAAGCTTGGCATCAACTGGATCGTCTCCGACGACCTACGGCTGCGCGGCACGCGCCAAACCGTCATTCGCGACGCCAATATTGGCGAATTCGCTAACCCAGTCTTTTCGATTCCCTTCGCTAATCTACGTACGGTTGCACGTCTTTTTCCGCGCTATGCCGGGGATCCGTGCGTGGGCGCGACCAATTCGGCGACGATCACGCAATGTACGGCGCAGGGATATCGGGGAGCCTATGATTCCAACAACCCCGCAAATCTGCAGGGCGGCTATTTCTTCGGTGGCAACGCGAACATCGAAGCCGAAAGGGGCAAAACTTACACGCTTGGCGGCGTCTTCACCCCGACCTTCCTGCGTGGTCTCAATCTTTCGGTGGACTGGTACAAGATCGATATTCGCAACGCGGTCGGCCAGATCCAACCCGTCGATGCGCTTACGAGCTGCTACATTACCGATCCAACGCCGGGCAATCCACTCTGCGCCGCAGTAACCAGGGATCCAACCACCGGTTACATCCTCAATGCCTTTGTCGATGATCGAAACCTTGCGCTTATCAAGCAGCAAGGCATCGACATCGACTTCCGTTATGGATTCGATCTCGATTTCGGTCCGCCGGAGAGCCGGCTCACCCTCGGCTATACGGCGAGCATCGTCACCAAATATTCGATCCAGCGTAACGCCGCGCTAACTCCCGTCGATTGCAAGGGAACCTATGGCGCTGCCTGTTCATCGGACCTTGTGACGCTGGTTGCACCAGATTTCCGGTCGCGCGCTACGATCACCTGGGACAGCAAGCCGTTGACGGTCCAGTTCGGATGGAAACGCATCGGATCGGTTCGCGATTCGACCGCGGGTAGCACCGGTCGGATTCCTGCTTATGATTATTTCGACCTGAACCTGGCGGTTCGTCCGCCCGTCGAGGGGCTGACCCTAGCCTTCGGGATCGACAATCTCTTTGACAAGAAGCCGCCGCTACCGGTCAATCCCGGGGCATACAATACATTCCCGGATACTTACGACGTGCTGGGAACCACCTTTGGCTTCTCCGTCACCCTAAGGCGGTGAGGGCGTGGAGTGGAGGCATTGTAGACACCTAGCCTCCATTCCACCAGGGCGAGTTGTCCAAGGCGCGGCGCATCAGACGATTTCTCAGGTCTGACGTCCGCGCCTCACCGCCATCCGGGGACATTATGCACACGTTACAATTTACTTCGCTGGATTGGTCGATTCTGATCGGATATGTCCTGATCCTCGCTATCGCCGGCTATGCCTCAACGCGGCGCAACATGCAGAATGCGGATGATTATTTTCTGGCCAGCCATCGCGCGCCAACATGGCTGGTTGCGGTGTCGGTTCTGTCGACCGTGCAATCGACAGCAACATTTCTGGGGGTCCCCGACAATAGCTTCAGGGGCAATTATACCTATCTGACGAGCGTGATCGGCGCGCTGATCGGCGCGTGGCTTGTTGCCGCCATCCTGATGCCGCGCTTTTATGCGATGGGCGCCACCACCGTCTATGAACTGCTCGAGGCCCGGTTCAGCCCGGCCGCTCGCCGAGCGGCAGGCGCCATGTATCTGGTCGGGCGGGTGTTTGCCAGTGGGGCGCGCCTCTATCTTGCTGCGATCGCCGTTTCGATGATCCTCTTCCTCGACGTCGCGCCCGAGCATATCATCATCGCCTCGTTTGTTTTGCTGGTCTTCGGCCTCGCCTTCACTTTTATGGGCGGCCTCAATTCTGTGATCTGGAGCGACCTGGTCCAAGTCGTGCTTTATGTCGGAGCGGCGATCTTCGTCGTCCTGTTCCTGCTGTCCAAGATTCCTGCGCCGGCCGCCGATATCTATACCGCGCTTGCGCATCCTCCCTCCGGAGCGAGCAAGTTGCAGGTCCTTGACTGGACGCTCGACCTCGGCACGCCCTTTTCGGTTCTGGCGGCAGTGACGGGGATGGTCCTGATCAACGCGGCGAATTCGGGTCTCGACCAAGATACGACGCAGCGCCTGCTCGCCTGCGATTCGGCGAAACAGGGCAGCCGCGCCCTCTACTGGTCCGTTCTGGCATCGATCCCCGTCATCCTGATCTTCCTCTTCATCGGCTCGCTGCTCTACATCTTCTATGAACGCCCCGACCTGATGGCGGCCATCCCGGGACAGATCGCGCCGACATTCCAGGGCGAAAAAATCACCGTTTTCATGAGCTTCATCCTGAGCGAAATCCCGCCCGGGTTGCGTGGGTTCGTAACGGTTGGCGTCATCGCCGCCGCCGCCATCAATTCGGGCCTGATCTCAATGGCCGCCGTAGCAATCAACGACTTCTACCGTCCTTTCATCGAGCGCAAGAGACCGCGCGACGAGCGTCACTTCATCCTCGCGGGGCGGCTTGCGACAGTTTTGCTGGGCGTCCTCCTCTTCCTGATGTCCATCGTCTGCTTCTATTGGCAGCGATACAGCGACATTCCCCTGCTCGAATTTGTCCTAGGAGTGATGGCATTCGCCTATTCAGGATTGCTAGGAGTCTATATAACAGCGGTGTTTTCAAAGCGCGGATCAACGGCGTCGGTCATCGCGGCCCTAGCGGTCGGCTTCATCGTCGTCATGCTGTTTCAACCGTTCACGATCGACGTGCTTGGCTTGCCCGAAGCACTAAAGAAAATCGCTTTCCCGTGGCACTTGTGCGTTGGCGTGACAGTTTCCACGCTGGTTTGCCTCATCGGCAACGCGAACAAGAAAGAGAGAAGCACAGATGCCGGGTACTGAAGCGATTGACCCACGTTATGCCGAAATCGACAATTGGCCGACGATCGACGCCGTGACCGCAATGATCGAGGGGCAACGAGAAGCGATCGAAGCCTTGAACAGCCAAGCGGATGCGATTGCCGCGGCGTGCGCAGCGGCCGCGCAGCGGCTTTTGTCTTCGCAAGGACGCCTGATCTATGTCGGCGCCGGGACATCCGGCCGCGTCGCGGTTCAGGACGGTGTCGAACTGACGCCTACCTTCGGCTGGCCGGAAGAGCGATTGCTGTATCTTCTGGCGGGCGGGCTCCCGGCACTCATCGAGAGCGCCGAAGGTGCCGAAGACGATGTTGCCGATGCCGAGAGGCAGATTGCCGAGCACGCCGTGAACGCGGCCGATGTCGTGGTAGCGGTGGCGGCGAGCGGGCGTACTCCGTTCACTTTGCGGGCAATCGAGGTTGCGCGGGCGCGCGGGGCGCTTACGATCGCGATCGCGAACAATGCATCGACGCCGATCCTCGAAGCCGCGCTGCACCCCATCTTGCTCGGCACCGGAAGCGAGATCATCAGCGGGTCGACGCGCATGAAGGCTGGCACGGCCCAGAAGGCCGCCGTCAACATCATCTCGACGACTATCATGCTGAAGCTCGGCAAGGTCTATCAGGGCCAGATGGTCGACATGATTGTCTCGAACGCGAAATTGCAGCGGCGGGCGGCCGGAATCGTACAGATGCTGACGAGTTGCTCCGAGGAAGAAGCCATGGCTGCCCTCAAACGGGGCGAAAACAGCATCTCCAAGGCGGTCCTCATCGCAAAAGGCAATACCCCCGAGGGGGCGGCAAAGCTTCTCGGAGACAACGGCGGAATATTGGGCAAGGCCATCGCAGCGCTCGGGGAGAAATGAAATGGCGCGATGTCGCAGAGCGATTTGACGGCATGCGCGGATCCTGACCGGCTGGTGCCATGACGCGATTGGCGCCCGCCCGCGACCTGCCGCTCGATTTCCTGCGGGGAGTCGATGTGATGCTGATGCTGCTGGTCAATTTCCTGGTGCCCGCGGCACCAGCGATCCTCCGGCACGCCGCCTGGCACGGCCTGACGCTAGCCGATATCGTCTTCCCGATATTTTTGTTCATTGTCGGCATCTCTGCATCGCTGGCTTTCGATGGACGTTTGCGGCGGCAGATGCCCTGGGGTGCGATTGCCCGGCGCGGGGCGTTGCTCTTCGCGATCGGCGTCGCGCTCAACTGGTGCCTGCGGCCTGGATTCGATTGGGATCAATTGCGGTGGGCAGGCGTGTTGCAGCGCATAGCCATCGTATATCTCGCTTGCGCGGTGATCGTCTCCGTCGGGCGCGGCGCGATCGTTCCGCTGGGACTGGGGCTGGCGATCATCGCCACTCACACATTCGTTCTGCTGAACATCGGTGCAGAAAATACTGTAGCCAGCCTCGCTCCCGGAGCGGGCATCAGCGGGTGGCTCGATCGGCAACTCCCGCCGGGATTGATATTGCGCGGCAGCTGGGATCCGGAGGGCATTTTGTCCACGCTGCCTTCCATGGCGAGCGGTTTCCTTGGCGTCGCGCTTGCGCGCTGGGCCAGCGCGCCGAGGCCCATCTGGCGCCTCGCGTTCGCCGGCATCCTCCTCGTGCTGACCGGGCTGCTGACGACGATCGTCATCCCGATCAACAAGGATTTGTGGACCGCGAGTTTCGTGCTTGTGACGTCGGGGATCGGCGCGTCGGGTTACGCTGCGGTTCGCGCCGCCTGGCCCGTGCTGCAGCCGCATGGGTGGGCGAAGCAGTTCGTCGCCGTGGGCCAGGCGGCGTTGACCATCTATGTGATCCATATGCTCCTGATCGCCCTGCTGCGCCTTCCGCCGGGCGGCGAGGACCGGCTCTGGGACAGCCTGCTCGCGGGGCTTCGGGCGTCCGGTCTGTCGGCCATGTGGGCGTCGGTGCTATTTGCCGTTCTTGCGGTAATTCTTTGCAGGTTGCTGCTGGCACCGCTTCAACGCCGCGGCCTTTTGCTGCGGGTGTAGGCGGGTCCGCATGACGCCGGCGTGGTCGTCGCGGGCCTGGCGGCTTTCGGCATCATGCTGCGAATATCTTGCCAGGATTGAAGATGCCCTCCGGATCGAGCGCCTGCTTGAGTTGCCGCATGATCTCGACGGAAGCCGTCCCGTTCTCGCGCAGCAGGGAGTCGCGCTTGCCCAAGCCGATCCCATGTTCACCCGTGCAGGTTCCGCCAACCGAGAGCGCGTGATCGATCATGGCATCGTTGATGACCGCCGCCTTTTGCCACGAGGGCTTGTCGTCGGGATGGAGAATGAAGAAGACGTGGAAATTCCCGTCGCCGACATGGCCCAGGATCGGAGCGAACAGCCCCGATGCTTCGATCATCGTTTCCGCACGCGAAATGGCTTCGGCCAATCGCGAAATGGGGACGCAAATGTCGGTGATCCAGGCTTGCGCCTCAGGAACCATTGACCGCGATGCCCAAAGCAGATGGTGCCGCGCCTTCCATAGCAAGTTCCGTTCCTCCGTCGCGGTCGCGGACCTGAGTGTCCCGCCGCCGTTGGCATCTCCCAGAACGCGAACGATTTCCAATTGCTCGGAGATGCTGGCGCCGGAACCGTGGAACTCCAGAAAGAGGGTTGGACATTCGGGGAGACCGAGATGGCTCTGGCGGTTGCACGCGATCATCGCGCGCGTGTCGAGAAGCTCCATGCGCGCGATGGCGATCCCAGATTGGATGGTCTGAATCACGGTATCGACCGCACCCTCTATGCTGGCGAAATCCCAGCTTGCGGAAACGATCTGTTCGGGTTGCCCATGAAGGCGCAGGGTCGCCTCCACGATTAGGCCCAAAGTGCCTTCGGATCCGGCGAAGAGATGAGTAAGGTCGTAGCCCGCCGCCGATTTGCGGGCCCGGGTCCCCGTCTGGATCAGATCGCCAGTTGCCGTAACGACCTTGAGGGCAAGCAGATTGTCGCGCATGTTGCCGTAACGTACAGTCGTCGTTCCGGACGCCCGGGTTGCGATCATCCCGCCGATGGTTGCGTTCGCCCCGGGATCGACCGGAAAAAAGAGACCTGTGGTGCGCAGCTCCTCGTTGAGCTGTTCGCGCGTTACGCCCGGCTGAACCACGACAAGTAGATCTTCCGGGGAAATCTCGACTATCTCGTTCATGCGCGAAAAATCTACGACGAGCGTGTCCGATGTGACGGCGGCCGCGTTCCCCTCGAGAGAAGTGCCGGCACCATAACCCACGATCGGGACGCCCTGCGCGGCAGCTGCGCGAACTAGCTGGCGAACCTCCTCGATCGACACGGGCTGTGCCACCAGTGCCGGAAGTTCGCCCGGATGGTGACCCTCGGTTTGCGTATAGGCGACGCGCGCGGTTTCAGCGGTGATCAGTCGGTCGCCAAGGAAATTCGAAAGCATGTCGCGCAGATGGGTCATGCCGCGAATATATCTGCCTTGCGGATCAAGGTAAACTGGTATTATACAGGTATTATAATGAACGCAGCCCGTCACCCCACCTCCACCCTGATGTTTTCCGAGGCCAGCGAGGCTGGCCAGATCGTGGCCAAGCAGTTGTCGGACAATGCTGTCTTGGCGAAGGAACTGGCGAAGCTGATACTGCGCCCCGCAACGCACACGATTTTCACCTGCGCCCGCGGCAGTTCGGATCACGCTGCCGCCTATGGGAAATTCCTGTTCGAGGCACATCTTCGCAAGACGGTATCGTCACACCCGCCATCGATGGGTTCGGTATACCGCGTACCGATGGAGCACATGGCGGGGCAGCCGTTTATCGTCGTGTCGCAGTCGGGTAAGAGCCCCGATCTGCTTGCGTCCGCCGAGGTGGCGCGAGAGGCCGGGGCGATCGTCATCGCGATGGTCAACGACGAAAGCGCACCGCTCGTACCTCTCGCCGACATCGTCATACCGCTCCGCGCGGGACCGGAGCGAAGCGTCGCAGCAACCAAAAGCTTCATTGCGACGCTTTCGGCCTTCGCCCAGATCATATCCGAATGCGCCGGCGGACAAGCCCTCGACCCCGTCATTGCTGCCCTGCCGGATCAGTTGTGCCAAGCTTGGGCCGTGTCATGGGACGAGGCTCTGGCACCTTTCTCGCAGGCACGCAGCCTCTTCGTCCTCGGGCGCGGCCCGTCATTCGGGATCGCACTCGAAGCGGCGTTGAAGTTCAAGGAAACATGCGGAATTCATGCAGAGGCTTTCAGCACGGCAGAGGTCGCGCACGGCCCGATGGCAGTGATCGATCGCAACTTCCCTATCCTGGTCTTCCCGCCGCTCGATGAAGCCCGGGCGGGGATGGACGCATTGCTTCGCCTGTTCCTCGAAAAAGAGGCAATCGTGGCTGGGGCCGGACCAGTCGGACATGGGGCCATCGAACTTCCCGTCGTCGCAGGCCTGCATCCTGTGACCGCGCCTATCACGATGATCCAGTCCTACTACCGCCTTGCCAACGCTCTTGCGATTGAACGAGGACTTGATCCCGACAGGCCGCCGTTGCTCAGGAAGGTTACCGAAACAATATGACTAGAAAGGCTTTGATCGGCGCGCGAATCCTCTCGGAAAGGGGATGGCGATCAGATCACGCATTGCTGATCGAGCGATCGGCGATCGTCGACATCGTACCCGATAGCGGCGTCCCGACCGACTTTGATCCAGTTCGCTTGGACGGCGGCATGCTCGTTCCCGGTTTTATCGATACGCAAGTGAACGGGGGTGGCGGCGTATTGTTCAACGAATCCCCGACGATCGACGGGATTAGGGCGATCACCGAGGCACACAGGGCATTCGGGACCACGGCCTTGCTTCCTACCCTCATCAGTGATGATTTCGACGTGATTGAGCGCGGGATAGCCGCAGTACGTGACGCTATCGCGATCGGGACCCCCGGCGTTCTGGGAATCCATATTGAAGGCCCCTTTCTGAACATTGAAAAGAAAGGCATTCACGACGCATCGAAAATCCGCAAGATGGATGAGCGGGCCGTGAATCTGCTTTCCTCGCTAGGTGCAGGAAAAACACTTGTGACCCTCGCGCCCGAAATGGTCGCTACCGGCCTGATCGCCGAATTGACGGCTCGGGGCGTCATTGTCTCTGCCGGACACACGCTGGCAACAAGCGAGGATATGGATCGCGCAATCAGCGAAGGGCTTCGGGCAATCACCCATTTGTTCAACGCTATGCCCCCGTTAGCTAGCCGGACGCCAGGAGTCGCAGGGGCTGGATTGGCGTCCCCGCTGATTTGTGGCGTGATAGTCGATGGCCACCATGTTCATCCGACCGCGCTGCGGGCCGCTTTCCGCGCGAAGGGTCCCGACGAATTGATGCTCGTAACGGACTCCATGCCGACGGTCGGCACCGATATCGATACATTCTTCCTTGGCGAGACCGAGATTTTTCGCAACGAAGGTGCACTGCGCTCGGCTGACGGAACCTTGGCCGGCTCCGACCTCGACATGGCTCGGGCCATTCGGAACGCTGTTTCGAACATGCACGTCGAACTTGCGGACGCTTGCAAGATGGCGAGCGCGACGCCGGCGGCTTTGCTGGGGCTGACCGGCACCTATGGATGCCTCGCGCCGCGCGCGCGCGCAGATATCGTGCACCTCTCCGAAGACATTGAGATCGTCCGGACCTGGATCGGCGGCGAGTAGCGAGCACCCTCCAGGCGGCCGACCTCACTTTAGGATTGCCAACGCCTCTTCCACTGCATCGGCAAGAGCGTCGACTTCATCCAGCGTGCTGTACATGGCGAACGATGCGCGGCAGGTCGAACTGAAGCCTAGCATTTGATGGAGCGGTTGAGTGCAGTGCGCGCCGGCACGGACGCAGATACCCTTGGCGTCCAGGATCGCCGCTATATCGTTCGCATGGGCGCCGGCAGAGGCGAACGTCAGAATTGGACCGGGCTTTTCGGCATCGCCGAAGACGGTGATGTTTGGAATAGCCGCGAATCGAGCCCGCGCGTGGCGACCAAGCGCTGCCTCGTGGGTAGCGATAGTCGTACGCCCCACGCCCTCGACATAGTCGAGGGCGGCGACAAGTCCGATCGCTTCCAGAATTGGCGGCGTCCCGGCCTCGAACTTGTGCGGCGCGGCAGCATATTCGACGTGATCGCGGCCGAAGGTTGCGACCATCTCGCCGCCGCCGAGCATCGGTGGCATGCGTTCGAGCCAGCCGGGCTTGGCATAGAGAGCCCCGATACCCGTCGGCCCATAAAGCTTGTGACCGGTGAGCGCATAGAAATCGACGTCGAGCGCCGAAACGTCGATTGCGTGATGTACCACGGCCTGGGTTCCATCTGCGAGCACAGGAACGCCCTTTTCATGGGCAAGCCGAACAATTGCCTCGAGCGGTGTCAATACCCCGAAAACATTCGACATGTGTGTGACCGCCACGAGCCGCGTGCGAGGCGTGATCGCGTCGGCGAAGGCGGTGGGATCGAGATTGCCGAAGGCGTCGGGATCGACCCAGCGCAAGACGATGCCGTGCCGCTCCCGAAGCAAATGCCACGGGACCAGATTGGCGTGATGGTCGAGCGAGGAAACAACGATCTCATCCCCCGGTGCAACGATAGCGGCAAAGGCTGACGCCACGAGATTGATCGCCTCGGTTGCAGATTTCGTAAAAATAATCTGCTCTGCGCCGGGAGCGTTCAAAAAGGACTGCAGCCGGGCCCGCGCGCCTTCGTAGCTCGCGGTCGCGAGGCCGCTAAGCCGGTGGGCTCCGCGATGGACATTGGCATAACGGGTGAAAGCGCCATCGGTCATGCTGTCCATCACGCAGCGCGGTTTTTGCGCCGACGCCGCATTGTCTAAATATATACCCGACAAACCCGCGATCAATGGGAAGTCGCTCCTGATCACATTGGGGTCCCAGACCTTCTGGACTGGCTCGGGGTGCAGCATCGCGAAACCTCCTTCAGATCCGTCCTTGCTCCACAAGCCTGTCGATGTCCCCCTTGGAATAGCCGAGCCACTCCTTTAGGATATCGCCACTATGCTCGCCGAGCCCAGGCGCACCGCGAATGATTTCGGTCGGCGTCCCCCACATTTTGAGAGCCGGCGCCTGAAATGGGACCGAGCCTGCGACGGCATGCGGCACGTCGACGATCTGCCGACGGTGAAGAACTTGGGGGTTCGTGACTGTCCGCCGTCAGCGCCAATGGCACAGATTTGAGGTTGTGATTTAAGGAGGATTTGGGCTTCGTCGTAGTGACGAAGGAACGAAGATGAAGCCCAAATCCTCCTTGAAAAAATCGGCGCCGAAGGCCCCAGCTGAGCGGGTGGTGAAGGACATACGGCGTGCGACGCGCCGGCACTTCTCTGCAGAGGACAAAATCAGGATCGTGCTGGAGGGGCTGCGCGGCGAAGACAGCATCGCCGAGCTGTGCCGCAAGGAAGGCATCGCCCAGAGCCTGTATTACACCTGGTCGAAGGAGTTCATGGAAGCGGGCAAGCGTCGTCTGGCCGGCGATACCGCCCGAGCTGCGACCACCGGCGAGGTGCACGACCTGCGCCGCGAAGCCCGTGCCCTGAAGGAATGCGTGGCCGACCTGACGCTGGAAAACCGTCTGCTCAAAAAAAGCATGATCGCGGATGGGGGCGACGAAGAATGAGGTATCCCGCATCTGAGAAGCTCGAGATCATCAGGATCGTCGAGCAGTCGCATCTGCCCGCCAAGCGGACGCTGGACCAGCTCGGCATCCCCCGCCGGACCTTCTATCGATGGTATGACCGCTACCTCGAAGGCGGGCCGGAGGCGCTGGAGGATCGGCCATCGGCGCCGAGCCGGGTGTGGAATCGCATCGGCAACGATATCCAGCAGCAGATCGTCGAGATGGCGCTGGACGAGTCCGAGCTATCGCCCCGCGAGTTGGCTGTGCGCTTTACCGACGAGAAGCGCTACTTCGTGTCGGAATCGACGGTTTACCGGCTTCTGAAAGCCCATGACCTGATCACCAGCCCGGCCTTCATCGTGATCAAGGCAGCCGATGCGTTCCACACCAAGACGACGCGGCCGAACGAGATGTGGCAGACCGACTTCACCTACTTCAAAATCATCGGTTGGGGCTGGGTGTATCTGTCGACCGTGCTCGACGACTTCTCCCGCTATGTCATCGCCTGGAAGCTTTGCACCACCATGCGCGCCGGGGACGTCACCGACACGCTGGAACTGGCGCTTGAAGCCTCGGGCTGTTCGTCAGCCAGGGTCGTGCAAAAGCCCAGGCTGCTCAGCGATAATGGTCCGAGCTACATCGCCGAGGAGCTGGCCCAATGGATCGGTGCCAACGGTATGAGCCATGTCCGCGGCGCCCCGATGCATCCCCAGACCCAAGGCAAGATCGAGCGCTGGCACCAGACCCTCAAGAACCGAATCCTGCTGGAAAATTACTTCCTGCCCGGCGATCTGGAGACCCGGATCGAGGCCTTCATCGACCACTATAATCACCGCCGATATCACGAAAGCCTCGGCAATGTGACGCCCGCCGACACCTACTTCGGCAGGGCTGACGCCATCATCCAACAGCGCGAAAGGATCAAACGGAAGACCATCGAACACCGACGCTTGCAGCACCGCAAGCTCGCCGCTTAATATCAACCCCAGGACGAGGCCCGCGCTCCGCTAATCTACGCCGCGATCTGCGCCAAATGTTCTGACGACGGACACTCCGTTCCGTCGCGCCGTTCGACTGCTTTCGCCCGTCGATCCGATGCGCCTAATACCAGATTGTAACCAATTTTGGTAGCAGCGCAATCCGACGGAAAAGCGGCGACATCGAGCGGGCCGCGATGGTCGCGCCCCGGGATAGATTCGACGCGCCAGAATGGCCGGAATGGAAGGCGGGTCGCATAATTGGCCCTTGTATTGCGATCTGGGGCCGGGCATCAGCATGGCAATGCGGGGCCCGAAAATTGATACAATAGTATTTGACCTTGACGGGACGCTTGTCGACACGGCTCCCGATCTCATTGCTGCGCTCAATCATTCGCTGGAAGTCCTTGGCCGGCCTACCGTCGAGCCGATGCTCGTGCGCCCCCTTGCCGGCCACGGCGCGCGCGCGCTGCTGGATGCAGGACTGACGCTTAGCGGAGATGCGCCGGAGGAACTGATCGCACGAGCCATTCCCGTATTCTTGGAACACTATGCCGACAATATTTGTACGTTTTCGGCACCCTATCCGGGACTGGAACTCGCGCTCGAAGAGTTGCGGATCGAGGGCTTCAGGCTCGCGATTTGCACCAATAAGCCGGAGGGACTTGCGAACCATCTGGTCGAAGCGCTCGGCTGGGCTGGTGTGTTCGACGCTATTATCGGTGGCGACACATTGCCTGTTCGAAAACCCGATCCACTACCGTTGCTCACCGCAATTACGCAGGCCAAAGGGGCCAAGGCCATCTATGTTGGAGATTCGGCGGTCGATGTAGCGACAGCGAGAGCCGCGGCGATGCCGTCGATTGCTGTCGGCTTCGGATTTTCCGACGTGTGCGCCAGCCAGCTTGGCGCGGATTTGCACATCGATCATTTCGACATGCTCCCCGCCGCCGTGCGGTCGATCATTGCACCCGCCACACTGATCGCACAGCGCGTGAGTCTCGACCTTGACTCCGGTCAGGCGACCGTCGCCGTCTGAGCCTTGTAGAGCTTTCCGGCCGTGGTGGGGCTGGGCGCGCCCGTCGTGTTCGGGAAGGTCACCGGCAACCCCCGAACCGAGCGCGCCGCGATAAATCCGATGGCTTCGGCTTCGATAAAATCTCCGCGCAACCCGAAATCGTCAGCGCTTTCACAAGCGCCAAGCACTTCTCGCAAGGCCTCCATTATGACGGGATTATGTCGCCCGCCACCGCAAATGATCCATAGTTCCGGTTGTTCGGGGAGCTGGCGTGCGCCCAGCGCCACGGAATTGGCGGTAAACGCGACCAACGTCGCCGCTGCGTCGGCGGCCGAGAGATCATCCACGATATCGAGCGGAAAGTCGTAGCGATCCAACGACTTCGGGCCTTCACGCTCGAAATAGGGATGCGCAAGTAAATGACTCAGCACTGCCTGATTGACCTCTCCGCTCGCGGCCAGCGCTCCGCCATCATCATATCGGCCAAGACCGCGCTTCTGGACCGTGAGATCGAGCATCCCATTGCCGGGCCCGGTATCGAGTGCGATGATTTGTTCATCGCTGCCAATGAACGTGAAATTCGCGACGCCGCCTACATTGAGAAAGGCGATTGGACCTGACTTCCCGATCTTCCGTGCCAGTGCGGCGTGATAGATGGGAACAAGAGGCGCGCCCTCTCCGCCAACGGCCATATCGGCCTGCCGAACGTCCGCGACAACGTCAACGCCGAGCGTATTGGCGATTCTTGCAGGGTCGCCAATCTGGATCGTCAACCCGCGGTCGGGCCGGTGAAGGACGGTTTGGCCGTGATAACCGATCAATTCGATCTTACCGGCCCCCGGTTTGGAGAGAAGTTCGCGCGCGCAGCGTACATGCGCGCTGACAATGATATCGTCAGCCTCCGCCAACAGTCTCGGTTCGGCCGTACCGGTCGCCACAAACTGTTCGGTGGCGTCTTTGACGATGGCGCGCTCTGCGGTCGAGAATGAGGTGAGGTGCGTCGGGCCGAAGTCGTCGATTGCTTCGCCATCGGAACTCAAAATGGCCGCATCAACGCCATCGAGCGATGTCCCGCTCATGAAACCAAGAATGCGCATCTCTCGTTCCCCTAACCGTAGTCGATGTTGCGCACCTGCTACCACTATGATACCACATCATCAAGCTGCGATATCGGTCGGCGCGCAGAAGGCCGGTCGCGCGTCTATTTAATGGAGCCGAGATGTTCAACGTCCGTTTGGCGGAGACTCGATCCGGAGCGGCAGCGAATGAGGATGTGGTCGGATATACGGACTTCGCGGCCTGGGTTATCGATGGCGCATCAGGCATTGGGGAGAACCTCGTCTCAGCTGTCAGCGATGCACAATGGTTCGCGCAGCGGGTCGATAGGGAACTCCGCGATCTACTGGCTAGCAAGCCGACGATGCCTTTCGAGGATTTGTTCGCGGCCGTCATACGTCACTGCCGGTCGTCCTATTCGACGCTGGCGCGGCGACCGCCCGCGGGGCGCCATGAACTGCCAAGCGCGGCGATAGCTTTTGTCCGCGCCCTGCCCGAAAAGGTTGAACTGGCAACACTCGGAGACTGCAGGATCGCCTACCGGTCCCTAGGCGGAGAAGAATTCGCCGAACATGGAGACGGCGGCAATATAGGCCCTTTCGAACACCGCACCAAGGCGTTGGCCCGATCGATCCTCGCCGAGCGACCTGAGATTTCGGCGGCCGAACTTTTCGAGGAATTGCGGCCACAACTCGTCCAAAATCGAGCCTTCATGAATGTCGATGGCGGCTATTGGGTGCTGGGTCTTCAAATGGAGGCAATCGAGCGCGCAGATCGCGCCGAACTGCCCGCCGGCGACTGGGCAATCGCGCTAGCAAGCGATGGTTTCCTGCGCCTCGCCGATATGTTCGCTCACCTTGGGGCCAGCGATCTGCTCTCAATCGAGAACCGCGCCGAATTCGAGAAATGCTATTCCGACCTTCGCAATCTCGAGCAAGTCGATGGGTCCCTTCGCCGCCACCCGCGCGCGAAAATTTCGGACGACGTCAGCTTCATAAGGATCGATGTGCATACCAATAGTGTGCCAAATGGTTGAAGCCGGCAACCTCAAGGTGCTATTGGACCTTTATCGGTCAGGCTGACGGGAACGAACAGGCGAAAATGCGATTGTTCCTCGGCCGCTTGCCGGATCGGAATATGTGCGGAAAGGACCAATAATGCGAGACAAGCTTGCCGGATTGAAGGAGAGCAACGCGCCTCTCTACCTTCAATTGGCGCGCAATCTTCGTGAGCACATCCAAAGCGGCGGCGTGGAACCGGGCGAGCCGCTCCCGTCCGAGCGCGAACTCTCGGAACGAATGGGCATGTCCCGGGTCACGATCCGAAAGGGCATCCAGAAGCTCATCGAGGAGGGCTTGCTCTTTCGTCGGCATGGTTCGGGAACATATGTCAGCGATCGTATCGAGGCGCGGGGTGCAATGCTAACGAGCTTTTCTGAAGATGCACGATCGAGAGGTGATGATCCTAGTGTCGTCTGGATGATGCGTAGCTACGCCAACGCCACCGACGAGGAGGCGGCCGCCTTGGAGATTCCGATCGCCACCAAGGTCGCAAGGCTCGCGCGTGTGCGCCTTGCGAATGGCGAACCGCTGGCGATAGAACATGCTGTCGTTCCCGCGGAGTTCCTCCCGGATTTGGATGCCGTGGGTGACTCGCTCTACGCAGCGCTTCAGAGTTCGGGGGTATTTCCTGTGTCCGGCACGCAGCGTATTCGGGCTGCCTTGGCCACTCCGACCGAAGCCGGGATGCTCTCGATTGCGCAGAGCTCGGAGATATTGCGCATTGAGCGCCTGACCCGTGATACGAAGGGTACGCCGGTTGAATTTACCAGGTCTGCGTATCGAGGCGATCGATATGAATTCGTCACTGACATCGCTGCCAGCACAGCGTCGGTGTCACGGCGCGATCCTGTTGGAATGCCGTGACGGAGTTTGAGGTGTGCCCACCACATCGCGCATATCTTGCTCGGTTCCGGGGCAGTTGATTCTCGATGGCGGCACGCCATCACCGGCCAGATGCTAAAGACCCGATGGGCAGGCCGGCGAGAATCAGGGCGCCGTCGAGCGCGTCGCCAAGCGGCGCACTCAGCTTCTCGACGACACGGGCGCGCAGCCATGGCTTGATCCGCGGTGCGAGTCCACCCATCAGCACGCAACGGCTCGCGCCCTTAGCGAATATCGTCTCGATGAAGCGCTCGATATGCTGCGCGGCGTCGCGAACGATCGACAGCGCAATCTCGTCACCTATCTCCGCATATTCCATCACCAGTGGGGCAAAGGCGGCATAATCGGCCGGCGCTGCATCGTCCATCCAAGCGATGACATTCGGGATAGCATGGTCGAACTGCTTGGTCACCGCCTGACTGAGCTGTGTCGGCCGTGTCCGTCCGTCGAGCGTGCGCAGGGCATGGCGGATTGCACTGAGACCCAACGCCGCACCGCTTCCTTCGTCTGAAATGGGAAAGCCGTAGCCGCCGATGCTTAAACTGTCCTCACCGCGCTTGATCAACCCGACGCTTCCGGTACCGAGGATCAAGATCGCACCATCGCCGCCCATATGTGCACCCAGATTGGCGATGATCGAGTCGCTGGTTAACTGAACATTGGCAAAGGGAAAATCGAGCGCCTGGATTTGCTGCTTCATCCCCATCCGATTGATGCCCGCAATTCCCATGCCGACCCGGACGCTCCCATAATCGCTGTCGGCGACACCACCATCCTTGAGCGCCTGGGTGCAGGCGTCGAGCAAGGATCTGTGCAGCGCGTCGAGCCCGATGCGCGTATTGGCGGGGCCGGCCTTCCCCGCACCCAATCGCAGGCCGTTCGCATCGACAAGCCTCGCTTTACTTGCGGTGCCGCCCGCGTCGATGCCTAGATATAAGACCATATTATCGACCCGCTGCCATTGTGATGGGAACCATGAAAGCTCAATCTAGCTACTGATAACAAATTCGCTACGTTATCTCCTGCTTTCCTCACTATGACTCCATGCGTGGATGGCCTCCTGGTCGCAAGAGCTTTTCTGCAGTGAAGACGGCGCGCACGCATCGACGAGGAGACCTGGGTCGGCATGGATGAACCCTGGCGGTGGAGTTCGCGGTTCAACCTGATAGTGCTCGATAGTCCTTTCTTTTCCATCTATATGACCTCGCGCACAAAACTACTGACAGGACCAAGCTCGGACGTCCTTCTTCGGCGTTGCGATCGCGATATCAGCCGCCAACTTCACACCCCGCGCCTCGGTACCTTCAACAATCTTGTCGACGATCGCTTCTATCTCGGCGGCCTCTGACATCCCGTTGGGAGTTCCTTCAGCTCGGCTTGCGGCTATCCTTGAGCACTCGAGGGGCATAACCGTCGCCCTGCCATGCCACCAACTCACGGAGGAGGCCCAGCGCCGATGAAGCCATGACATGCACCGCTAAGCACATCATCGTTTCGATTCAGCATCTCGACCGCAGCCTGCATAAGCCATTCTGCGGCCATCATCTTATCGACAATCGCCATCCAAGCCCCCTGGTGCGGAGTCTCAGTGGGCAGTTGATGTTCCCGCCACCTTTATTGGGGTCGAACCACTCTGCGCAATCTGCAGACAATCACCGGGTCGCCAAGTAAGATGCTCGACGCCTTGCGTCCGCATGAGCTGCTCGAGTGCCTCGTCATACCGCGGCTCAGGCAGGTTGTGTGCGAGATAGACCGCCGTTGCCTCCGCGCCGGTGTCGGTGAGGGTCAAGCTCGCGATCGGCATCTCGAGGCCGAGATTGACCCGCATCCCTTTCACGAAATGGCGCTTCTCTTCGATCGCTTGCGTGACCAGCATTCTCTCTTCGAGCCGCTCATAGGGGATCCATTCACGGGTGACCGGCATCACCGACATCTCGAATATCTGCGCGAGGCCTGACGCACCCATGGAAAAGCTCGCGGCCATGATCAAACTGCCGTCGCGATCGTCGGACCTCCAAAGCTCCTCTTCGGCCGCGAACCGCTTATGGAAGCGGCGCGCCATATCGGCATCCATGAGGAACGGTCGCTGAGGCATATGCTTGATCAGGATCTTCTCGCCATAGCGCGCACTCTCGATCGAACGGATCTCGCCGATCAGGATCATGATCCGGTCGGGCTCCGATCGGGCAATGGCCAGCTCCGCGTCCTGACGGCCCGCGATCGCGTCCTTGTCCTCAAGACGGAATGTCTCGGGCACGAACAGCCGCTGCGCGAGAGGGTCGCCCCGCACCTTGCAGCCGAGCGCTGCATTCAGGAGCTGCCGGCGAACAATGTACCAGTTGCGCTTGCCCGCCATGCGCGGATGCCAGTGGGTGAGCTGCGCTCGATCCCACAGGAAATGCAGCATCCCGCGCATCGACAGCCGCTGACCCGTCGCCTTCACATCGGGCTTGTCGTTCGTGAACGACGCCGGTGCCGCGCGCGCAGGACCCTTCGACAGCGGGAAGCCGAACTTGAGCGTTGTCACGCCATTGTCGATGTCGTCGACGATAGCGCTGCCGAGCACCTGGCCGAGCCCTGTCAGATGATCGGGCGCCTCATAATGATCGCAGTGCGGTGCGTGCCGCGGGCCCGTCCCGGGCCAGCGCGACAGCACATGCCCGCCATGTCGATGGGCAATATAGAGATCGAGCGCGATGTCGCGCCGGCAGAGGCAGCGTACCGCCTGCTTGAGCCTATAGGCTCGCGCCACCATCGCCTCGAACCCGTCTTCGCCTGCGGCCATTTCCCGGTCGAGTACATAGTAGCGCTGCATCGTCAGTCCTCCGGGAGCAATTCTGACGGCAGAAATGGCGTCCAATGTTCGCCGAGCTCGAAGTGATCGCTGAAAGTCGCCGGCGGTCCCTCTGGTCTTGTCGTCCAATAGGGATTGTCCGCCTTTGCCGGTGTCAGCCCTCGATCGTCAGCCTCGACCCAGAGCATCGCCCGAGCAGCCATCAACTTCTCGAGCTCGCCGAACGACGTCGCGACCGCGAGCGGATCGCGGCCCGCGACCGTATACCAGAGGCAGCGCTGGTAGTCGTCGCCGGCACGGCCGAGGATGCTCGCCAGTTGCGCCTTGCCGTCATTTTCGCCGCGAACGATCCGTTCCATTGCGGTGCTGAGCTCGATGACAGCGCGCAGTCCCGCGATCGGATCGATACCGATGCTCGCGCCCGCAAGCGCGCGCACTTCCCACGCCTGCGTGTCGTCATCGCGAATATCGTAAAGCGCCGCATCGACATCGATGCCTTCCAGCCATAGATCCTGCAGCGCCATAATATTCTCCTCGTTTCTCTGCCGAACACGATATGAAGATCGGCATCTTATCAATTGGATCGCATCTGCGAATCCCTAATTCGCATCCGGTCGCACTCGTTTTTTATCGTCCGCCTCCAGCCGCGCTCGCGCCCGTTCAAAGACCACCGGAATTTCGTTGAAGGCGTCCCAGCCCGCTAAACCGCAATAATCATAAAATGCCTGCTCAAGCGGTGTCACCAGTGCATGTCTGTCGTCGGCCGCAAAACCGATTACTGCGACCACCTCCGGGTCTCTGGCATCACTGCCCCCGATGTAGGGGTTCGGCGCATATGCGACGCGTGACTTCTCGATCACCTTCCGCCGAAAAATCTCGTAGACTGGCTCGATCGACTGTTCCCAATCCATATTCCCGATCTCGACCAGACGAGCCTCGAATGCCTTGCGTACCGTGTCCAGCTTGGCAACCTGGACACCAACGAGAGCTTCATAGGCGTCCTGTACAGCCGACCCATATTCGCTCCAATCGTCCTGGAGCGTTTCCCATCGCCTCTCGTCGTCGGCCATGTTCTTCAGGTGAGCCGAGATCGCGTCGCGCGCGATCTCGGATTTGCTGCGACCGGATTTTTTCGCGGCGGCGGCCAACTCCGCTTCATCCTCGCGCGAAAGCCGGACATTGAAAATCGTCATTCGCATCTCCCGATGACAAGTCGGCCATGCGTAAGACAGATTTGGAAGCCCTGCAAGTTTGTATTACGCCCTCCACGAATCGGCATCCGATGCACGGAAGGTGCGAAAATGACGGTGCGAATTTAGCCAGGGGCCTCGCCAAACTGGTCGCAGATCGTCCACATCGAGACGAGAGCGTCGGCAATGCACAATTCGACGGTGCTGACATCTACCCCGACGCATGTCGCAATCTGGCGATAACTCAAATCATGTACTCCGTTGAGGAGATAGACCGATCGCGCCAGCGGCCAAACGAGCTGGATCGCGAGCTTCACTTGGTCGCGGATGTCCGGCGCTGGGCCGATACTCTGCGCAAACGCGGGATAGTGCCTCAATCTGACGTGCAGCCAATAATTGCGCGCGATGCGGTGATGCAAGATCATCGACCTGCTGCCTTGCCTTCGCCGCCAACCAGGTGCGACCGAACCGCTATCAGCAACTGCGAGACCGCGGTTTTAGCCGCGCCGGCGTCAATCGTTCCGGCATCGATGTGACCACCCATCGCCGGCGATCGCCATCGTCCATATGGCGACAGCAACGGGACAATTCGCGCGAAGCTATCGGAATCGAATTGCAGCCCGCCGGCCTTCGCAAAGAAGTGAGCTTTGCCGACGTCCAGTCCGATCCGGCGGCGACAATCCTCGTCCGTCCAACCATCCGCCACGACACACGCCGTCAGGGCGAGCTGCGATGCAATGCCCAACTGATAGAGCAGGTCGCCGGCGCGAACGAATTCTCCCTTCGGGAAAAACGCTCTCGCATTCTGCAGCCGCCACCGCGCAGCTTTGTGTTTTTCATTGTCGAGCGAACTCGGTTCAGCCGAAAGAGAGATCACGCCGACCATACCCGCGGCGATCGGCAATCCGCCAACAAATGTCCGCCGTTCCATTTGGCGCCCTCCAAGCTACGCGCAAATCGTGCACAAAGGAACGATCAGGTTCGGGGCGGCGAAGTCACCCCCTGTAAATTGTTATTCGAATAAATGAGGGGTAACATGAGGGTGAAGTTACGTCGGTTTCGGGCCTTCATTCGAATTCCCGGCGGACCATTCTGACCGACCACAATGCATCAGCGACACAGCGTTCGACGGTCGCCACGTCGACGTCGACCGCGATCGCGATCACCCCATATGGCAGCTCGTCGACCCGGTGCATGAGAAACACACGCCGCGCGAACGGCCACAATAGATCCATCGCCAGATCCAGTTGATCCAGGACAGGCGGATCGGCGCCGAGCCGGCGAGCATATTGCGGATAGCGTTTCACGCGAATCCAGAGCCAATAGGCGCGCGACAAACTATGATGCCATTTCATCGCTCCGCCCCTTCGTTGCTTACCCCGGCGAGCCGGCGCCTCACCGTTCCTAGCAAGCCGTCAAGCGTAGCGGACACTCGAGACGTGTTGATCGTCTCGATCGCCGGTAGATCGGCCGCGAAAGGACCACGCCATTGCCCATAGGGCGAGAGCAGCCCGGCCAGCTCGAGCATGGCGGGATCACGATGATACAAGCCGGCCTCGTTCGCTATCGCCAATGCCTTGTCGACGAAGAGGCCGATCCGCTGCCGGCACCAATCGTCCGAAGCGCCAAGATCGAGCAAATATGCGCCGATGCCGAGCTGGGCCACGATCCCCGCCTGATAGAGAAGGTCGTGCGGATGCCGATATAGCCCCGCGGCTACGCCCCGGTAGAATTCCTCCGCTCGCTCGAAGCGATCGGCGCCGCGGCCTTGCAGTCCACGCCCCCCATCGCTCACACTGTCGTCGATCGGCAATATGCCGGTCAGCAAAAGTCCTCCGCCGGCGCGCACAAGGCCCCGGCGCGACAAGCTCGTTGTCACGATCATCGTCTTCATCCTGCTGTTGTTCGGCCGCTGCCCGGCGAGGGCCTCAAACGACCGAGGTCAATGAAATCAGACTTTTCGCTGTCGCGCTATACCCAGAAAGGGGGGTGTGTCTAACGTCAATAATACGGCTCCGCCGAAGCCTCACTGGCGCGAATATCCCCCGACATTTCGTCTGGAAAGTGCGGAATTCTGCGGCTGATGGATTGGGGGAGGGTGTTGATCGGAGAATTGGATCGCGGAAGTGCGGGCCACCGACCGGCATCCGCCGATCGGTAACCTGCTCTACTCGCTAGGGCCGCGATTCTGCGATCGCGACCAAGCTCGCCGTGCCCCTGCGGGTCTCGGCCCTTCGGGTAACGATCAGGGGCACGGGAAGATGGTCGGCCGCCTTTTGGCGCCCGCAGTCGTTTTCGAGGCCTCGCCACGCTATTCGCGTGCCGAGGCGCCAGGGTGCGCGCAAACCTGTCCCGCTCCCTTCTACGCCGCCTTTCAGGCTCCCGGCGTCGCATCCGGCGGCGCGCGGGGACGCGCCCTGCGGGCGCTCAAGCAGAAAACCGGCCCTGCGGGCCTACGGTTTCCACCGCTACGCGGCGGAGCCTCCGTTTTTCAGCTTGCCCCGCGTTATCCCCCGTCTGCTTCTTGGGGCCTGCGACGGCGGCTCCGAAGGGGATGGACAGGTGAGGGCATTGCATCGCTTCCCCCGACCATAGCGGAACCGGCCCTGGTCGGGCCGGGCGATCTTCGCTGTCCGCGCTCCCGCGCGTCTGTTTGTTGCTCCGGCTCACCAAAGAGGATCGCAATTTCGTCAAGAAAACAATGAGATAGACCGCTATCGATGCCGCCGTTATTAAGTAATTGTCAAGACGGCAACTCTGCTTTGACTTTCTGAAGAGGGGCATCGCCCTAAATTTATGGAGATACTTCATGGCTAATATTGGCAACCTCAAGAAGAATAGCGATGGCGTTTTCATCGGTCGTATCGATACCGTCGCCTTTTCCAACGTCGTCGCGCTGCGTCCGGTCATCAGCCAAAACGAAGCGGCGCCGAAATATGAGGTGATGGCGCTGACCCCGGCACGCACCTGGGCCAAGGTCGGCGCGATGTTCGAGCAGATCAAGAAGTCGACGGGAGAAGTCTTCTATCAGGGCCGCATCGACGATCCGAGCATGGCGAACCCGATGGACATTGCGCTGTGGCATGACCGCGAAGGGGGATTTGCCGTCCTTTGGAGCCGTCGCCGTCCGCGTCGTGAAATCCCCGCGGGTCAGGCCGAACAGGACCTGCCGCCCGTCGGGCAGAGTTCGGACGATGGGATCAGCGGCGACTCCGGTCTCGGCGACAGCACCGCACCCGACGCGCCGCAGGGAAGCAAGGGCAAGGGCGCAGCAGGGAAGGGGGGTGAAACCGCCGACAAGGCAACCGCCTAAATGAAGGAGGCCGGGAGAGGGTCTAGCTCTTCCGGCCTCTCATGGCTGAACATTGGTCAATGTCCGCTTCGATGCTTATCCATTTTCCGAAGCGGCGAACAGGAAATTTCATCATGGCCCGCTTCGATAACTTCGCCGACCTTGCAGAACATTACGCCAGCCTTACCAGCGCCGACGCCTTCGCGGGCGCTTTCACCAGCGAAATTGCCGCCAGCCAGCTTTCCATCCACGACGAACCCACGGCCGACGACTTGCCCGACGGCGATGCAGCGCGCGCCGTTGCTGCCCACGTCACCGGCGAGATTTTCAACCTCTTCGCCGATACGCGCCTTGCACCTGTCGCACCTCGCATCGCTTGGGGGATCGTCAACAGCTTCCACAAGGTGGCGCAGCAGCTTTCACGCCAAGAGGATGACGCCGCGCGCGAGCTTGGCGAGCTGGCGCGCATCATGGACCCTTCCGAAATCCACGCGGTGAAGGTCGAGGAGACGCAGCGCCTTTGCCAGTCGCTTCATGAAGCCGTCGCGGCGATCTGCGCGATGCGCGACCACGCCGCCGAGATTTACCGCGTCGAATGCGGCCAGCCTTGGTCCGCTACCACCGGCAGCCGAACGGGCCGCACCTTGACCGCCTCGCAGATCGACGCGCGCGACTTTCTCGCAGCGCGCGCGGTGGAAAAACGGGAAGCACACGCCCCGACTGGTCCGGTTGTCGTTTTGTCGGGCGGGCAGGACTGGACCGAGCATAAGGCGCTTTGGGATCGTCTGGACGCGATCAAGGCCCGCATTCCCGCGATGACGCTTGTCACGACTGCGCAGCACAAGGGCGCCGACGCCATCGGCGCCGCATGGGCCGCAGCGCGCGGGGTGCCGCTTGTCGCCTTCCGGCTCAATCGCCAGCTTGGCAACCGCGCCGCGTTCGAGCGTAACCGTTCTATTCAGCGATTGCTGCCAGTTGAAGCCGTTATTTGCGAAGGCAGCGGCGTCCAGATCAATCTCGCGCAGAATCTTCGCGCCGCTGGCGTCCCGCTCACCATCTTCAAACACGCAGATTTTGCGATCCGCGATCAGGCTCACGCCTGATCGCATTTCGCCCACCCGGAGAATTACGATGCGCCTCTATCTGACCAGCACTGGCGAATGGACGGGAAATCAAAGTGACGCAGCGGGCTTGGTCCGCGCGAACGGCGGGACCTGGGAACAGATCGACGTTCCGACCGACAAGCCGGGCCTGATTGCTTGGCTCACCCAGCAGTGGACGCGTTTTCCGACGATTGCGGCACCGTCGGCGCCGATAACGGCGCCGACCGAAACCGACGCGCAGCGAGCGGAAAGCCTCCGCCGGATCAGCATCGAGGAAGAGATTCAGAATTGCGACCTTCCCCACCTCGCAGTGCTCGCGGAAAATGTCGCTTGGCGCTTCCACGAACTGGCGCGGGCCTCGAAAGACGATTGACCCCAAAAACTGACGACATTCGATTTTCTTGATACACGGGCCGAAGGAGCCGAACCGATGAATGTAGAAATTCTCGCTCACCCCGAGTTGAAGTCCGCGCTTAACCGCCTGATAGACCTTGCGCGCGCCGACACCGGCCAATCGGCCCGCGTCACGAATTTTCTCCTCGCATGGTGGGACGGCGACCAGTGGGGAAACTTCCCGCTGACTGACCTGTTCGGCGTTGACCGGGACGTTGCCGCTGACATGGCTACCGTCTTTGCGTTTCTCGGTCAGCATGGCGGGGCCGTCTACATCGATGCTTTCGGCGACCAGTATCGCGGTCAGATGGCCGATCTGGTCGACCGTTGGCGCCCCGACTAGGGCGCCTGCCGTTCGCGGCGCCACTTCGTAATTTTCCCAGCCCTTATTGTCGCAGCAGCCGTGGGAGCATCCACCCCAGCGTGGCCGCGCTGCGTCGGATATCGTGTTATGCGCTTCACACCCCATCAGGGAATCTATGCCTACGAGCGGACGAACCGGAAATTGAAGGCGGCGGAACGCCGCCTGCGTCTGGATCGCGAGAAATTCCCGCTCTTCGCCGCCGAGATCGCCGAGAGCCAGCCCACACCGGAGGAATTGCTCGACGCGCGCGGCAGAGCATTCGTCGAGAACCAGCAAGCGAACCGCGATCGCGAGGCTCGAAACTGGTGGCGCGCGCGCGCCGAGCTGCGCGCGATCGCCGAACCGGATCGCGCCGCATTCATCCGCTATTGGGGTCGCTGCAAATGTCCCGGCAACGCGTGCTATTTGCTGACCTACATCAATATGTTTCGTGACGGCCGACTGATCGTTCACGAGGGCGAGGTACGTCCGCGTAGCGATGTCGAATGGGAGCGTGATCGCAAAGCCAAGATCGCGGCGATGTCGGACCTCGAACTGGACGTGATGATCCAGACGCACATCAGTCCGCTTCTTGCCGAATGGGGCCGCGAGGAACGTCGGCGCCGTGCGGAATTGAGCGCGGCCGTCCCGCCCGCGCGCTCCAGCTCGATGCGCCGCAAGCGGCGCGGCGTGCGGTGATGACCCCCCGCGCAGTTCCGCGATGTCATCTTGCTGAAGCACGACGGCGCCGAGCTGGTCGGGCGGCTGTTCGACTAGTCGTCGCCCGCAGTGGATCCCGGCGTAGAGGGCCGAGCCCTCATGCCGTGATCCAGCCCGCACACGGGCGGGGGTTGAATTCTCACATTCCGTAGATTACGTATGTTGGCGATTCCGATGATGATGATGACTTTCGAGACGATGAGAGCCGCAAGGTTCAGTTTGCCAGCATGACGATGAAGATGATGAGGGAATCATGGAACTGCCAATCGAAAAGGTCACTTCCAGTGAGGTTTCGAAGCGCTTCGGCTTCTATTACGACGAAGCCATGACGCACCCCATCGGGATCGAGCGCAACGGCGCCACCCGCGTCGTCATGTTGCCCGCGTCCGAATATGAACGCCTCGCGCGCCTCGACCATATCGCTGTCACGCCCGAGGAATTGAGTGATGAAGCAACCCGAAGCCTCCGGACCGCCACGGCGCGCCCCGAAGCCGTCGCCCTTAACGAGCTCATGGACTGAGCCGCTCCCCACTGACGTCATCCAGTACGTGTATCTCTGGCGCGCCGAAAAGGAGCGCGGGCTTGAGGACGGCCGCAAGATTCGGCCCTGCCTCGTTCTCAGCACGTTCCGGGCTCGGGGCCAGCTACGCGTCATCACCGCGCCGATAACGACGCGTAACTATGACCCTGGCCTCTCGATAGCGATCCCGCCCCGGGTGACGGAGCACCTGGGACTGGACGACCGTTCGCGGATCGTATGGAACGACCTCAACGAGTTCACCTGGGTTGGACCTGACGTACGAGGCGCAGCTGACGGCTCGCCCTTCATCGGCATCATGCCCGAGGCACTTTGGCGGCGGGTGCTCGATAATGTAATCAGCGCCCGCATCAATCCAACGCACCGCTCCGAATAGCCAGTCTGCCCGATACTGTCGAAGGCTGTCCGATGCGCTGCGTCGCGATCGGCGAAGATCAGCAATCCGGCCCGACGGGTTGGCCGCTGTGCCTCCGATGACCGTGCGGACCAAAGTGCGGCGGTTCCACTTTCGCCCCCATCGGGGATCGATGCGCCACCATAGGCAGGACCGTCCCGATCGATCTTCAGCGAGCGCGGCCAGCCTGAATGGCTCCCTGCAGCTCGCCTCCTTGGGCGGCCTCGTTGCTGTCTGACGCACGTAGACAGCTCGCCCGCCTTTCGCGGGACGGGTCTATCGACCCTCAAGCAGAAAACCAGCCCTTTGGGCCTACGGTTTCCACCGCTGCGCGGCGGAGCCTCCGTCTTTCAGCTTGCCCGCGGCGAGCGGCCGCCTCCTCGAAGTGCGTCAGCAACGACACCACCCAAGGAGACAAGCCATGAAACAGAAAGCCGACTTCATCATCACTGGCCGTATCGGAAAGATCGACGCCAAGGAGAAGGTCGCGCACATCGATGTCGCCACCAAATATCCCTACAAGGACAAGGATGACAACTGGAAGGATCGCACCGTCTGGAACCGCGTCACGCTCTTCAAGAAACAGCATGAACGCGTAACAGAAATCGGCGTCGGCGACCTGGTGACCTTCGAAGGTCGCGTTGGACAGAGCAGCTACGAGCGGAACGGCGTTCGCCACTATAACGTGGACCTGACCGTCAACGACTTCACCATCGAGCGCCGGAAGGGCGAACAGGCGACGACCACGAACGATACGCCGCCCGCTGAAGACGACGATCACGTTCCCTTCTGAACCTCTCGGGGCGGCTACGTCCGCCCCTTCAGTTTTCCCAGGAGACGCATCATGGAAACCGAACTCTACGACGATTATCGCGCGCTCGCATATGACGCAGGGATCAGATCGAGATGAATTTCGACGATCCCGACGAACAGCCAATGTTCGCCTTTGCCGAGAGTCTGGCAGTAAGGTCAGCCAACGGCGAAGATCTCCCGACGCCATTTAACGAACACCCATGTGTGGGCCGGCGACGACCGACCCTTTCGCTTTGCAAGCCGCGCGCCTGTGACCGCCTCGCTCACGGCGGGAAGGTGCCCGCCGGTTCGCATCGGCGGCACGCGGCCCTTCGCCATTTGCGCATCTCTCCGGGTATAGGCACGATCGCCTTCACTCGTTGCCTCGGTTTGCTCGCAACCAGCACATCGCCGATCGCCTCAGAGCGTGTCCAACTTCTCCGCGATCCTCTTTGCGCCATGCTTCTCGATCGCCTTCGCAATGGCCGTAGCTTCGCTTCGATCCATCCGGGCAATCTTCACCTTTCCCAGTGCGGCGAGAAGTACATCACGTCCCGCATCGCGCTCCGCTTCGCGGGCTCGGCGTTCCGCTTCCGTCACCCGCGCAAGTTCGGCTTCCAGCTCTGCGCGTCTCGCCGCAATCGCATCCAGATTGCCTTCGATTTTCTTCGCCCTTGGCATCGTTTTACTCCGCTTCAGCCTATCCAATCTTTGCGCACTGCTATCACGATACGGGCGATAATCCAGCACCGAAACAGGTACACGACGTCTGTCCGCGGCGTTACGAAATCGGACAGGGAATGGACACGGAAGGGTGCCGGTTTGACTCCCCGCCGGCGACAGAATGAGTTGCGTTTTGGGTTCACGCTTCGCGCTCCCAAAACGCAATGCGCTTGTTGGCGATCGGTCCAACAGGGCGTCGCGATCGATCGGTCATCCGACCAAGCGGATGATCCATATCGTGGTTCCAGCAGGCAACCTATTCGGCATCGTCAATCAAACGAGCGTTGCCGATTACGCTGCCCGCATGCGGACAAGCGATCAGCAAATGTCTGGCGGGGCTAGCGCCTCATGCAGGCCTGAACTCTCGTGCCCGAACCGGGCACGAATGTGCCCAGATTACAGGCAAGCTGACGGGCTATGCCCGGATTCCCTCCGATAAGCAGAATGAGAGACCCGCTTCGGGGATATCTCATTCTGAGATGCACACGGTATGCGGCAAGCCGCAATTCGCGAAGCTCAAAACCCAGCGGAAACGCAGGGAAATGTGAGGGTGCATAACGCACCCGAAGGGGTGCATGTGCCACCCTATATCGGGGTGCAATCGACACCCGCCAAAAGTGGCGAATTCCGGTCGGTTTGAAGACCTGATCGGGGTGCAAATTGCACCAGCAATTTCTGCGACTGTCGGCCAGCTTGACCCTAGTTCCGGTCGCTGATATCCGAGTTTCGCCTTTCGCAAGAACCCACCGCCTACCCCTGAGAGGGAGGGTGGTTTGGAATTTCATCGTCGTTCTGTTGCGCTCTCGCCTTCAGCTTGGCTTGCTCTAAACGAGCTCGCCAAGTCGGAAGGCATTACCAAGTCAGAGCTTGTCCGTCGCATCGTAAACAGCTTCCTGGCGGACCGGGATCGTCCCCAGTTCAATCCGCAACGGATGGCTATCATATGCGAGTATGTGCAGCTCGTTGCCGATGAATGGGTGAGGACGAACGCGCCTGATCGGCGTGACGAATTTCTCGCAATGGTGGATGCACGAATGGACCGTCACCATGACAGATAGGCCGTCACGCCCCCGCCATCCGCGCTCATGGTCAAGTCACGGCGAAGCCAATCGCAACTCTGGCAACTTCACCCGCGGTTCGCAGCTCATAGGGCATCAGTTCTCGATGTGGTGGCGCGGCGCGCGCGTGCCCTTGTTCGTCTGGTTCGGTCTGCTGGCCGCATTCACCTGGGTCAAACTGACACTCATTCTCGATGATTATGAGTTCCAGATGCTCGGCACCAAGGCGCTCGCGGCAACCTGGGACTTCATTGGCCTCGACGAAATGAAGCGCGCCAACGTCACGCTTCGTGACGGTAGCATCTATCCAACCTACATGGGCTATGTTCCCTATATCCCGGACGTGCAGGTTGCGTGGGCAAAGCTGATGAACGCCTTGTTCGGAAGCTTGTTCTTCGCGAGCGCCGGCGCCGGGGCTTTCGCGTTGTGGTTCATTCCGTGGGCACGCGATCGGGGAGAGTCCATTCTTGCCGATCACCACGAACGCGGCGTGGAGATCGTCGAGTATGACGTTCTCAAGATGATGCTCGATCGTCATAACCTTGACCGCGTTCGGACTCGCGCGAAGGAGGCGTTCCCCGATTTGACGCTCGCTCAGGTCGAAGCCTTGCCGCTTGCGGAGCGCAAGGCTGCGGGGGTCATCTTTCCGTACAAGATTGCGACGTTGCCGTTCCCTTATGGCTTCGAACAGAGCCATGTCATGCTCACGGGCACGACAGGCACGGGCAAGACCACGCTCATTCGCCAGCTCGTGGCGCAAGCGATAGAGCGGGGCGACCGGTGCGTGCTATTCGATCTTACCGGCCATTATATGGAAGCGTTCTACGACCCCGATCGGGACCATGTTCTGAACCTTAATGACGCGCGCTGCGAGTCATGGTCGCTGTTCAATGATTGCGAATCTCGCAGTGAATTCGTGAACGCCGCGACAGCACTTATTCCCGCCGACCATGGATCGGACGGAGGCTTTTGGGAGAAGGCCGCGCGTACCCTGTTTGTCGAAATGTGCGATAATCTGAAGAAGAAGGGGAAGGGAACGAACCGGCACCTCTCAGATGAACTGTTGAAGGCGAGCCTCAAGAAGATCTACGAAAGCCTAAAGGGCACGGTTGCCGATCCGCTCATTTCTCCCGACGCGGCAAAGATGGCGCAATCGATCCGGGCCGTGCTCAACGCCCATGCTGAAAGCATCCGCTTTCTGCCCGATAACGGTGAGCCGTTCTCCATCAAGAATTGGGTCGAACGCGACGATGGTAAAGCGTCGATCCTGTTCATCACGGCGCGATATGCCGATCTCGATATGTCGAAGTCGCTGCTGACGCTTTGGATGAATATCGCGATCAATACGATCATGACGCTCCCCCATTCGCGCCAACTTCGGACCTGGTACATCTTCGACGAATTGGCGGCGCTCCACAAGTTGCCGGCTCTTGAGCGCGGGCTTCAGACAGCACGCAGTTTCGGCGGCGCGTTCGTTCTTGGGCTCCACAATTTTGCCGGGCTCCGGGCCCCATATGGTGAGGATGGCGCCCGCAATATCATCAGTTTGACCAACACGAAGATCATGCTTCGCACCACCGATCGGGATACGGCCGAGGAATGCTCGCGCCTGATCGGGTTTCGCAAAGTTCGTACAATGGACGAATCCTACAGCTACGGCGCGCACCAAACTCGCGACGCGTCGACGATCTCGCCGACGACCAAAGAGGAAGCGCTGGTGATCGCCGATGACATCACCAGCCTTCCCAATCTCAACGCCTATGTTCGGTTTCCCGAGAAGTTTCCTGCGACTTTAGTGTCGTTCCCCTATGTCGGCTTTTCGCCGGTTGCCGAAGGGTTCATCAAGGCTCCGGCGCCGCCCGAGCTGGAGCCGATCGTAGAGGACGATAGTGAAGGCGATGGGGAAGAGGGGGGCGGTCAGGACATCGCGAACGACCGTCCCGAACCCGGAACCACTTTGGCGGCGGAATGGAGCGGCCGTCCCGAAGCCGCAGACCTGCAGGAGGGGCGCGGGATCCGCGCGCGCGACGTACTGGATGTTGGTCGTGGGAGTTCGGATAGTCGGTCGGATCTGATCGGGGAGCCAGTCAATCTGCATCCCGCCGGTTCATTGGCCAAGCGGTCGATCGACGACGTTGCGCCGAATGGTGCCATCCCTCGCAATGCGGCCACCGGCAGTAGCGGCCGGCAGGATGCGCTTTCCTATAAGGAGCGGCTTCGCGGCGCCAAGGATCCGACTGAAGAGCGAAGTGGCGAACTGGCCCGCCGCGAATCCCGGATGGACTTCGGGGAGAGTGAGCATCGCCGCGCCGGCGGTGCCGAGCTCGGCGCTGACGGCATGGCCCGCGGCAGCGACGACCTCGGCATGGACATGGATTGAGCGCGATGACGGTTTCGATCGGCAAAGTGCATTCCGCGGGAGGGGCCGCGGCCTACTTCGCGGCGGACAATTATTATACGGCCGAACAGTCGGAAGCCGTGTCAGCCTGGGCGGGGGAGGGGTCGAAGGATCTCGGACTGTCTGGGACCGTCGATACCGCCACGTTCGAACGCATCCTGAACGGCGAGCTGCCTGACGGAAAGCAGATCGGCGATCCAGCGACACGCGTCAGCGGTCGCGACTTCACATTTTCGATGCCGAAGTCAGCCTCGCTCCTTGCGCTGGTTTCGGGCGACAAGCGGATCCTCGCCGCGCATATGGAAACAGTCAAACAGACGATGGCCTGGGCAGAGAAGAACCTCGCCGAAGCTCGCGTTCATGTTGACGGCAAGGATGTCGCTGTCCGCACCGGCAACCTGGTCTACGCGCTATTTCCGCATGACACGAGCCGGGCCACCGACCCGCAGAGCCATATCCATGCCGTCATCGCCAATCTGTCCCGGCTTCCCGAGCGATTCCGGAATCCCGATCGCGTCGACGAAAAGACCGGCGAAGACATCCGCGACGATGGCTGGCGCGCCTGGCACAACGGGACGATGTACAAGGCCAGCGCAACGCTCACCTCGATGGCAAACGCCATCCTCCGTGAGAAAGTCGAGGCGCTGGGCTATAAAACCGAGATCACGGGTAAACATGGCGCTTTCGAGCTTCTTGGCCCCAATGGGGAGAAGATCAACAAGGAAGCTCTCGATGGCTTCTCCAAGCGCGGTAACGACATAAAGGCAAAGGCCGAGGAGCTCGGCGTACATAGTCCGGAAGGCCGACGCGCCATCACGCAGCGCACGCGCGATCCGAAGATGGATGCCGGCGATCGCGCGGAACTTGCCGAGCGTTGGCGCGCCGAGGCGCGAGACTATCGCTACAATGGCGACCAGATTTACGCCATGGCTCTCGAGAGGTCGCGGGATCGCAGCTCTCCGATCGAACGCGGAATATTGGCCGTCAGCACCGCCATTCGGGATAGTCGCGACCGCCTTGTCGACTATCTGAAGCGGCCCGAGGATCCATTGGTCGATTCCGGCCTCGCCAAACTGACACGCACGCCGGCGACCGCCCGAACCCAATATGCAACCGCGAGCGCCATTCGCATTTTGGGCGAACGCGAAGCCGTCTTCAGCACGGCCGACGTCATAAAGACGGCTGTGGATCTTGGCGAGAAGGGTGTGACGCCCGAACGCATCGAGCGCCGGATCGCCGAGCTCGTCGAAAAGGGCGAGATCGTCCCCGAAACTTCGCAACGGCTCGACAAAGCGATCGACATGATCACGACGCGGGAGGCGATCGAGCAAGAGCGCCGCATATTGAAGGCGATGGACACAGGCGCCGGTGAAGCGCGCCCGCTCATGTCGGCCGACGTCGCTCGCGACCGTCTGCAGGAGCTCGCGGTCCCGCGCGAGCTCAACACCGAACAGCTCGCGGCCGCGATCCAGATCGTCTCATCTCCAGACCGCATCGTGCTCGTCCAGGGCCGTGCCGGCGCGGGCAAGTCGACCATGCTTCAGCCCGTCGCCAAGGCTGAGGCCATCGATGCCACAGCGCGATTGATAGGCGCCGAAGACGCCAAATCGATCCTGCTAACCGCCGATATGCGCGGCGATGCGCAGGCCCTCGCTTTCCAGAACAAGATGGTCGCGGATCTGAGAACAGACACCGGAATGGAAGCGCGCACCGTCGACAGCTTCATCTATTCGAACGAGAAGTTTCTGAATGGCGAGGCGTCGGCCGAAGCCTTCGCCGCGCGTAAGGCCGACCTCGCCGGCACCTATCTTATCCTCGACGAAGCATCGATGATCTCGAACGAGCGGATGGACAAGCTAACCGCGATCGCGAACCTGATGGAGGTCGGCCGCCTCGCCATCATCGGCGACCGCAAACAGCTCAACCCGATCGACGCGGGCAAGAGTTTCTCGGTCATGCAGGCGCGCGCCATCCAGGACCAGCTTCCGGTCAGCGAGGTCAACATAAACATGCGCCAGAAAACCGAAGACATGCGCTTGGTTGCCGATCTCGCCGATGCCGGCAACGTGCGCGGCGCGATCGCGATCCTGCGGGATCGCGTCATCGAGAGCAAAACCCGGATCGCCGACGCCGCCGGCGCCTGGCTCGCGCTGCCGGCAGACGAGCGGAACAAGACCACGCTCCTGCCTTCGAGCCGCGATGGACGTGCGGAGGCCAACCAGATCATTCAGGAGGGGCTGAAAGCCGAAGGCACGCTGAAAGGGGACGGGCGCGTATTCAATGTTCGAGAGACTCTGCAGCTCACCCGCGAGGAGTATCGCTACGCCCGCAACTGGAAGGCAGCGCAGTTCCTCGAAGTCGGGAGTCGCGATAATGGGCTAGGTCTACCGAAGGGCGATTATTATATCGAGCGCGTCTTCGAAAACGGCCGCGTCGAACTCCGCGACATGCGCGGGCGCAAGCACCGTGTCGAACCGTCCAAGATCGACCCTGGCGGCAAGCTTAATCGTCTGAAGCTCAGCAACGAAAAGCGCATCGAGGTTCACGAGGGCGAGCGCATCCGCTGGACTGACAGTGATAAGCGCGATGGACGCGGCATGATCAACGCGACGATCGCCAGCATCGAAAAGGTCGACCGGGACGGAATCGTTGTGAAACTCGCCGACGGCGAGGTCCGCGAGCTGAAGAACGCCGACCCGATGCTCAAGCGCATGGATCTCGCCTATGCGATCAACACGCATATGGCACAGGGCATCACGAACGAGGCCGTATTCTCGGTTATGGGAGCGGGCGAGACGAACCTATCCAACGCTCGCGCCTTTCTCGTCAATCATACGCGGCAGCAAATGGATGTCAGGCTGTTCACCGACGACAAGGTCAAACTGATACGTCAGCTCGAGAGCAACCGCGGCGACAAGACCTCCGCACTCGAGGCGATCGGCGAGCTGGCGGTGGAACGCATCCTGTCTGGTAAAGACGGGGTACGCGACACATCGACCGGGGAGGAGGCGGACAAGCCGACTCTCGCTGACCTCGAGCGCAAACTCGATCTCGGCAACAGCCTTGATGTCGCTGCCGCCGCCACAGCGGAAAAACCCGAAACCAAGGAGACGGATATGGGCGGTCCCAGCCCCGCCGAAGGAAAGGGTGCCGGAAGGCCCGTGGCTCCAGCGCCGCGCGAAGAGCCTCAACTCGATCGGTCGAAAGGGCTTGAGCTGTAAATGCGCCGATCGCTCTGCCTTGGCCACGCTCAATAGAATGTCGGCAATGACACTTTACCCGCCGGCAAAGTGTCATTGATGACAAAGTGTTCGATTTCTTGGATTGGGGATTCACTTTTCGTTCTAGATATGCATGATTCTTACATGCTTCAGAACCTTGCGCAGCACGGCGATAATGGGCCGCCAGTGAACATGCCGACCATGATGGAAGCGTTGGCGCAAAACTCAGCCCGCCCGCGCTATGCCTTCATGGTTCTAAACCTCATTGCGAGTATCGCCGGCCCGGATGGAAGGGCGGGGCCGCTAGTTGTCACCGATGGCACTGCGGCGACCATTCGGGATTGGCTTTGCGACGCTTTGGCTCCCATGGGCTCTCGCGATCCGCGTCGTCAGGCGCTAGCTGCCCGCGTGAAATCTGAACTTTGGAGCACTGGGCGCCTCCCCACCGACGCTGTTGCCGCGAAAACCATCATCGACGACGAGCTGCGGCAGCGCATTCGTACGGCGGGAAAGGCCAACGTCAGCCGCGCAGTCTCGGACCTCGTGCGCGCGGGACTGCTGCACCGGCATTATCAAGGCTATCGCGTCGACCATTACAATCGCGGCGCGCGGCGCCAGGCGGTCTACACCCTGTCGCGGGTTGCACGCGAATTGCTGCAAACGGCGAGGGTCCGTCATTCGACGATCGGCGCGCCCCATCAAGACAGTTTGCCGCTTTTTTCGTACGCTCGCTAGTTGAGGTCGTGGCAATTGCTCCGGGACCAAAAAATGGCCCTTCGCACTTGCAACATAAACTGACGCTTCCCATATGCCATTCGCCTTTCAGGCATCCTCTCCCAAAACTTTTCAGGGCCGGCGTAAGCTGGCCCTTCTTTTATCCGCGTTCTGCTCGCATTTTGCCTGGGAACAGAGCGCTGCTATAATTGATCACAAGCTAGAAATTTAACATAATCTTTATTATCGAACAATTATTTATCCCACATTTGACAGACTTTGGAAATTGTGGGATAACTCCTCATGGACACCCTTCGCACCTTCAGCGATGAGCAATCCCGGCTTCTCGTCAACCTCCGGCAACGATATGAAGCCTGGGTCGTAACCGAACGCGCCCGGGCCGCGCTGCCTTATGATTTGCGCCGCAAGACAGTGGGCGAATATGAATATCTCTATCAGATCCATGATCGCAGCGGAAACGGCAAGTCGCTCGGTCGCATGGACGCTGCGCGGGAAGCCGAGTTCCAAAAATATCGCCAGCAAAAGGCGGAGCTGAAAGAACGTGGCGCACTACTGAGCGCCAAACTTGCCGAAAGCGCCGCTCTGTACCGGGCTCTGCGACTTCCCCTGCTTTCCAGCGATGCCGGTCCCATTCTTCGAGAATGCGATCGTCGCGATCTTCTTGGCTCGCACCTCCTCGTCGTCGGCACCAACGCGATCGCGGCCTATATGATAGAGGCCAATGGCTTCATTCTCTTGCCCGACGAAACCGAAGACTTCGATCTCGCCTGGGTCGCCGCCGAGCAAGACAATTCCGAACAAACCGTCTGGCAGATGCTGAAGACCGTCGACCCGACCTTCACAATCAACAGCGAGCGTGATTTCCAAGCACGGAATGCCCGGGCGTATGAGGTCGAGCTGCTCGTAGCGCCGTCTCGTGCCGAAACACTGAGCGACCGCGATCAACCGCGGCCGATTCCTTTGGAAGAGCAGGAGTGGCTGCTGCTTGGTCGACCGGTCGATCAAGTCGTCGGCTGCCGCGATGGGTCCCCTGCCCGGATCGTAGCGCCGGACCCTCGATGGTTTGCGCTCCACAAACTCTGGATGTCAGAGCAGGCCAAGCGCAACCCTCTTAAGCGTCCGAAGGACCGTAAGCAGGGGCTGGCGCTGCTCGACGCCGTCGTCGAGGCCATGCCACATTATCCGCTCGATGAGGCATTCGAAGCGGCGATCCCGCCCGATTTGCAAGAAATTTTCGAGAATTGGCAGAAAAATACCACGGCTGGACGCAAGTCCAATTGGTGATGTGAGAGCGCCTTTCGGAAGAGGTTATGCGGCTTTGTTTACGTCGTCGATCAGCGCCTGAACCTTCCCAATCGGTGTTTCGTCAATTGGCCGGATCGTCTCGCCGCAACCTTGGCATTCGACCGTTCGCCGCAAGCGCAACGTCTTGTAAGTGAGGTTCAGCACGAAACCGCATGCCGGGCAGTTCGCCTGCGCCCTGATGTCGTCCAGTTCGTTCGCCATAGGTCATAATACCACACTGATGGTGCCCCGGCTACGCAGCGATGTCCTCAGCCTTTGGTGATCTCGTTTAATTGCTTCTTTTCGTCGGGTGAAAGCTCCCAACGCTCAACCGTGTCAGGCTCGGAAAATTCTGCACCGATGCTGCACGTCGTGTTCGACCCGAGAACCATATAATGGGAAACTAGCAATATCCGACGCTTATCCGAGAGATTTTTCTGAAAACTGGCGATAAACGTCGTGCCGTCGAGATAGTAAGAATATTCACTACCCTTGGCTGTCTTGACGATTTCTACGCCCTTTTCCTTCTTCTGCTCGAAGGCTCCGAAGTCCTTCACGAGCCAATCAGCCGTCCGCTCATGGATGGCTCTACAATCTTCCAACGACATCTTCTGGTCCGGGTCGTCGATCATCTCGCGCTCGTATTTGAGCGAGATGTCGGTCAGTTTGTCAAACCGGTTGAAGGACAGCGCGAGCGTGTATGGGATGCCATCCACACTGGTGTAGGAGATAAGATTATTGTCGGGCGTAAGATAGCAGCCGCGCACGGCTAGTTCGAGCAAGCACCCTTTGACGGCTGCTGGATTGAAGCGGCTCAAGCCGGTCAGCCCGGTCGATTCTGCGAACGACATTCCAAACTTCAAATTGCCGTAGCCACCGATCCCGGAAGGTTTTGCGTTTTCCGATTGGGCGGCTGGTGCCGTGGACCCACAAGCTGCAAGAGCAAGTGCGATAGGTAACAGCCAACGAAAGCGGCGCGCAAAGCCCGTCACTTCCAATCCAAGCCTGCCGTGTCGAAGGCGAATTGCTGGTTACCCTGCTGGTAGAATTCGGCTTCGATGATGACCTTCTTCGACTTTTTCAGGTTGGCAAGAAATCCGGATTCGTTGCTGAGGAACGCGATGTCCGAACTCCCGTCGCTGGCACCGTCGCAAGCATAGCGCTTGATAGGCTGATCGTCGAACTTCACCGACACATGACCATCGCTGTAGCTACGGCAGAGGATTTGCCCTTTATCGACAAGGAACATCACGTTCAGTCCGTCAGTCGGGCGCTTGCGAACTTCAATATATCCGCTGACCGTTCCATACGGGAATTGAAGGTTCACTTCGTTCGAACTGGTCAGGCGCGCCGTTTTCGTGACGGTCCCGCGCATTTCGTCCATCTGTTCGTTGTAGGTCCACTTCGACGGCAGCGCAGAGGGCGCTGCGTCCTCACCCTTCGCGCTCGGCTCTGTCGTGCTGGCGACTGGATCACTTGCCGCCATTGTGGTGCTTGCCTTCGGATCAGCAAACGAGCCGACAAGGATCAGCGAGACGATCGCAGCTATGGCGAAATGCCAACGCTTGAGGCTCCCAATGTAGGGTTTGAAAACCCCGACGACAGCCGCCAAGAAAATGATCGCAAAAAGTCCTGACACATCCGCCCCCGCGTGTTGAATTCATCACGGAGCATTACCCGGACAGGCGTTAAAGGGCAATTACGTCGGCGACACAGATGCCGATGATCTTACAACCAGAATAGCTGTGTCCCGACGTTAAGGGAGGATCGGGAGGCACGAACGTTCCGGGCACGTATGTTTCTACCCGTGTACAATCGGATTACATCTTCAGCGACAGAAGCTGTTCACCAATTGCTGCTAGTGTGTGCCCATGATGGAACTTGCCGATCACGACCGAGCCTTTTGGGACGATGGCGAATGGGTCAGCTGGGACGAGATTAATCAGCAGATCGAATACAAGGAATGGCGGGCGAAATATCCAAACGCCGACATCTCCCTTGTCCCGATCTTCGAAAGCCTTCTCTCAACGGCATGTAGCTACAATGCCCACACCGGGAAGCATTTGCACGTCTACGGCGATATCGGCGAATTATACGGCGCGATCACCCACGGTATCCGGTTGAACCGAAACTACGCGCAAGGGTCCGACGGACGACTTGGCAACGACCTGATCGAAATCAAAACGATCACGCCGTTCAAGCGGACGGACACCGTTGAAATCAACATGGCGCGGAACTTCAGCAAGGTTCTGATCGTCCGCATCAACGACGAGTTCGATATCAGCGGGAAGCTGATCGACCGGAAATCACTCCCCAAGGCGAAGGGGAAAATCCGCGTAAGCTGGAGTGAGGTTTCCGGTCAAGCGATCATCTAGTCGAACACCATCTTCCGGGTGACAGACGTCGTTCCCAACGTCGCATAGGAACCGTCGTCCAATAGCTTGGCTAAGCCCACGCAGTTGAACCATTTGGCGCTGATGCCATTGTCCGCCAGATATTTGGTCACATACGCCTTCGACCAACCCTTGCTGGTCGATGCCAACCGGTTGCCGCGACCTACGATTGTCTCTTCCGGATTGCCGATGCCTATCGAAGAGCAACGGTAGGCGTCCGGTATGATCAACTTGTCGCCCTCGAAACCGATCCCGCTGATGTTGCCATCGTTCGGCAGGGTCTTCACTTCCCCCGCAGAGATGTCGATGGTCTGAGACATTTGCGCCGCATGAACGCATTCGTAGCCGTCTTTGATGGACCAGCAGCGGGTCAGCGCGTCAGAGAAGCCTCCGACGCCCGATTGCGCAACAAAGCTTCCATCCGCCATCTTCTCCCAAGTCACCTGCTTGCCAGCCGATGGCGGCATATCGACCGGGCGCGACAGGAAGTTCCAAGCGCCGTAACCGGTGGCGATGGTCGCGACGGCGGCTACGCCGATCCAAATCTTGCTCATTCAACTCCGTCCCTTTCCGAACCAACCATGGTGTCTTCTGCCGCTGTCGCCGCGATATTGTCCGCGCTTGCCAGCAACCCCAGTCTCATTCCGATCGAGCGATCCAAGCCAGCGCGAATGTCCGCGGCGGTGGTGCCAGTTAGTTCCGCAGCGGTAAGGCCGAGCAGTTTTATCATCAGCACCCGAAGTTTTGAGACATATGGCAGGAAGTCGCGATTTGCCCGATTGTTCGGCATCAGTGCTTCAATGGCGTCGAGCGCCCAAAGCGAGGTTACCCAGCATTCCATAAAGTCGACCGGCATTTCGCTATACTCTCGTGCCATCATGAGCCGCGAGATAGCTGGCGATTTACCGCCAAAGAATGCGACGAGCGCCCGTACGACCAGTCGGGGCCATGACTGGGGTGCGCTCGAGCAATCGAGCCCCTTGGGGAGATCGTTGCAGCGCGCCTTGAAGAGCAGGAGCAGGATCCAATAGCGAAGACGGAGGACCTCGGCTGATCCGATGGCATCCCCGTCATCTTCGATTTCCTCTGCATAGGCCCAGATATAATATTCGAACTCTTTGGCATCTATTTTCCGACGCTCGACGGGTTCCGGGTTGACCGAAGCTAGCGCTGCGGACTCGACGTCGGCATCCGGCACGTCATCTATATCATCCGTTTCTTCGCCCATATCGAGCCAGCCGTCATCGTCGCGATCGGCGCTGGGCTCACTGCGCCCGGTCAACAGATTGAGGAAATCGCGAATGCTGTCGGTGTAGGTGCCCGCGAGACTATTGGCTCCGTTCCCACTCCCCCGCGCACTGCCTGGGCGCGCTTCGGTGAATTCCTCATAGCTGAGATTTGTGGGGTCCGCCGCCGCCCCGACTTCTTTCGGTTCTCGCGGGCGGGCGCTTGCGATCGCGGCACCCTCTTTGCTCTGCGAGAAATCGGCCCGGACCAGCGTTTCGAATGCTTCGTGCATCCATAGCTCAAAATCGGTTCCATCGGTGAATTGAGAAAGCGCACGAGCAACGCGGCCGCTGGCTGCTTCCCGGCGACTTTCTCTCAGCGCCTGACGGTGCGAAACATGGGCCGTCGTTGACACAAATTCGCCGCGGACAATGCGCGCAAAGAACAGCTTCTGCTGAAGTTCCGAGGTGATCGGCACTGCTAGTCGAGAGCCCGCGCTTGCAAAGGACGCCGCTGGAATGTCGTCTAGCAGTGCGCCGGCACGGTCTAGGAGCTGGATGATACCGTCTCCCGCATCGCCGATAGGTGGCTGCCAGAACAGGGAACCTTGATCCGTTTCAAAGGAGCCAGGACGCCGCGCCTCCAAGATCGCCAGCGGGATTTCAGGCAGGTCTTCGCGGTCCGCCAATTGGGAAAGCTCAAGCCGATCAGCGTCGATCCAGCGATCGAGGCCCAATGCTTTGACTGCGGTCCCCGCGGGCAGCCGCCGATAGACGCAGGCCTCCGCGTTGCTGCCGGCGCTACTAAGCGCCGCAGTCGTGCAATTCGCGCTCCCAAAAAGGATATGGTCATGATGCTTCGTCAGCGCGACGAAGACTTTCGCATGAGTGAAGCGCGAGTTCGGGGAATTGAGATCTACGAGCCGAACCTTTTTTGCGAAGGCAGCTTCGGCGGGGAATTCGTGGTGTTCGCTGTCGATAGGAAGGATGATTTCTTTGGGCGAGAGCTCCGCCGCCAATTCAGAAAGGGCGCTGAGGTTGCTATCCCAATAAGGGCTGACAACGAGCAGCTTCCGCACCTTCTCGTTGCCGATCCATTCCACAAACTGGTTCGAAATTCCGCGATCGGTTGATGAAGGAAGAAAGCCAATCGCAGAGCCGTCGTCGAGTTCCTTGAGCGGCGCTCCGACCGGCCCTTCCAGCCACGGCGCCCGTTCGCGTGCCCAGCGCAGCGCATCTCGTGCGGGCGACGCTTCCTCTGAAACTAAGGAGTTCAGATACTGCCAGATGGCGCGTAGGATTTCACGTTCGGGTCCATCTTCATTGCCAGACTCGATCTCGATGGCGATTTCCACGTTTCCGCCGAGGCCGGCGCCGGTGGCGTTGGCCGAGCTGACAAATGCCCTTCCCGTTTCGCGACCGAGTTGCAGAATGATCTTCGGGTGGAAGATGCCGTCACTCGCTGGTGGGCTATGGAGTGCGTAATCGCGGCCGAGCGCGACGGGCAATCTCGAGCCGTCGGTAAGCGCCATAGCCGCCATGCGATCGTCGGCCACCAAGAGAAGATTGTTGGCGCCGCTGGCCCTAAGCTGCGGCAGCAGGATTTCTTCAACCGCCGCGAATTCGACCGCGAATGTGGTTGTGATGGCACTATGAAAAGGCTTGCGGGGTCGACGGCCCAACCGTTCAGGTAGTTTCATGCGGCTGCCTCCAGCAAGGGAAGCGCGCGCGAAGTCGGACCATCTTCATTCAAGAGGTGAATGTCTTCAAGAAACTGGATCGCAGGCATAAGGCGAGGTGTCGTCGCGACCGGCTGATAGTTTTTGAGATAGATCAGTCGGCCGTCCCGTACCTCGAACAGGAAGGTATAATCTCGCTGCCGGCGCAGCTTCTGCATCGCAACCCAGCTATGACGTCGAACTACACGTTCGATCATATAGTCGGCGATCTTCTCGATGACGGTCTGATCTTCCTCCGAGGCCAGCCAGTTTAGCTCGGTGCGCAGAGAATGCGCCATGCCGCGGAGAGGAAAGCCTCGATTGATCCGGTCAGCGAGATCGGGACGGTCCAAGGTCCGTTGATGGAGCGCCGCCATGAGCTGAACGGCCGCCATCGCCTTCTCATCAGGGGCGCCGCGCCAGTTTGTAATCTGGTTCCAGGTCTCTCTAAAGTCGTAGGTCTCGCGGACATTCCTAGACCGGAATTCACGCCATGATCCGGCGAATCCCAGCTCGGATTGCGACGTGAGCTCGTCGACGACTTGCGCGCGGATTTCGAGAATCGGCAATCCGCCGTCGGCGGAATTGAGCAGCGAGAGGGCCCAAGCCAGCAGGGACGCGGCCGCCACCTGCATCAGGTCCTGACAGTTGTAGACTTCCCAGTTCAGTCGTTGAGCCTCAAGCTCGGCGGGCAGAGGATCCGCGGGCACATCGAAGAGGTGCCATCGGACATCTTCCGGTCCGGGAGCCGCTTCGATGGCGCGCGCTGTATGGAGGACGAGCCGCAGCGATGCGCTTCGACTGTGCGCGTTCTCCGAGGCAGTGTCACCTTCGGCGAAAAGGAGCATTTCGTAAAATTCGCGCTCGGCGCCGTCTTCGTCGATTTCGGACGGAGCAATTGGGCTAAGGCGCTCGAGTTCGCGAGCACTCACGCTGGCGTCGGCGATCTTCTTCCTGAGCAGCTTTGCGACGTCTGGGCCGATCGCATCGGCGAATAGGGTCGCGGCTCGCTTGCCGAGTTCGCGTGTGGCGACTTGGATGCCATGCTTATTGTAGGTGAAGAGCCCCATCTCTTCCATCTGGGAAAAATATGCGCCTCCGAAGACGCCAAGCGCTTGGCGCAAATATAGCTTCTGCGATCGATCGGTTGAAGCGGCGGCGGCGAAGTCGATGACCTTCTTGTCTACGGCGAGCCGGCCATTTGCCCATTCCGTTCCGCCGACACCCGTCTCTTCGGCATATGCGGCGACGAGGGCGTAGAGCGCCTCAGCTTTGCGGAGCCAGGTTCGCCATGCCTCGAAATCGTCGGACGCTCCGCTACGCGCATAGGTTTCGCTGACCCAGCAATAATAGCAGTAATAGCGCATTCTGAGGGTAACATTGCTGATACCCGGCAAAAGGGCTTGGTAGAGCAGCACGCCGCTATTTTGGATGCCTAGGGGGTCTAGGCCGCGCTTGTCAGCCTTCTCCGTCCACTGCGGTAATAGGTCCAAAATTTCCCCCTATTGAGGGCTCCAAGACTTGGTCCCCCTTATCGTATAAGACGTCTCGCGCGCCGTTTTCCGGAAGTTAGATCGAGACTGTGTAATCTGGCGTAGCGCCCCCAGACGCTGCCTCGACATATCGAATTTGGATCGCAGCGCCATGAAGATTTGCGCCGTTGCGGAACGATATCGAGCGCGACGGTGCGGCCAAAAGGTAGTGCTAGCCCGAAGTGAGGTCAGTTGGTGATTGCAAGCTCAATCAGGTTTCGGCTGATATCCCTTGAATGCGCGACGAGGCTGCGCGTGTGTTCGCGCAGCATGAGCTGCCCGATGATCCCTTCGACATAGGCCGGGTTGGTCTTGTCGATGACTTCCAGCGCAGTCTTGCATTTGTCAGGCGGGCATTGCTTGAGGGCCGATAGCACGTAGTCGGACCCAAAATGCTCAGCGACCGCGGCGAGATCGAACATGTCTCGCGGTTGGAGACTCCAACCGCGATAGAACACCTTTTTTGCAATAATTTCTGCCGGAGTTTCAAGCGCGACAGCGTGACCTCGTACATCGGTCGCTGCGGTCGGGTCGAGCAGGATATTGTCGCAGCAAATGAAGTCGATTTCGCCCAACTCCTCATATGCGAGCTTTAAGACATCCGTGCCGGCCTGATAGCTATCGGGAGCCCGTTCGAGTTTGATACCCTGTGTTTCCGGGTTCAAAAACGGTAAATATTGTGGATCGTCCAGAAACAGATCGATGTCGTGACTCTCCCGATGGTCGATCTGCAGCATGAGCGCAGTCCCGCCGCCAAAACTCCAACTGGGTGAAAAGCCGTTCGCTTCGTTGAAGTGCTTCAGGATATCGATTGCGAGATCGAAAAGGGCCGGCCATTCGCTTGGCCGCTTCTCGGGCACGGCGTCAGGCCGCCAGCGGCAATGCGTAACCCGAAAGCTGGGAGACTTGCTCAGCGACTTGGCTCGCTAGTTGCTCATCCACATTCATGGCCCACATGAACTGCTTCTGGACCTGAAGCGGAACTTCGGAGAAGAATGCGAAAACTGGCGCATTAAAGCTAATCGCGCTATCGGAATCGACGATCATAGCGGCAAGCTGATGTGCAGAAACAGCCGCCCCGTAAGGGGCGTTCACCGTAGTAAGCACTTGAGTTACAGCGTTTGCCATCATCCGACTCTTAACGCGACCCTCTCTGGATCGTTGCTCCTATATAGCTCTGAGCTGTTATCAAAACAAGAATGGCGGCTTTCCTGGGCAAACCCGGCTCAAATTCCGCTGCGTCGGAGCTTATCTGTAACCGCAAAACATGCAGAAACTTGCCGTTCTTGGGTGTTTCCTGTATGTTCGCATCGAAGGATTGGCCCATGAATGACGACGACAATTTCGCGAGGCGACTCTACGATCCGTCGCACCCGCTGTACGTTTCGTCAGCAGCGGAGGATGGACTCGCACGACTAACCAAGAACCGTGGCGACATGAAGGAGCTTGGGCCTTGGGGTGCGCGCCTCTTGTATGCCGGGCTGGCGGTAGTTGCCGCCTATTTCGGGTTCATCCTTGTCTTCGGAACACATTGACCACGGCCAGCGGTTAATTCCGCTGGCCGCGGGCGTCAGCGCTTGCGACCCTTCCCGCCACGCGGCTTTGGATCATGTTCGATGTGAAGATGATTGTTCGCCGGATTGTCGCGGAACGTCTCAAAATTGACGTCATAGTCCGGTCCGAGGCGTTCGCGAACATCGCGAGCCCACTGGCGGCCCTGCGCAATGCTGATGTCATTCCCGCGCAGATCAAGCCCCTTCCCTTCGGGATGCAAACTACCGCGAGAATGCTGACTGTCGCGGGCAGACGTTACGATGCGCTGCGGCAACCCGAGCGCGTGAGCCGAGGCAGCAGCGGCGGTCAACGCCGGCGCCATGCTCGAGTCCATTGAATTGAGATTTGCCCCGCCCTTAACGCCGAGGCCGGCGGCGGCGGCTACTCCTCCCAGATTTACCCGGTGCCCGCCGAGAGGCGCGTCCGCCGCGTTATCGAGCCCGAGCGCCCTCATCGCCGACGCCACGCCTGGCATGGTGCGGATGACCCACGAATCGTTCCGAGCCTCCGCCGTTGCACCCAGGCTGTCTGCCTGCCGCCGATCGCCGAGCAAGGTTGCCCTCATGCCGTGACCATATTCATCGAGGCGCGCGACGCTCCCATCGAGTCGACCGCTCACATTATCCTCGAGCGCTACGTCACGTGCCGTACCGGAAACATCGACCGCAGGGCCGCGCGCTGCGATCTCGGCCATACCGGCAGCGCCGATCGCGCGTATGTCGTCGGCGGTAGAGAACGAGGGTCCCACAATCGTGCCGGCAGGAGCGTCCGGAACCACGCCGAGGTCGCGGTGCATCTGATCAACGCGATCGTCCATGAACTGCTTCAGCAAAGCGTCTTGCGTCATCGCCTGCGTCGTCGTCATGTTGACCAGGCCCGGGTGATAGCTCTGATCGAGATGACGATTTTGCGGGTCCATCATTGCAGTTTGAGCATAGCGGACGAATTCCTGGCTCAAATTCTTGTTCAAGGCATAGCCGTCGCGCTCGAACTGCGAGAATTCGCTCGACCAACGCTGATACCGTTCTTCCGCGCGCGAAGCTTCCTCGCTGAGGCTTTGTGAGTGCCTCAGATCCTGCGATACTTCCTGCCCCAGACCACGGACCTGACTGTCGGTCGACGACGTGGTTGCACGATAGAAGCTCTCGCGCGCTTGCCGAGCAGCCTCCGAATTCGATTCCCTTTCAAGCCACTGATAGGCGTCAGTGTTTGCGTTCTGAGTTGAAACGCCCTGTTCTGTGTTCCTTCTGTCGCTCGAATTGCCGTCGATGCCGATCTTCCCATCGACTTGACCTGAGAGCGGCCCGCGTTTTCCACTTACCGCACCCGACGCACCAACTCCCGCCCTTCCGGTCAACACCGTATCACGAGCCAATTTATCCGCTTCGCTTTTCGTCATGCCAAATTGGGTCTGAAGCGTATTCGACCACTGTGACGAAAGATCTTGGACCTGAGCGATCGACGACTGCAGCGAGCGACCTTCTTCGGTTGTTGAGCTCGCCGACGTCTGCGCCGTGTCGAACAGCCGCGCCGATTCCGTGCGCGTCGTCGCCCAGCTATCGTTCGCCGCAACGCGCTTCTGCTCGACGACACCCGACCCTTGGCTAAGCCCCTTCTGCAGCTGCGACCCATAATCCTTGCTCGCCGAGATCGCGAAGCCAAGGTTCGAAATGCCCTGACTAGTGTCGTAAGCGAAACTTCCATCTTCGTTATAACGCATGAACGCGCCATCCCCGGCGCGCTGCTGGATGGTCGCGGCGCCAGTGCTGAAGCTCGGGGCTGTCGTGTACTGGTCCCGCTGCAGCGTGTTGACTTGCCGGTTCATCAGCGAAGCGTTGCCGTACGAATAATTGCCCGTGGTCGCTTCGGCCGCGGCCTGCTCAGCCGCATTCTGGCTTGGCGAGAGAAAGCTCGCGGAATGCGACGCGATCGCCATTGCGCCTTTCGCCATGCCGGCAGCGATGAACGGCACGGACATGATCATATAGCCGGCGAGCGCGCCGACGTCCTGGTTGACAGCCGAGATGCCGGAGAAGTTGGCGGCCGTCATCCCACCATTCGCGCCCCACGATGCAAGAGAATCCTGCCAACGCGACATGAAGATCATGTTCAAAATGACGAACAGCGGCCCCCAGGCAGCCAGATAGAAGAAGCCCGTGATATAGCCTTTGGCAACGGTCATGCCGTTGGTGGGCAGCAGCATCAGCAGGAACAGGATTGGGAAGAGCGAGTAGAAAACGACCGTCAGAACGATGTTCAGCAAGGGAACCCATTTCATCGCGCCCGACGCGATCGTCGAATAGGTATTGCGGGTCTGAATGTCCGCGCGAGTCTGCGCGAACGCATCGATCGAACCCTGCGCGGATCCGCTAGCAAAGCTGTCGCGCGCCTCCGTCAGCGCATTGATGAACATCGCCTGCCGAACGAGCTGACCGCTGCTCGAGCCCATTCCTGCGGCGTTCATATTACTGATGTCGTTGTTCAGGCGGGTCGACGCTTGCGCAACCGGAATGCCGGGGAAGAACTGAGCTGCAATTTTGGGAGCTGCGATGGCGTAGTAGTTGCTCCAGCCATTGCGAATGAAATTGTAGGCCGTCTCGCAGGTGACGATGCCCGATGTGCCATCGGGATAGATATACTGCTGCGAAAGCGCGACCGACCCCGGCCCCATCGCAGTGAGCAGATCCGAGGACTTCAGGGTGTCGTCATAGGTTTTGCGGCCGAGCAGGATGTCATAAAAGACGCACTGCTTGAAATGCTCGTTCAGGTTGGTCGCATAGACCGGATCGTCGATCCTCAGGCCCTGCGTAGCATCGAGCAACTTCGCGCCATAGATCATGCCTCCGGTCGAATAATTGAGCACTTGGGGCATGGCGAACACGGTCTCGGCGGCTCGCGTGAGATAATCGCCGATCTGGCTGGTGAAGCCGGCGACCAGGCCGAGGCCGACCGGAACATTGTCGACGACCGCCGCCGTCACGCCTGGGTTGGTGCGATCGGTAACTTTTACCGAGATCGTGGGCACCATGACGACCAAATACATCAGGGTCGCCTGCATGAACCATTTGAGGAGCGCCCGCGGATCCATATTCCACGCCGTGACGAGGAGCGCCCAGGTGAACGCCATGACCATGACAACGCGAATGAGGCCACGGTAACCACCGGAGCCTGACCACGACGCCACCGCGTTGAAGACGTTGACGAGATACTCCCCGCCCCCGACCGTGAACACCTCGATCATCGCACGCGCTCCTTCAGCCCGGAATCAGGGCCGCAAACCTTGCGCCGACAAAGCGCGGGAGAAATTCAGGGATGCCGCCATCCCCGGCGCCATGCGCGTCTGCAGGGTGCTTTCGATCATCATCGCGCGATCGACGATCTCAAAGGTCCGCGTCACGCGCTGGTTCACCGTGCTTTCGCGCTCGAACAGCCGCTGGCGCACGCGCGCAAGCTGTTCGTTGAACTGGCGCAAATTTTCGGAATCGGCTTGATTGCTGTTGTTCGACTGGCCCGAGGCCACCTGATCGAGCATCCGCTGGACGATCGAGTTGAGCAGGTCGATCGCGGTGACTTCGGCGAGCGAGTTGAGCTCGCCCGGCGACAGGTTGAAGCCCGAGGCCGCCTGTACGGCAACAACCTTGTAAAGCGGGATGCTGGCAACGCCGAGGAGGTTCTTCTCTTCGGTCGTCAGTGCCGCATTGCTCCGCACCTTGTCGCTCATCGACTGGATCAACATTGCAACACGAGGCCGCAATGCCGTAGCCCCAAGCGCCGGGATCGTCCGCTTGCCCGGATTGAGGCACTTGTCGGTTTCGTCACAGCCGAGGACGTCGATCTCCTTGTCGCCGTCAAGCAGCGCATCGAGGATCGCGGGATCGCCCTCCCCCCTATAGATGATCGGGAGCGGGTCGTTGTCCGATGGACGCTTGCCCACGACGATCGTGCCCGTAAGCGTCATGACGAGCTCGCGCATCTGCCGATCCGAGCTTTCAAGCGGCGATTGCTTGATCATGTCCCAGGCGTAGTTTTTCGGGCCCGGGGTCATTGCCGCAAGCGCCAGGTCGGTATTCGAATTGATCGTCGACGATCGCTCGCCGCCATTACCGCATCCGCGACGCGACTTTGCCCAGTCGGAGAAGCGCCCTGCAGACGTGCCGATCGACTGGCAAATTCGATCCTCCGCCGCGTCGACCTTCGGCCATACGGCGCCGACGGCCGCGGCGGCTGCCTCGCAGCTCTGCATGTTGAACTGGTTCACTTTGTTGGCGATGTCCTGCATCTGGTCGATCACGCCGCCGATTTGCGGACTGATGCTGTCGATTGCGAGCTTGAAGGCAAAGCCGATGGCGTTATTCGCGATCGCCTTCAGGTTGGCGACGAATTCCGACATGTTGATGAAGGAGAAGGAGCCCGAGAAGATGTCGATGCCGCCGCAGCCAGCACGGACTTTCGGAAGCTGGATGTTGGCGGGATAGACGCTCTTTTGCGGGAACCGGGCCCATACGGAGCCGAGCGAGTAATAGCCCGCGGACTGGCCCTGATAGGCCGTCGCCCCGGTAGCATTAGCCGACGCGCCCATATCGTTGAAGAAGTCGCTCATCTCGTCGCCAACGCCCGCCTGTGCCGGCGCCGCGGCTACGGAAAGCGCAATGATGCCAATCCCGATCCGGGAAACGGCCACGCGGATCCGCGCGATGAATTTGATGTCGACCATCAGAAGTCGCTCCCCACTTTGGTGCTCGTGAGCATGAAAATGCGTTCGGTGATTTCGTCGGCCGACAAGATGCCGGTGCCGATCGGTATCGGGCGACGAGTCACGGTGTCATAGAGCACCAGCGTCGGGGTGGCCTTGGTGGTGAGGCCCATCTTGGCGTGCTGCCCGACGTCGACGACGTAATTCGGGAATTCGCGGTTCGGTCCGCCGTCCATCGAGACGGCAACGACATTGAAGCCGCTGTTCATCGAAAGCGATTTCAGAATGGGTGCAAAGATCTCGCACGCGCCACAGCTCTGCGCGTAGAAATAGAAGATCCCGTAGCGTTTCGAGAGATTCCGGAGCGCCTGCTCCTGTTCAGCCTTGCGATTGTCGATCCAGGCGCGCTTGGCGAGCGTCGAAACGGGACGCTGAAGCGTATAGTCGAGCTCTGGGTTCTGCCACATCGACCGCTGCCAGACATCGGAGAACATCGAGGCCCGATCGAGCTGCTCGCGCTGGAAACGAATATAGGCTGTCACATTCACTTCCGACGGCTCGAGGATTGCCCGCGCCTTCAGCTCGTCGAGCTCCTTGGCGATCGCAGCCAGCCGTTCGCTCGCGGCTGTCGACGGCGGCGGCGGGGCATTCGGATTGGGTCGCGGTTTCGGTTTGTCGCAATAGAACCAAGTTCCGAGTTTGCGGGCGCCGCAGTAGAAGTCTTGGCTGGGAGAGGGCCTAGTCGCATCAGGAGAGCGATCTTCGACCGAAGATTGTGCTCGAATAGGTACGCCGGAAACGACGAGCAGTGCGCCGGCAAGAGCAATCGCGCTACGGATCGCCGTCTTCATCATTCTTCTCCGTTTTGAAAGGCTGCTTTGCCGCGATCGCAGCGCCGCCTTGGCGAGCGACGATTTGTGCATTTCGAGAACTTCGCGCCCGAGCGGGGTTGTCTGAACCTCGCGCTCCTCGCCTATGTGATCCACCGCTCTGACGAGGACCGAAAGCCGTCGGGATGGAATCATCTCGTCAATTTCCTCCCGGTCCATGCTGCTTATAATAGGCATCGATCTTCGCCTGGATGTCGCTCGCCATCTGCGCTTCATCGGGAAGCTTCACGGCTTCGAGGAAGTCCGCATAGATGTCGGAGAAATCCATCTTGCTGAGGTCGAGGCGCGAGAATTCGTCGACCGTGAAACCGGCGCATTGTCCTTCCTTGGGCTTCCCCCACGGCTTGTTGATTTGCGGCCGCCCCTGCTCCTGCAGGATCCGCGTCAACTTCGATTCAAAGCAACAATAGGCCTTCCGCTTCGTCTGGCAGACGCCGAGGAAGCTCGATGAACAATAGCTGCCGATCGAGACGCAAAGACCGAGGCGATCCTTTACGTCGAGCTGCTTTTCTTCATTCGAGCAAAGGAACGTGGTGAGAAACTGGGTGGCGACGCCTGCGAGCGCTGCAGGTCCGCCACTGAGCCCCGCCCAGGCGGCCGCCGCGGCGACGCCGCCGGAGAACAGGCCCGACACCTTACCAGCGCAGCAGTTGACCAAACCGAATACGGGCTTGTGACACGTCTCGCGCGTGCCCTTGAAAAGCCCCATCGTATCGGGATCGAATTCCTTGCCGACCTGATCGATCGCGCCCATCGCAACGAGCGCATCCTTGAATTCGTTCGAGGCTTCCTCCTCGATCTCGCTGCAGCTCCCGTTGATGCAATACATCGACCCGCCGCAGACATATTCCTTCACATCGGTCGGCGGAGAATTCGGAATCGGGCATTTGAAGGTGCGCTCGGTGACCTTGCAGGGGCCGTTCGGCTCCTCATCAAGGCACGTGTCCCGCACGTGACTGCATTTGGGATTTGACTCGAGCTCGGCGCACTCGCTCTGCCCCGCGCTCTCGCCGTAGCAGGTGCCATTCTGTTCGGTGGCGCCGGGCGGGCAGACCATCGTGACCCTCGCCGGCAGCGAGAGGGTCATTGAACAGGTCGTACCCGACAGCGTGTAATTCGCCGGGCAGCTATAGTTGGGCTGCGCCGGATAGGTCTTGGTGCAGGTCGTGCCCGAAAGGGTGAAGTCGGTCGGGCAGCTATAATTCGGGGTCGCAGGCTGCGTTTCCGTCTTGCTGCACATGTTGCCGCTGAGGCTGTACCCAGACGGGCAGGAATAGATCGGCGTCGCCGGCTGCGAGAGGACCGACTTGCACTTGTCCCCCTGAACTTCCCATCCGGTCGGACAGCTATATGTCACCTCCGCAGGCTGCGCGAGGTCGATCGTGCAAACCGAACCGGACAGCGAGCCGCCATTGGGGCAGCTATAGGTAACCGGCGCGCTCGTCTCATCGGTCCGCGAGCACGTCGTTCCCGAAAGATTATAGCCAGACGGGCAATAATAGACCGGGGTAGCAGACGTCGACGTGACGATCGTGCACGTCGTACCGTTGAGCGTGCCGCCACTCGGGCAAGTATGCGTGACCGTCGCCGGCAGCGAGCTGCTCGTATTACAGATGCTTCCGGCGAGCGTGCCGCCACTCGGACAGCTGTAAGTGACCGTCGCTGGGCTGCTCGAGCTCGTCTGGCACTGCGTGCCGTTAAGCGTCCCTCCGTTCGGACAGCTATAGCTTACGGTCCCCGGCGTCGCGGTCACCATCGTGCACATCGATCCCTCGACGACATAAGCGCCAGGGCAGGTATAATTGACCTTCGGGTGGAAGAAGCACTTCGTCCCGCTGTAACCCTGCGCTTTTCCTTCCTTATAGAAGCCGGTCCAGGTAGTCGGGCAGGTCTTGCCCGTCTTGGCGAAGCCGCAGTAGGGCGCATTTTCGAAGGTATAGAGATCCATCGGCAACGCCCAGCCACTGCACTGATAGACCGGCGTCCCCGGCGTCTGAGTCGTCGTCATGCAGTTGGTGCCGTTCGGCGTACCCCCGTTCGGGCAGCTATAGCTCGCTGTTGCGGCATAGCTCCCGGAGGTAACGCATTCGGTGCCCTGCAGCGTACCGCCGTTCGGACAGCTATAATTGGGTGTCGCGCCATAGCTTCCGGTTGCCGTGCAAGTCGTTCCGACGAGGGTATAGCCTGATGGACAGCTATAATTCGGAATCGCCGTATAGGTCCCGGTCTGGGTGCAGGTCGTGCCATTCAGATCGTAACCGGCAGGGCAGGTATAATCGACGTCAGCCGGCTGCGAGAGCGTGCGCGAACAGGTGGTGCCCGAAAGATTATACCCGGCGGGACAGCTATAGCTTGCCGTGGCGGCATAGGTCGATTTCGAGCGACAGGTTGTCCCTTCAAGGACGTAACCGGTGGGGCAGTTATAGTTCGGCGTCGCCGACTGCTCGAGCGTCCGCACGCAGCGATCGCCTTCGAGCATATAGTCAGCCGGGCAGCTATAGCCGGTAATCACCGCGGGCTCAGTCGTCGTGCGCGTGCAGTTCGTGCCCTGCAGGGTGAACCCGGCGGGGCAACTGTGGCTGGATACCGAAGCGGGCTGAGTCACGACGCATGTCGTTCCCTGCAGCACACCGCCGTCGGGGCACGTATAGGTAACGTCCGCAGGCTGGGTCAGCGTCTTCGTGCAGGTCCGACCGACAAGGGTATAGCCATCGGGGCAGCTCAGCTCCTCGACGCGATCGGGCGTCGTGACGGTGACGCCAACGTCGCACGTCGCGTCATAATAGTCCTGCTTCTCACCAACCTTTACTTCCTCGCAAGTGCCAGGCGTGTTGCTGATGTTCTCGCCGAGCTCGGAGCTCCCGGCGTTCTGATTGATCTCCTCGCCCTTCTTCATGATGTCTTCGAACGACGAAGGATCAACGGTCGCGCGATTGGCGTCCGCGCCCATCATGAATTCCCAGGCTTCGTTACCGACCGCATTGCCGCCCGCGGAATTGAGCGCCCCATCGTCGGTGCCGAAAAGGCTCGAAAGATCGCTCGGCGCCGTCGAATAGCCCGGAATGACGTCGCCGGTGACTTCCTGATCGGGAATCGAGGCGGCTCCCTCTTTCCCTGATTTGGCGAACGCTTCGCCATCCTTGCCGGCAGCCGAAATCTCTCCGGATGGCTGCGATGTTTGCGCCTGAACAACCGGGATAGGACCGACCACCATGGCGACCGCCGCGACGATCGCGACGAGTGAACGGCCCAAGCGCCGAACGCCGGCGCCAGCGACGCCTTCAGGTTCGATCGAAGTTGCTGGTCCAGAGCTGGCGTCGATCATGACCCCTGCCCTTTTTTCAGGCGCGCCAGCGCTTGGCCCGCGATCGCCGAACCGGGGCCACGACCGTCGACGAATGTCTCGAGTGCATATTCGAGCGGCACATTGCCGCTCATCCGATCATAGGGCGGCACGGACGTCCGGCAGTTGAACCCGTCACAAAGTTCGAATTCCGATGTCACGACGACGATCGCCGGCACCGCCGTCACGTCGAATGCGCGAAACAATCGCGGATCGATGCCGATGCTGCCGTAAGCATCCTGGTTGTCGACAACCTTCATGATCCCCTGTTGAAACGCCTTCATGGAATTCCCGGGGAAACCATTAAACACGACAGTGCCGCCTGCTTTCGCCGTATCGCGAATGAGCTGCTTCAGGCTTTGCTCCGGCATCGACAGCGATGCGAAAACGATGAGCTGAGGCGCGCCCTTGTCGCTGGCCTCAAGCTCTTTGGAGGCGGCCAGCATCTCGTCGAAATCTATCGCCCCGGTTGGCGCTCCCCCGAGCACAGCCTTATTCTCGCTGAGGTTGCGGTTCCCGCCGTCGGCCGCCTCGCGCGCATCGGCGCGCATTTCATCACCCCGGCGCGCCACTTCGCGGATGAGCGCCTCCGCGTCGGGATCGGCCGCTTCACCGCGGCTCAGGATATGCTGAATATCGAGGCCATCGACATTCTGCGCCAGCGCGATGCTGCCGCCGCAAGCCGCCAGCAGCACGGCCGCGGAAACAAATTTCCCTTTTCTGGAAAGGTTTTTCAAAGGACGCAGCAATTTCGCTTCCTCCACACGAGATAGCCCATGTCTTCGCCAACGGCGGGATAGGTGTTGCCGGAACCCGGCTTCATGTCGGAGGCGCCGATCGGCGGGCACGCCCAGCGGCCCTTGACCATCGGCGACGGCACCGTGGCCTGGAAGCGATATTGCTGCTTCTTCATGATCGGCATGATGTATTTGCCGCAGAGGCCTTTCTTGCCCATCGTGCCCCAGGCAATGCCTTGCCGGTGAAGCTTGAAGGCGAAGCGCGAGAGGGCCAGCCGGCTCGACTGGACGTGGCCGATGTGCCCCGAGATGTTTCCGTTCATCGGGTACATTGGCCCTAGGCAGCCCGCGCACCAGAAGAGCGGATCGAGCGGCAGCTTGCCGGTGGCGGCACCGCAGTCCGCCGCGCACGCCGTCTGCGCGAGCGGATTGGCGAAGAGCGCCACTTCCGGATTGATCAGCGCTGTCAGCGTATCATCCTGCCAGAGCGGGTCGATTTCAGTGACATAGGCGATGTCGAACGACGACTGCTCGAGGCAGGCCATGTCCGTCAAAATCTCCATCCAGTAGAGGAGCGGATAGACGTACCAATGGACATGCCATTTCGCGCCGCGATCGTGACCGTCGACACTATCGGCCGCGCGGCCGTGCCCAATGTTGAATCCCGGCGAGATCTTCTTGCCGCCGAGGCTGGCGAAGCACCACGGCTTCATTGTGACGTCCGCGAGCCTCACCGGCTCCCAAAAACCCATCGCAACGCCGATGCGCGGAAGCGGCGAGCCGCAAGCGCAGATCGGCAGATCGGGATTGTCGGTGTCGGGCCGATCGGACGGAAAAATCTTCAGCCCGCCAACCGAAAGGGGAAAGAGGCAAGACCAGCACACGTCGGTCACGGGGTTCACGAACTTGCCCGTGCACTTCCCTGGCGTGCCATCGATGCCGGCAGCGCTGGCAATAGCCGGCGCCGCCATTGCCACACCAGCGGCCGCGAGCGTCATGAACGCGGCCGACCGAAGTCGCCGCAGGCCCGACCGGAGCGAGGTGCGAATAAGGCCGATCATTTCCGCCCGACCCCGAGCGGAATTTCGGAAACCTTCATCGTCCTGCCATTCGGTTCCACGACCGCCGGCACCGCGCGGATCCCGAACCGCCCGACAAGAAATCCGCCCTGGTCGAAATAGAAGCGGCGCTGATGCAAGGTCATCGCGTCGAGCGGAGCGCCCTTCACCATGATGAGCTTCGCGGACTGATCATCGAACCGGCGCAAGGCCCAGCTCATTTGATCCTTGTCGTCGCCGTCGATGAAGACGAGCTTCTGGCGCACGGTCACGAAATCGAGCGGATTCACCCGCTGGCCCGCGCGGGCGATCACATTGCCCTTGTGATCGAGAATGTCCTGTTCAACGCGCATCGCCGGATCGAAGATCCAGCTCCGATCGCGCACCGCGAGGCTTATACCGGCGACGGGGCGTGGCCGACGAACACCGGCTTCGGTTTTGCGGGTCAACTCGGCATTCATCCGCTCGATGCCGCCGCTTGCTTCCAGCGTTCGAAGCTTCTGCTCGATAGTCCGCAGAAGATCCGGCTCGGAGATCCGGAATACGGCGCCCTGCTGACCATAATCCTTGGCGCTGGCGATCGGCGCCATGCCGATGATCGCCATTGCCACGACGAACGAAAGAGCCACGCGGTTCACAGCAACGACCACTTCGATACGCCGACAATCTGCCTGGCGCAGACAAACCCGATTGCAGCATAACGGCTGTCAAATCCGTCAGGATGGGGACTACCCATATAATAGCAGTCGTTCGGGATCACGCCTGTCGGCCCGGGCTCCAGTTCTTCGCCGGCAGACGACACGGGCTTGAGCTTTGCGACCAGCTGTTCCGACGGAGCTTCGTTGCCGGCGCCGGCGGCCCAGCTCACAACCACATCCGCTCCGCGATGCGTCACAATATCACCGGGCAGACCATAAACGATCTTGCCGAACACGGGCGGCTCGGCTCCAAAATGGGCATGGACGAGGGCATTGGACGGCGGCGCAAAAAACGCCACTTCGCCGCGCTTCACAGCCTTCCCGCGCTCGAAATAATAGGCCCAGTTCGGCAAGGAGGGCGAACGATTAATGAAGAACCCATGGCTCTGCGCGTAGGCGTCGAGCGACAACCACGCGCTCGTTCCTGCTACCAGGCCGACAGCAAACAGCGAATTTCGCAGCATGGGCGAGCGAATGCGTCCCATGATCTCACTGCCCGCCGCCGGGCAGCAGACCGCCGCCACCGAACACCGGATTCGCCGCTGGCGGCGCCTGCACCGGCGCTGTCGGCATCATTCCGGGCATCGCCGGTGCAGGCGCCGGCGCAGCGGTCGCTACGCGCGGCGGCGGGTTGCGCTTGATGAACTCGCCGACCGCCGCGCGGATCTCCGGTGTGATGTCGGGCATCGAGGCCGCTACAACTGCCTCGCTCACGACGATCGTCTCGCCGGCGGCCGCGCGCTCCTGAAGGGTGCGCTGCATGGCGGCCATGAAATGGCGCGTATCGGAATCAACCTGCTCGGGGCTCGCGCCCGATCGGGCCTCCGCCATGATGAAATCATTCGCCATCCCGGCGAGGCTGATCGACACGATCCGTCGTTCCTTCAGGATCATGAGCTCGCGCGTGGCCCATCCACCCCAGAGCAGTGCCGCGACAAGGGCGGTGCCGCCCGCAATTTGCCCCCATGAGAAGCCGGCGAAACCGCGGCGACGGGAAGGGGGCGCCGCCGCGGCCTCAGTCGGAGGAACGAGCGGTTCCCCGCCGATGGTCAAAGCCAGTTGCTCAGTCATTGGACATGTCCCCCTTGGATGTTGCGGTGCCCGAGAGCAGCGCAGCGCGCCGCGTGATGCAGAAGAACAGCACCAGACCGCCGAAGAGATACAAAAGGATCTCGGAGAATTCGGAGCGGCGCTCGCTGTCGGCCGCGAGATAGTGATTGGAGAGATTGGCCGTTTCGGCGAAAAACTGGTCGACGCTGAGATTGGCCATCAAGGCGAAGAAACCGAGCATCACCCCTGCAGCAGCAAGGCAATTGATCGCCAGCCAGCAACTGACCGAAACGAGCGAATAGGCGATGTCCTGGAACAACCGCCGAGGCGCGATAGCGGGCTTCCGCATCCGCGAGGTTGCCAGCGCCGTCATTCTGCAGCTTCCGCATAATCGGCGCGGACGCCCCGCTGTTCCTGCACCGATCCGGGGAAGGCGACTTCCTCGATCGCCTCCGCCATGCTCATGCCGGCGGCGGTCTTCGCGTCGATCGCGGCGAAGACCTGAGGGCTCGAGGAATAGAGCGTCGCCGAATAGGGATCGAGCACCAGACGGCCCATCGCGAGCATCTCGGGCCCCTTGATGAGCACGTCCGAATATTCGGTGCCATTTCGTTTCAGCGACCGCATCATCGCTTCGACCGCATCATTCATGTCGAAGCGGTCGAGCTTCTTGAAGTCCGCGATGGTCTCGGGCTTCTGCTGAAGGATCAGGAACCAGTCGCTGTTCTCGAGCGCCGCGATCGATCCTTCCGACTTGTAATAGTCGTTGAGCGATTGGGTGGCGGTGATGAGCGACGCGCCATATTTGCGGCAGGTTCGGGCGTAGGTCTCGACGAAATCGGCCATCGACCCGCCCTTTAGGAGCTGCCAAGCCTCGTCGAGCAGCAGTGCCTTGCGGGTGCTGCGATCCTTCCGCATCGCCTGGCTCGACAGGAACATGATGGCCGTCAGGACCACCGAACGCAGCTCTTCGCGCGCCGACAGGTCCGAGAGCTCGAACACGGTCAGATCGGCGCCGATCTTCAAGGTCGATTGCCCTGTGAAGAAGCGGCCATAGGTTCCGGCGCTGGAAAATGGTCGCATCGCGATCGCGAGCTCTTCGCCCTGGATATGCTGCCTTGCGATCAAGGCTTCGATCACCCCGTCGATCGAACCTTCGGCGCCATTCTTTTCCCATTCGGCGTTGACCGCGGCGTCGATCAGGCCGCGCTCGGTATCGTTGAGGCGGTCGATATGGCGACCCATCTGACCGATGATCGCCTTCAGCATGGCGATGCAATCGAGCCGATAATCTTCGTCGCGCTCCGCCTCCGCCGCGTCGATCATCGAGAAGGGATTGAGGCAGAAACCAGAGCTCATCGTGAACTCGACGAATGCGCCACCCTGCAGCTTGCAGCTATGCTCGAAGCTGCGGCCGTCATCGATCACGATGACCTTCGCGCCGGCGCCGACCAGCGCCGAGGTGATTTCCTGCAGGGCCACGGACTTGCCCGAGCCGGACTTGCCGAAGACCGCGACATTATGGTTGCCGGCGCTGTTCTCGAATGGCGACCAGAAGAAGGGCTGACCGCGGCGACCTAGGAGCAACAAATGGGGGATCGGCCCGCCATTATATTCGCCCTGCAGCGGCGCAATATTGGCAACCGTCGTGGTCAGCATCGTGCGGAAGCGTTTCAGCCGCTCAAAGTCCTTCGCGAGGCCGTTGGCCATCGTGAGCGGCATGACCGAGATCAGCCCCGCCATCTGCAAATAGCGTTCGTCCTGAAGCTCCCAACCCGCCGCCTTGTAGACCGCCTTGAGATTGCGTTCGTGCCGATCGCCCTCACCGTAAGGCGAGACGCTCATCACGCTGTAGAAGACGCGCACGAGCTTCTGTCCCTGCCGGAGCTGGTCCTGGACATATTCCCACTCGCGAGACTGGTCGCGGATTTGCGGAGTAAACTTCGCGCTCTGCGAATTCGCGAGGCTGGTGGTCCGCATGAACTTGAACGCCGCGCGCGACGTCGCCGCCTGTTCGTCGGGATAGGTGATGGTGAGCATCGTCGCCACCGGACAGGGCATCCGAAGCTTGTCGAAATAGGGATCGCCGATGAGCTTTACCGTGTCCCAAGGCGCCCAGCGCGGCGGGAGGTTGCGGATCGCGTAACAGCGAATGTCGAAGCGATCGGGCACGATCTCGCCGATGTCCGGCACGCCGTCCTGCAGCGCGCCGAGCGCGCGAAAACGCTCCGTTCGGATCAGGATGCGATTGGGATCGGTGACGATCTCCATATCGCGGCGCACCGCTTGGTCCGCGATCGGATCGAAGCGATTGTAATCAACGACATCTTCCCCCGACACTGTGGTTGGCGACGTCAGATCGTCGACGAGCTTCAGAAGGCCAACGGGATCGAGAATCTGCGCCTCGACGTCGATCGAGCGAAGCATCGACGCCATCGACTCCCGAAGGGTGATCAGCTCCTCGTCGCTGACCTTCGCGCCCTCCGGAACGCCAAGCGAAACGAAAACGCGGTGCGAACGGAGATGAAAGGGCGCGTCCGCCGACAGACTCGACCACACGCCGCCCTCGAGATAATCGGCGCGGTGCTGAGCAATCCGCTCATAGACGCCCTTCGCCATCTGGCGCGGGATGAACCATTGGACCATCCGTTCCGCGATGCGCGGACTCATCCATTGCAGGATCTGGATCGACGTCTTGTCCGGGATGCCTTCGGACAGAAACTGCGAAATGATCTCGCTCGTCCTGTCGTCGGCACCGACCAGCGGAGACACCTCGAGGATCCAGCCCCGCGATGCGCTGTTGTAATATAGTCCGTTCTTCTGGTCGAAGCTCCGATAGGGCAGCCAATCGGCGAACATCGGGATCGACGTCGACGGGACGGCCTTGTCGACCTTGCGCGGCCCGCCGAGCAGATCACCGAGCAGCTTGTCGAACCACCCCGCCATTACTGGCCATCCGGAGCGGGTTGAGCAGCCAGTGCAGGCGCAGACACGACCGCATGGTCGGCGGCTGCAGCGGCGGCTTCGCTTTCGGAGGGCGGCACCGCCACCGGCTCGGGACCCTTGCGACCAGCAGCCAGCCGGCGTTCAACTTCGGCTCGGAAATTTTCGCCTGAAACCGGCTTGCCCGACGTCGGTACCGACGCGCTCGCTATCTCGGCGGGCGCCGGCGCGCCCGCCGCGAGCTCGACCAGCGACAAGCGTGCCGGGGCCGAGGAAACCGAGGCCGCCAATCGGCGATCGTCGCTTGCTGCGCCGGCAAGCTGCGGTTCGACGTACACGACCGTTTCATCGCGCCAGCGACCGAACCGGTCGGTTCGCGCCGGCAGCACGACCTTCAACGACCCCGCCGAACGCGGCGCAGCGGGATCGGCGGTTACTGCACCGGCAACCGCACCCGATGCCACGCCGCCGGTCATCGAGGCGATCGCCTGGTCATCGATGTTCGATGTGGGCGAACAAATCCCGTCGGGCGCACGGCAAATGAAATTGCCTTTGACGTTGCCCCCCAGCGAGGCACACCCGCCGAGGCAAATGAGGCAAGCACCTGCAAGCAGACCCAAGCTACGCATGTCGTCAGCTCCTTCCGTTGCCGATTTCGAAAATCTGAACGCGCCTCGACCGAAGGGCCCGCAGCGCCATCGCTCCACCCGCCATGCTGGCGAACAGGATCATGCAAATCGCCAAGGCCTTGAAAAAGGCGAACATGAGAGCAAAGCGGCCAGCGGGTCCGAACTCCGCGAAGTAGGAATTGACGATGATGATCATCCCGACCTGGCTCGCGAGGAAGAGGACAAAGATCGCGCCGCCCAATCGATCGACCGGAGCCATCACCGGCCTCCCTTCAGCCAGGTCTCGAGGACCGCTCGCGGGCGATAGCCCTCGAGAACCGTTCCATCGGACCGGACGAGGACGGGCGTGCCGCTGAACCCGTTCGATCGGGCAAAATTCTCATTCGCATCGAGGCCGCTGGTGTCGCAGCTCGCCGGGGCCACTTCCGCGCCTGCATAGGCTGCCCTCAGGGCACGCGGCTTGTCCTTGGCGCAATAGACGCGATTGGACAGATCGCGCGTCCCGAGGGTCGAAATCGGCCGTTCGATCACCCGGACATTCATTTGCTCGAGCTCGTTCGCGAGCGCACGGCAGAAACCGCAATGAAGATCGGTGAAGATGGTGACGGGCGTGCCCGATGGATTACCCCAGACGATCGCGCCCGAGGCAGGCAGTTTCGAGAGGTCTACCTTCTGCGCGGCAGCCGGCGGCTGGGCCGCCCGTCCTGCAGGACCAGCCGCCGCCATCTGCGGGACCGGCGTTTCGCTTTCCTCCTCGAGACCAGCTTTCGCCGCACCACCGAGCAGCATGTCCGGATTCATCTCGAGCAGCTTTGCCGCCGTCAGGTCCTGACGCGACTCCATATCGTAGACGCGGCCGACGATCAGATACCGCGCGGTCCCGTCGACGTAGAACAATGTCTTGCCGGCAACGACCTCGCAGAGCCCCGCAACCTTGTCGCAGTCGATCTGCGAGACCTGCGTTTTCGGGAGGCGAGTCTTGAGGAGCGCCGAAACGCGGGTCGGCTCAAGCCGATCGGCGGCATAGACTGCGGTCGCTGCGCCTCCGAGGAGCAATGCGGCGACCAAACCAACTTTGAGCTTCATGTTCAGCCCTTTCCTCAATTGCGAATGAAGGCGCCGTCGAGAAACACGATCTCGACTTCAACGCCGGTGGGCATCTCGATGACGGGCTGATATTGTTCAGCGCGCTCGATCAGATATTGGGAGAGCATGTCGCCGGCCTGGCTTACGCCTTCACCGATACCGCCCTTGGCGATGTCGCCGGTCGACAATTTCTGGCGCTCGCCGTTGACGACGGTCGTGGTCCCCGAGAGGAAGCTGTTCGAGTTGGCCGAGAAGCCGCGACCGATCCCGCCGACCAGACCGGCGAAGAATGCTTGCATCGTCAAACTGCCTTCGCGGCTCACCACGCGGCCACGGACCCCGGTCTTGCCGCCGAACGCGATGAAGCCCTTGACCTCGCTTTCGGCATAGCGGCCACCCGGTTGCGGGCAGGTCATCTTGGCGAGCTTCACATAGACTTTCTCGGATGAGAGATCGCCGCGCGCTGCGCCGTTGACCAGACACCCATCGATGCGCGTCGTCAGCACCTTGCCGTTCTGCGCAACCGACCGCGCGGGCCCCACGATACGGAGGACCACCGGAAGCGGATCCGACTGCGATTGAACATTCGACGCTGCATCGACCCCGACGATGACCCGGGCTTTCGCATAGCTATTCGCCGGGAGATAATTGGGGCTGTCGGACGCGAAGAGATTGCTGGTCGGCGCAGATTTGCTGCCGCCACCGGTCGCTGCCGGCGTCGCCGCGAAACTGATCACCTTGAGCTCGCGCCGCGCTTGCGCCCCCGCGATCGCACCGCCGCCGGCTGCATCATAGGCTGCAGGACCACCGGCACCATAGAGCGCCGTCGGGCCAGCGGAGGGCCGCGACGACGCTTGCGCCGCCGCGAGCTGTTCCTTCAGCTGGCGATTTTCATCGTCATAGGCCGAAAGGACCCGCGTACCTTCCGATGCCATGTTGGAATTTTCAGAGCGCAGCGCGTCAATCTGTGCCTGCATCTGCTCGAGCTGATCGCCCTGCCCTTGCATGCGGCGAAGCTGGTTATCCTGGCTGTTCAGCCGGTTCTCCGACATCGACAGCCATTCCTTTTCGGAAAGGTTGCGCGCCGCCAGATCGTCGGTCGAAACCTTGATATTCTCCGATGCCAGATCCTTGCCCGGCGCATTCGGACCCTCGTCCGTATTGCCGGTGAAGAACAACCAGTAGACCGCTGCGGTCAGGAGGAGACCGCCGACACCGAACAAAAGCATCCGCTGGCGCTTTTCGACGCCTTCGTTGACCGACAAGCTCGCGCCTTCGGGAACTGCCGGCGCTACGGCCGCCTCACCGCGCGGCGAACCGCGTTTCAGGAATGACCCCAGACCTGTCATGATTAGCTCCCTTGCTTCCGGGTGACGACGTAGGCCGACGTCGCCTGTCGCGGCGCCAGCTTCGGGTTGGCGATCGACACCGCGATCGCGTCGACGGGGGCTATCCGCCCCTCAGTGATTTCGACGGGAGCGGGCGAGCTGTTCTCGATCCGGACGACGCGGCCGACGACATCGAGGCCCTCATATTCGGCGACGAGCTGCACGGTGAGATCGCCGGCCTGGACGGGGACAAGAGCGGAGCGACGCATCCGATAGCCCGGGACGATTTCCTGCGACGCCATCGCCTGGATGAGGCGCACTGCCGTCTCGTCCGCGTCGGGCGCGTCCTCTTCTGATTCCGTGACCGCCTCCGCCTTTGCCAAGGCGAGCGGGTTCGACACGAATATCTGCTGGGCCTCGATCGCCTCGATCCGGCAGCCGAACTTGTAGACATAGCCCTTCTTCGTCGTCCCGAAGAACGACAGGACTTTCAGGCGAAAGCCCTCCGGGACCGACAAATAGATGTCGCCGCGCGTCGGCTCGTTGACGACCGAGAAATCATCCAGCGGGTTCGTCGGCTGTACCTTCGACACGCTCGCGAACTCGTCACCGATAAGGCTGATGCGCGTCAGATCCTTTTCCGACGCGACGCACGCGACACGGGAATTGTCCTCGACCATCACAGTCTCGTCCGCGCGGGCGCTTTGCGCGGTTAGGATAGCCGCGCCGATCATCGTCACGCCGAGAACGCGCTGGAGCCGATCCATTGGGCGCGACGTAAACAGCACGCCGCCGGTGCCGAGTGCCATAGGCATGAGCATCTCCATCATTGGGGAGCGGGTTCAGTGGCGCCAATGGGCGCGTCTTCACCCGGCTTGTTCGGGACCACGATGCCGAAGCCGATCAATCGGAGCTCGACGCCCGTGTAATTCCAGTCGAAACGGAAGGTGCGCTTGACCGCGCCAACCTCTTGACGGCCGACCATCGTGTGGAGCGTGCCCGTCGTCTCCGACATCAGGCTCTGCGGATCCACCCGCATCGATTCCATCGTGAAATATTGCGACACACTGGAGCCGCGCTGGTCGTTGACGATCTTGAGCAAATCGCCCTTGATCCGACCGTAGGCGGAGGGGTGAACGATCTTGAGGACCGAATCCATCCAGTAATCGAGGTTCTGCGGACTGCGATTGAGCATCATCACGGCCGCGTCGCGCGTCACCAGTTCCAGATACTCTCGGCTGACGCCCGCGCTGCTCAGCTCGAGCTGCCGCGTCAGGACCGGCTGCAGAACAATCGCCCGATCACGCTCGGAGGCCGCGATCAGCGAGAAGATGGTAACGATCGCAAGGCCCGCGCTCGCCATCACGAGCATATTGCGCTGTTTGAGAACGCGCTGCGCCTGCGCCTGGCTGAATCCCGCTTCCATCGCTTACCCCGCCATCAATCGAAGATATGAAGGCGGGACGGCCCGGATGCCCATGACACCGCTGGGAAGATACCAATAGGCCATATGGAGGAGCCACGAACCAGCACGGCCTGCTTTTGCCTTTCGCAAGACCCACCAACCCAGGATTCCGAAACATATGCCCCAGATGATATGCTGTGCGAGGATCCCGATAAAAAAGGGTCCGGCCATCGCGACGAACTCGTCCATGGTCCAGAGCCCGATCCGTTCGGGTTCATCCAGCTTCCCGGGAATCACATAGCGATCCATAACCGCCCCGCCCCAATTGCCCGGTTAAGCGCGCTTGGCGCACTCCCGGGACGCCCACATCAGATGATCGCAGTCACAGCCGAGGTGACGATCGGAACGCCCGTGCCGACACCGATGCCGACGCCGACGGGAAGAGCGATCTGACCGAGGCTGAAGCGGCCCGAGGCCATGCCGGCGAGGCCGAGCGCCAGCGAGATGATCGTGATGATCTTGCCGCCCGAGCCTTCGAGAAACGCGGTGAATTTGTTAAACGCGGTGTCGAAGGTCGTATCGGTGCCGGCGAACGCCGGCCCTGCGAGCAACACGAACGCAAGGAGCGTTACCGCGGCCAGAAGCGGAAGATGATCGCGACCGAACGCCCCCTCCCGGTCTTTCATCAGTGACATGGTTTGCATGATTTTTTCCCATCTTGTGAACGACGCCCGGAACGGGAGCCGCTCAGAAAGGGAAACCGTGGCAAATGCTGGTCAAGCCAGCGCTGACCGATTATTACCTGATTTGCGTGGATATGGGTATTTTTGCTTCAAAAATCTGTATAAATGCGAACGAAATATTCGTCAGTTTGACCATGAAATTCGTTACTCGGATGAAGTTTCTGCTCGCGGCAACGAAAATTTCAGGCACTTTGGACTCGAAGACTGTGTGTGAAGATCGAAGTGCATAGTTACGAGGCCATCGAAAGCTTATGGAATGCCAAAGACTCAAACAGTGACCCTGCGCTACAGGGCTAGCGAGGCGTTCTGGGAGATACAGTGTCGGGCGATATGCGAATTATCCATATGCGAACGACGGGCCTACTCCCTGCCAAGCCTGCTAGCGCACGTGGCCGAGAAAAAGCTCGGTGAATTGGGAAAACTAACCCCGAAGGACCTGCTATATTTTGCGAGCACGGACTCGGTTTGTGGTGATATCCCAATCAACATCGGGGTAGATAAATGGGTCAACGACCGGCTCAGGAGGGTCCGGTGGCGCCTCTCTGAATCGTCTGGCACCCGCGTTACCAATATTCAGCTACATCGACTCGCATTCTACATCATCACAGGGGCATAATATTCAAACCAGATTTGGGGCTTTCTCAACTTGACATTTCAGCGCTCTGTCGCTGCCCTATATAGGAACGAATTAGTTCATATGATGGAATTTATTCATTTCTCTGGGGCACCGAATGTCATTGTCAAATCTCTACCGTTCTCTTTGTCAGGAGCAACAATCGAGGACCGGTCTGTCGATCCGGCAGGTCGCCAGCACCGCAAGGTTGAGCCCTGGAACAATCGATCATTTTTTGGCGCACGGCGGAACGCCGAGTTATGATCGCCTGCTAGCGATCAGTGACGCTTTGCGGATTGATCGACTTAGAGCCCAGATCGCTCTCCAGGTGCTTGGTTGCCCGGGATCATATTACGCGCCAGGCACCATATTGGCTTCGCGCTTGGTAGCCAGACTAGCCGAAGCGATTTCTCACCCGGACAATGAACCCGAGGAAGAATTGAATAGCTGGCAGACGGAAGCAATTCTAAATCAGGCCGAGCAAGCGGTTTGCAAAGGCCTTGAGGCAAACAGACAGATTAAACAGCGCTTCCTGGCCCTCGGTCGATGAAACGATTTCTGCTTACTTCGACTGCATTGATCTTCGCCCTCCAAACAGGAGTGGCAGACGCGGAGGAAATGGTAGTCCGACAGGCCCAGCTGATCGACTTTGCTCGACCTCTGCCACAGAAAGAGAATATTCCCGCCGTCGAAAACGATATGCGGAACCAATTCGCAGCGATCGCCCCAGAGGAGATGAATCGTGACCCCGCCCGCCTGCGCCTTGGTCGGATCAAATATCTCCGGCCTTCGCGAGGAGCACCAAGAGCACCCACGCATACCCAGTCGCCGCCCCTAGGAATTTCAGATCGCTTCGCGGCCGGAGATTGCGCGGTCAAGCCGTACCGCCCATCTCCAATTCTGGGTCAACGCGCCGATCGACGTAGGGAGCTGCTCTACCCTTTAGTGCGGCGAGCAGCGTGCGAAGCACGCCTCCCGGTCGGACTGATAGACGCCCTCATCATGCAGGAGAGCCGTTACAATCCGTCAGCTCTAAGTCCGAAGGGTGCCTTTGGACTCGGTCAGCTCATGCCGGCGACAGCGCGGCAGCTTGGCGTTGACCGCTACGATCTGATGCAGAACCTTACCGGAACAGCAATGTATCTCGCGCAGCAGCTCGATGAGTTTGGCAGGGTCGACTTCGCGCTTGCAGCATACAATGCGGGGCCTGGCCGGGTACGATCAGTACGACGCATCCCAAGAATAGCAGAAACACAAAACTATGTTCGCCAAATCATGGCCAATTGGCGTTCCATTGAAGCTGGCGGCGCAATACCAAATCAGCCCTCCATCGTTCGGGCTGCGGGGATTCTCTCTTTTCTCTCAGCCCCGCAACTTGTCCAAAGTCATAGCATGTCTGGTCGCAGCACCGAATTCTCAGAAGGGACATAGCCTGTGCCGGCGAACACTTCGAGAAGAACGATGCGCGATCCCAGAAAGATCAGTTCCTGATCTTTCACCAGCGTAGACAAGCGGCCGCTTTCGATCGGATCGGTCTGCGAGCGCAGCGTCAGGTCTCGCACATCGCGCGCACCACTTGTCCTCGGCCACCAATGCCCGACGGTCGAGCCGATTCTCAGCGGTGAAGCGCTCAAACGCGCCGGCGCATCTGCCCAGCAATCCAGATCATACGGTTTTTCGAGATAGGAGCCCATCAAAGGCGTGTGATACCCACCGTCCAGCCGTAACCGGCTTGCTCGAACCGCCATTCCTCCCCGCTTGTCGAGTGTAGCCAGAAAATCAACCATCAGCGCCCGGGGGCCCACAAAATCCATGACGCCTACGTTTCGCCGGTCCTGCAAATATATGCCCCCGTCAAACTTCTTGCGAATCAACTCGAAAACCTCTTCGACTTTCCAGTCCGATTCCGAGAAGTCGATGCAGCATGCGCTAACCCCCTGCTCGCGATTCCGCAGAGCATGATTTGCGACTTCGAGATTCAGGTCGGCAACCTCGGCAGGGAAACTCGATGCCGTGAAAATCTCGGCTGCGAGCAACCCGGGCTGTATACCGCCCGAATATCCTAAGATGCCAGTGATATCGGGGCGCTTCAGCAGCAACGCGCGAGCGAGCATAGTGTAGAATGCATATTGGAAGTGGTAGATTTGGAGTGGGCTGCGCGCTTTTTGATGGCCGCCCGCGAGCATTTCAGTAACCCTGGTCCCGTATTTCGCGACCGTCGATGCATCGGAGGCCCGAATGACAGGGTCTCCTTCGTAGGCCGAGAGGCCGTCAATCCATTTCGGCGACGCCTGGATTGCTTCGCGTGGGCCAGCTGCGATGAAGCCGATGAACAGGATCATGTCGGTATCTTGTTTCGCCCCATAATATGTTCCGCATTCGCGATGGCCGCGGATACATAAGCTTCCGCGCCGGACTCACTGAGCATTGATGCCGCCGGTTCATAACCTCCCTCGCCATAATGCTCACGTGTGGGCAGATACCCGACATAGTCGTTGGCATAGCTCACGACCAGACAGTCTCCAACCGCGCTTTCGATTATTCGGGCGGTGTCGAAAAGACACTCTCCGCCCATCGCCACGAAAGGCATATTGCCCAGCCGGAGCACCTGACTTTCGACATACAAGCCCCCTTCCTCGCTGGTTCGCAGCCGCTGCTCCACGGTCAGGTAGGGGTGCGATCGCTCTTCATAGACTCCATCGAGAATTCGCGATCCCATAGTCTCGACTGCGAACGGACGCGCCGAATTCAAGGCTTGCTCAGCGCAGTCCGCCGCGGCGCGCGCAACGCTGCACATTGCGTCATAGTTGTTATGACCGCTCCATATCTTCGGGTTGTTGTCCCCTGCGGCGCCGTTCAAAAACAGCCAGATCCCACCCGCTCGCGTGCCAAGCTCTGCCATCGCGATACCGCACCAGTCGCCGCTAATCGCGTGGCTGTCCGCGCCGAGAACAACGGGGTGCATTGCTGCATGAACGATTCCTCCGAGGCTGCGATCTCCCGCAGAAAATTGGAGTATCGACAGGCGCTGGTCGGTATGACCCATTTCATATGGCAGGCGATAAATTTGTCCGTCCACCGGGCGCCGTCGATTGACAGCGAGATCGAATCTGGCCTGGCCTCTGACCGCAGTGCAATCGTCAACGTTGTTTAGGGCAAGGTACACGGTGCTCGCGACCATCTGCGCTAGCCATTCCATCCACCAGCCGGCTATCGGCGGCGCGAAGGCATACCAGTTAAGTGTGTCGGGCCCGGAATGTGTATGCGTGCATGCAATCATCACGTTCTCGGGACGAATGGCCGAGGAACGCGAAATTAGGTCCCGAACCTTGCGAATGAAGCGGCGCGGTAACCAGATGAGATCGAGCGAGACGATCGCGTAGAGGGTATCACGGTCGGAACAAACCAACGCTTTTGCTAACAAATCGTCGCCAATCGAAGTGGCCATGCGCGGCCCGCGATGTCCTGCCAATTGGATCGGCAGCGGCGGCGTGATTACTGATTGGGCAAATCCCGCCTTCATCTCCATATCCTATCGCTGAAGCTTACACGCTTTCGCTGTCCGGCAACCGAAGCGCTGCTCGAAATCTAATTTGCGATTTTGTCGGGGGTCAGTTGATCGCGCAAGTCGATCGGGGCGCGCGGGGGGCGCGGCTTTCCCGACACTTTGAAACAGGATGCGCACAGCGAAAATGATTGGCGCCCGTCGATTTCGAGCCGCTCTCTAAACGCGGACGCTCTGCCGATGATAGCATCCATGGAATCATTGCGGAGATTGCCAAGGAGCGCCTCCGGATTGGCAATTTGCGTGAGGATGCATGGCGACACGTCCCCCGTCGGCGACACGGATAAGCTGTAGCCGGCCCAAAAACAGGCTCCATTGGGCTGCGGGCCGCGCGCGTCCGCCTGCCAATGGAGCGTCGGATCGAGGCTGTCGTTGTAGGTGGGATCGGACCCATTTGCCACGATCGGGGTGACTCGCTGCCAAACGTCGCATTGCGCCGCTAGGTTCAGAAATTCCGCATCGTATGTAGCTTCGTCGACCCCGAGATCGAGCTGATAAAGGCTGACGTGCGGCCACGCGCTTTCGCCACGATGACGGAGAAGGCAGTGCCCCCCCCTTACGGCTCGCCGGAAACTGTCCTTTCCACGATTGCTGTCGTGCGCCTGCTCGTTGCCGCCGTCTATCGACAGATAGACATGGTAAGGCTGCCGAATTCTACATAGGCTTTCAGCCACTCGATTGCCGAGCAGCATGGCGTCACCTCAAGGTTTGTGCGCCAGACAACGATTTGGCGGACATAATGAGAACACTGGCTATGCCACGAGTTTGAGGCGGGCCATGGGATCGTTGAGGGTGCGGAACTCGCCAGGGGAGAGCCGGTTTGCCCTTTGCCACAGATAGTCGCCGGTCAAACTGATATGCACCCAGCCCATCGGCGAGAGATGGGCAAGCAGCGCATCATCGAAGGTGCCGCCGGATGATTGGAGATGCTGGGCGGCCCTGTCCATATAGACGGTGTTCCAGTAAGAAATCGCCGCGATCAGCAGATTGAGGCCCGATGCCCGATATTCCTGATTCTCGATCGAGCGATCGGTGAACCGCCCCTGTCGGTTGGTGTAGATCGCGGCGGCAAGGGTATGACGTGCTTCGCCTTTATTGAGGCCGGCCTGGCAGGCGCGACGCAAGTCGGGCTGTTCAAGCCAGTCGAGCGCAAATAGCGTCCGCTCGATGCGGCCGAGTTCGGCCAGCGCAAAATCCAGCCTGTTCTGGCGCTTGTAGGCGGCCAGCTTGCGCAGGATCGCGGAGGGCGCAACGGCTCCTTCCTTAATGGAGGCGACGATCCTGACGATGTCATCCCAATCGGCTTCGATCGCCGCCGTCTTGATCGTGCGGCCCATGAGGCTTTCGATGCCTTTGTAGGTCGAAGGCGCGGCGATCGAGCCGAGTTTCCGGTCGGCGATGTCGCGCAGACGGGGCACGAACCGGAAGCCGAGAAGATGGCAAAGGGCAAAGACATGGTCCGTCGCGCCGCCGGTATCAGTGTAATGCTCATGCAGCGGTAGCGCGCCGGCGCCGAGCATCAGGCCATCCAGCACGTAGGGGGCCTCGCCGGCGGTGGCCGACATGATCCGCGATCCGAACGAGGCAAAATGATCGGACAGGTGGGAGTAGATCTTCAGGCCCGGCTCGCTGCCATATTTCGCATTGATGTCGGCCGCCGCCGATCGGTTGCGGCCCGAGCGGAAGAACTGCCCATCGGAGGATGAACTAGTGCCGGCTCCCCAATGGCGCGTGAAAGGAAGATCATGGTGCGCGGCAACGATCATCCCCAACGCGGCCTGATAGTTTTCGGGCGACAAATACCAGTTGTGGGTCCAGGCAAGCTGGGCGTAGCTCACCCCGTCGCTGGCGTTGGCCATGCGCTCTAGACCCAGATTCGATCCATCAGCGAGAATGGCGGCGAGGATCGCGTGCGGGTTGTCATGCTCCTTGCCGGACCGAAGATCGCGAAATGCGCTCAGGAACCCGGTGCGCTCGGCCACCTCGACCAGGAGTTCGGTGATCCGCACGCGCGGAAGCAAGGCGTCGAGCCTGCGATCGAGAGCCTCCGCCTCGGGTGGAGTGATCGCCGGCATGGGTTGCAGCTTGAGCCGGTCGCGTTCGAGCGCCACGCCCGCGAGCCTGTTCGCCTTGAGTTGCTTGGCGAAACGGCGCAGCCGCCAGTCGAGCGTCCTTGCCCGCTCCTCCAGATAGGCGGCCGCATCGGTCTGGAATGGCAGGCTGTCGGCCACCTTATCGGCATCGCGTCGACTCAGCAAATAGGTGTCGAAGCGGCGATAATTGCGGGTTCCTTCGACCCATATGTCGCCGGCGCGCAACCGATCGCGCAGCGTGGCCATGATGGCCGTCTCGTATCGCCGGCGATCGACCTGGCCACCTTCGGTGATGAGGCGCTTCCACTGCCGGTTGGCGAATGGGAGCGGAACGCCCTCGGGCAGGCTGCGGGCCTTGCGGGCATTGGTATCGCGGATGACCTCGATGGCCTTGACCAGTTGCGATCCGCTCCCCGATGCCTTGAACGTGAATGTATCGAGGAAAGCCGGGCTGAACCGCCGCAGCGTCGCATAGCGACCAGTCGCCGCGACAAGCGCATCTTCGCCCGCCAGCTCGGCCAGCGCATCGACCTGCGATTTGGCTGCGACCAGTCTGTGCCAGCCTACCGCTTCGTCGATCAGTTCGAGCGGATTACCGCCATGTTCGACCGCCTCTCCCAGCGCGGCGATCGTCGCGCCGAACAGCCGCATAAGTTCGCCGACCGAGCGGATGCTGTCCTGATAGCGCCTTTCCCGCCCGCGCCGCGCCCGTGTGAACAGGCTTCCGACAAGCCTGTCGAACATCTGGATCGCACCATCGGCGAGCCTGGCATCGAGGTCGATGACCGCCGCGATCAGCGTCGCGCGGCGCCTGTTAAGGCTATAATCGGAGAGCAGGAACGCCGGCGCAACGCCACCTTCGCGCATGAACTGCGCGAACCGGAAGTCGGGGATTTTCGCGCCGATCGCCGGGTCGATGCCGATTCCGCGCACATAGCGTAGCCGTTCCAGCAGCCCGTTGATGTTCGCCGTGGTGGGCGCTTCCTCGAAATTGCGCAGCCAGGCCAGCGGCGTCATGCCGAAGTCGCTGTTGTTGACGATCAGATCATCGATCCGCGCCAGTTCGGCATGACCCAGGCTTTCGACAATGAGCGCCGCCGCGGCTTTGCGGGCGCGTGCCCTGCCGGCGAGGCCCGCACGTTCGAGCGTGTCTGCCGATGGAAGAATGAAGCGTTCCTGCTTCAGCCCCTCCATCAATGCGCGGACAATAGGTTCGCCCCGATCGGTCCGCTCCGCAGCTCTTGCGGCGAGATCGAGCGCGAGCGGTATATCCCCTCGCCGAAAAGGGTGTAGCCCCAGATGCCGTGCCGCAATGTCGGCATGATCGTTACGTGTTTGCGCGCGCTGGCCATAGTCGGCGAACGCATCAACATCGACGAAGAGCTGGGCGGCGAGATAGTGAAGGACCGCATCGGGGACGTCGACGTCGGGCTGCAAACCGAAGCCGGGATGCCGCATAAGCGCGATCTGCGTTGCCAGACCGAGGCGGTTGGCAGGGCGATAGCGGCGACCGACCAGTTCGAGATCCTCGGCGGCAAGGGTATAGTGGCCGACGATCGCGGTTTCGTCATGGGGGATATCGAACAGGCGACGCCTTTCTTCTCCGGTCAATAATCGCCGCCGCGCCATCCTGCCTCCATCCCGAGTCGAGAGCGACAGGCTAGCGTCAATCTGGAGTATAGCCTAACCGGACGTCAGGATGCAGCGGCGGTTTCTGTCAGGATAGGGTTATGGCAAGCATTTATTGACGCATGTTCCGCCGTGTCATAGAATTCAACCTGACATTTTGACCGGAGGCGGCGATGAAAGGCCAGAGGATCGGTTACGTCCGGGTGAGCACATTCGATCAGAATGTCGATCGCCAGTTGGACGGGCAGTCGCTCGACCGGATTTTCACCGACAAGGCATCGGGCAAGGACATCAACCGCCCCGAACTCGATGCCATGCTCGCCTTCGCCCGCGAGGGTGACACCGTCGTGGTCCACAGCATGGATCGATTGGCGCGTAATCTCGACGATCTGCGCAAACTGGTTCAGTCCCTCACCAAAAGAGGCGTCCGGATCGAGTTCGTTAAGGAAAGCCTGGCCTTCTCGGGCGAGGATTCCCCGATGGCCAACCTGATGCTCTCGGTCATGGGTGCGTTCGCCGAATTCGAGCGCGCCCTGATCCGGGAGCGGCAGCGCGAAGGCATTGCGGTCGCCAGACAACGCGGTGCTTATCGCGGGCGGAAACGTTCCCTCTCCGACGAAATGGTCGCCGAGCTGCACCGCCGTGTTGATGACGGCGAGCGCAAGGCCGTCATCGCCCGTGACCTGGGGATCAGTCGCGAAACCCTCTACCAGTATCTCCGCGCTGCCACCTGAGCCGGTTTCACCCAGCCTCGCTCACCCTTAGGCTTGTCTGATTGATACGACCAATGTCACGTCTCTTGAATTGCTTGAATCATATCAATGAGGATTGGAGGTCTCCTTCGTCAAACGAATGGCAAGAGCGCGACCGATTGCCGCTGCGGCGACTGGCTGGACGGCGCTTGGCGGAAATGGTGCAACCGAACTAGCATTGATCTCGCAAAGCGCATAGGAGCCATCGCTGATGGCTTCACCAGGGCGAAATAGGAAGTCGGCGTCCCAAAGAAGCGGAAGATCGTGGTCGGCGATCGACAGCAACCTTTGCATCTCTGGAATCCAGCGATCCTCCATCGCTTTCCGTAAGGCTACGAAGCGCGTCACCTCCGGTCCGAACATGGCGCGGCCCATCGGCTGTGGGGTTGACGACGTTGTATCAATGGCCGTTGGCGTCATCAGCGCAGTGATCAGGTTGTGCCCAAAGCCAACCACTCGGTGCCCGCACACGTAGCAGCGGACCATGCCCTCGGACGACTGCGGCTGATAAGCCTGATCGATCAGCACGCCGCCGTCGTTTAGAAACGGCACCCACCTTTCCAAGCACTCGGCTAGGCTGATGCGCTCCGATTTGCTTCCTTGGCGGGCCTCTTGAACTTTCACCGACGTTTTCAAAGCCGGAGCGTTTCCCGCTTCGTCTAGTTGGACACGCCATACATTCCTGCCGCCGTTGCCGTAGTTCGGCTTCAGCACGCGCGGGCCTGCGGCAAGATGTTCGGGGAAACGAGCGCGAAGGCCTTCAGCGTCCACGTATCGATCGACATCGCTGCCCCATTCCATGGATCGCGTTGTGTAGAGCACTTCCTTGACGCCGATTTTGGCGATCACGTCAGGATGCGCGCTGACGACAACGCCGCACCCCGCGACTTCGCGCAGCATTGGATCGAGCTGCGAGCGGTCGCCTGAAATGTCCAACGGATTCACCCAGACCAGCACTGCGTCGCACGACAGCAGCTCGTCCCGAATCTCGCGAACCGCCTCGTCCCTGTACAGTACAGGCCTTGCGGTCGCCCCGAGCGCCCGCAAGGCCTGCATTATCGGCCACTGCCGGGCTTCATGAAAGCGATGCGTCCACTCGGCTGCTTGCCCACGCCAAAGAAGAGCGATGTACGGGCCGGATGTCATTGTTGCATCTCCCCATCGGACCTGTCCCCTTTGTGGTCGCGAACTCAGGTGTCGCGCAGCAGTGGGTGTTAAGCCACGGCGGTCGGGTTCAGCCGCCGCCGCGCAAAGCCGCGGCATAGCGCCGGTCGACCACTTCCCAGTCGATGTTGCGGAAGAAGGCGTCGACATATTTGGCGGCGGCGGTGCCGTAATCCATGTGGAAACTGTGCTCGTACATATCGAGCGCGAGCAGCGGCACGCCGGCAATCGCACCGTGCATATGATCCCACGCCCAATGGTTGTGCAGCGAGCGCGTGTGGAGATTGTAGACGAGCACGCACCAGCCCGATCCGCCGGCAAGGCTCATCCCGGTACGGCGGAAGTCGGCTTCCCAGCGGTCGAACGAGCCGAACGCCGCGCCCAGCGCGTCGCGGATGGAACCGGCTGCCTGGCCGTTGCCGCCGAGCCCGTCGAAATAGACCTCATGGAGCACGACCGAGCCGGTGCGGTGCAGCTCCTCGCGCTTCAATCCGCCATAGACCACCGGCGGCAGGTCCGTGTCAGCGAGCGCGGCGGCAAGTCGTGTCTCGATCATATTCAGGGCCTTGACCGAGCCCGCATAATTGTTCTCGTGGTGCGATGTGATCAGCCTTTCGGAGAGGCCGTGAAGCCTGGCGGGATTGAACCTGAGCGGCTTGACCTGATGATTTCCGGCAAAGGCGGGGACAGCCGCCGGCGCTGCGGCCGGCGTCTGCGCAGAGGCTTCGTTGATAGTCATGGCGGCGGCTCCGATGCCAAGAGTTGCGATTGCACTGCGTCGGGAAAGATGGTCGATCGTCACGCGTCACTCCTTCAGATGATCATTACATATGCGGCCCCGAGGACCGAGCAGACGCCGAGCACCGGCAGCATGCCGGCCTTGAACCGGAACATGGCGAGTATCGCACCCACCGCGAGCGCCAGCGCCGGCCAGTTGACGGACGTTAGGACTGGGAGATCGATGGTGCCGGCTGCGAACGGCACTTCGCGGACTTGCTCGAACAGAGTGTGGATACCAAACCAGACCGCCAGATTGAGGATCACGCCGACCACTGCGGCGGTGATCGCCGAAAGCGCGGCCGACAATGCGCGGTTGCCGCGCAGCCGCTCGATGAATGGCGCGCCGGCGAAGATCCACAGGAAGCATGGCAGGAAGGTAACCCAGGTGGTGAGGATTGCGCCGAAGGTCGCGGCGACGAGCGGCGGCAGCCCGGTCGCTTCGCGGAAGGCCGCGAGGAAGCCGACGAACTGCGTCACCATGATCAGCGGCCCGGGCGTGGTCTCGGCCATGCCGAGCCCGTCGAGCATCTCGCCGGGCTGGAGCCAGCCATAGGTCTCGACTGCCTCCTGCGCGACATAGGCGAGCACCGCATAGGCGCCGCCGAAGGTCACCACCGCCATCTGGCTGAAGAAGGTGGCGATGCGGCTGAACACGTCGTCGGGGCCGAACGCGAACAGCAGCGCTGCGACCGGCCCGAGCCAGAGCAGCAGCAGGACGCCGGAGATGCGCAGCGACCAGGAAAGGTTCGGCCGCGCATGGTCGGGAAGGCCCTCGCCAAGAGCGGTGTCGCGGTCGTGGATTATCTCAGCGCCGGCGGGACCATGTCCGCCGCCGCCCTTGAATGCGGCGTAACCAGCGCGGCCACCGAAGAAGCCGATCAGCGCGGCGGCAAGCACGATCAGCGGGAAGGGCACGTCGAGCACGAAGATCGCGACGAACGCCAGCGCGGCAAAACCGCGCATGACGTTGTTCTTCAAGGCACGCGAACCCACCCGGACCACCGCCTGTAGCACCACCGCCAGCACGGCGGCCTTCAATCCGAAGAACAATCCCTCGACCAGCGGCACTTCGCCGAGCAGCACATAGACATAGCTGAGCCCTAAAATCGCGAGGAAGCCGGGCAGCACGAATAGCGCGCCCGCGACCAGGCCGCCCTTGGTCTTATGGAGCAACCAGCCAATATAGACAGCTAGCTGTTGCGCTTCAGGGCCGGGCAGCAGCATGCAATAGTTGAGCGCGTGGAGGAACCGCTCCTCGCCGATCCAGCGCTTCTCCTCGACCAGGATGCGATGCATCACCGCTATCTGGCCCGCCGGTCCGCCGAAGCTGAGCAGCGCGACCCTGATCCAGACGCGCACCGCCTCGCCAAAGCTGATGCCGTGCTCGTGCAGCGTCTCGACTGCGATTTCAGCGCGTGCGCTGGCCTCCATCTTTAGTCCTCTTTTCGCCGGGTGAAGTGAGCATAGAATCCGTCGAGCGCGGTCGATCCGCGCGCGATCCGCTCCTCGTCGTCGTCGGTGCCGGCACAGATGCCGGCGATAAGCGCGCTCACTCCCGGAGTTTCCGGGCGCTCGAACCGAGCATCGGCAATATCAAGGTCGTGAACAATTTCGCCGAGCGCCCGCAGCGCGGGGTCGGTCTCGAGACCGGTGAGGAACACCAAGGTCTCGAAGGAGCAGCGGTCGCCTTCGTGGGTGAACTCAGCGTCCGCCATGTCGAACCTCAGTTCGTCAGGCTCCGGCACATATCCTTTGCCCTCGACGAACTTGAAGCTCGCCTCGGGGTCGATGAAGCGGCGAATGAGCCAGGCGGACGCGATGCGATCGACATGGACATGGCGGCGCGTCACCCAAACGCGGCGCTTTAGCTCCGCCGGGGTCAGCTCGGGCGCACCGGGGCCGCTCACATCGGGATGTTGGTGAGAGCGGCGGTCCGCCTCGGTGATGGCGGCCTGTGCCGCCTGCCGACCATGCGCACCGAAAAAGTCGATCGCGGCGACCTCGTTCAGGCGTTTGCGCAGGCGGCCCACATCCGCCGCCGCGACATACTCGCCCTCACACAGCGCGCGCGCCTCGCGTGCCAACTCCTCATAGTCGGCGTCACGCGCAGCGTCGAACACTCCGCGCAGCTCCGCATCGCCCATGCCGCCGACAAGGCGCGCTTCGAGGATCAGCGCCTCGCCGCCATTTTCGGTGATCTCGCGATGCAGTTCTTCGAACAGCGCGCGCGTGTCCTCGCGATTGGGGAGCGCATGGACGGCGTTCTTGAGCGGCGCGGCCCCGATCGCCTGCAAACGCCGCCAGACCTTCACCCGCAAATAGGCAGGCTTAGCCGGAAGCTGCGGGATCAGGAGCAACCAAGGGGAAGCTTGTGTGTTTGTCATAGTTGTATCGTCACTAGCCTACAAGTGTAAGGGTTGCATCACAAGCCTCATGAGCATAGGACTGCTTATCCCGAAGAAAGAAACCGGAGCGCAATGTCGCGGCTCGCCGGCGGCGCGCTCGCATGACGTGAGGCTTTCCGTGTCGAGTGCGCTGATGAAGGATCAATTATGCTGAAAAAGACCATCGCCTTGGGATTCGCCAGCCTCCTGCTGGCAAGCCCGGCATGGGCAGCGCCGGACTGGTCGGCTGTCGACCGGGCGATAGGACGAGCGGGGGCCGAACAGCCGGGGGGCGTTCACCGCTACAGCTTCCCGCGTTCGGACCTGAGCGTCACGCTGGATGGGGTGACGATCAAGCCCTCCCTCGCGCTCGGCTCTTGGGCGGCGTTTCAGCCGATGGGCGACGAGGCGATGGTGATGGGCGATCTCGTGCTGACCCACGACGAGGTGAACCCCGTTTTGAGCCGCCTGCTCGCAAGCGGTTTTACGATCACCGCGCTCCACAATCACCTGCTCCGCTCTTCGCCTGCGACCATGTACATGCACATTGCCGGCCACGGCGACCCGGTGAAGCTCGCGGCCGCGCTCCGGCAAGCGCTATCAGCCAGTCGGACCCCGCTCGCCGCGCCGCAATCGCCTTCGGCCAGCGCAGCCGCATCGCGGCTCGACCTCGATGTGGCCGCGCTCAACCGGTTGATGGGCGGTGAGGGCAAGACGGCCGGTGGCATCCTCCAATACAGCTTTCCGCGCGCCGAGCGGCTGATGGACGGCGATATGGAGACTCCGCCGACGATGGGCACGGCGACCGCGATCAACTTTCAGCCAACCGGGGACGGCCGAGCCGCCATCACCGGCGATTTCGTACTTGTCGCAAACGAGGTCGATCCGGTCCTGCGCGTGCTGCGGACGAACGGGATCGAGGTCACGGCGCTGCATAATCATATGCTAAACGACGAGCCGCGGCTGTTCTTCATGCACTTCTGGGCCAACGACGACGCAGCCAAGCTCGCCCGTGGGCTGCGCGCGGCGCTCGACAGGATGAACAATCAGAGGAGTTGAACTCGGACGACGGCTCATTGGGCCGTAACCGCCGCCCGCCCGACCCCACGGCCCTTATGCAGGAAGTGGAATGGAACATGGCTAGCAAACGAACTCTCACTGTTGTCGCAGGCGTGGGCGCGGCCGCGCTGGCGATCGCGGGCGTGGCGATCGCGCAAAACCACGAGGCGAACGAAAACCGGATAATCGGCAAGCACAGCGAACGAGACATCCCGCTTGCTCAGGTGCCCGAGGCCGCGATGAACGCGGCACGCGCGCAACTCGCGTCAATAAGCAAAGCGGAGCAAGTCACCCGAAAGGCGGACGGAAGCACGCTCTATGAAATCAAGGGCAAGAACAGCGACGGAAAGACGATCGAACTGTTCGTCACGCCCGAAGGCCAGGTGCTCGGCCGCGAATGATGGATCAGCACGGGGCGCCGGCCGTCGAGGGCCGTGCGCCCCTTCCGAAATGATACTGCGGAATAGGAGACGAAAATGCGGCCAAGGCGATGGATATTGTTATGCGCCGCTTTGGCCGCCCTGCCTGATAGTGCGATCGGCCAAACCGAACCCGCGTCGGCGACGGGCTCGGCGTTGTTCGTAAGCTGTCAAGCGAATGAGCCGCGATGCGGCGCTTACCTCCAAGGCGTGCTCGACATGATGATCGTCGCGCGAAAAGCGGAATGCCGCGCTCCACGCTATGACCGATCGGCGCTGCGCGCGGCATATTTACGCTGGGCGGAGCAGAATAGCTATTTTATGAGTGTTCATATGGTGGCCGGAGCTGAACGCTCGTTAGCGAAGGCTTGGCCATGTCAGTAGCATCGTACCCCGCGGCGTAGCCTGCCCGGCGGCTGCCTTTGAGGGCAGGCGGAGCGTCCGCCTGGCGGTGAATTCCGCCAGCTCAACGATCCCATGTCGCGCCTCAAGCTCGCTAATTAGCCGATGTTCGCATTATGTCTGCCAAATCGTTGTCTGGCGCACAAACCTTGAGGTGACGCCGATTCCGCCCGAGGCCAACCTGTTGGGCGGCATTGGCGTCATCGCGCCGCTCTTTCTGCATTCGGCCTATGACATCATTCGCGACGCTCTTCGCCCGTTTGCGTCTAACAAACCGGGGCAGACCCCTGGGTAACGCAGAACTGGGAATCCGTCCTGTTCGGGCGATCACGCCATTTCTCGCTTAGTCAGCTAAGCCACGCCCGGTGCCCTCGCCCGGTTATACCAGAAGCCCGTGGCAAGGACCATCGCGGCCGCAAGCTGGGCCAGAACCGTCTGTATCGTCGGGTACACCCCCATCATCGGGATGCGCGGAAATCCGGCCAGCGGCGTAACTCCGATTAGGCCCGCTTCCTGAAGCCCGCCGATACCCTTCCCGGCCAGCACGACTGCCAAAATTGCGATAAGTGCCGCGCTCCAGGAAAAGAATTGCGTGATCGGCAATCGGGCGCTGTAGCGCAGCAAGGCCCAAGCGATCATGCCCAACAGAACCACGGCCGCCCCCGCCCCCGCCAGCAGGGCGCCGCCATTTCCCTGCGCCCATAAGGCGGCGTAAAAGAGGATCGTCTCGAAGACTTCGCGGTAGACCACAAGGAAGGTCAGCCCGAACAGGAACCACGCAGACCGGCGCGACAGGGCAGCGGAGATTTTCTCCTTGATGTAGCGCTGCCAGGCTTCGGCATTGCTTTTGCCATGCATCCAGATGCCGACGGAGATCAGGATGATCGCGGCGAAGAGCGAGCCAAATCCTTCGGTGAGCTCACGCGATGCGCCGCTGATCCCGATGAAATAAGTGGCTACAAACCAGGTCAAGGCGCCCGCCGCAAGAGCGGAAACCCATCCCCCGTGGACATATCCCATGACGTCGGTTCGCCCGGTTTTGCGAAGGAAGGCCATCATGGCAATGACGATTAGCAGCGCCTCGAGGCCTTCGCGCAGGAGGACCCCGAACGCGCCGAGGAAGCTCGACGAAGCGCTAGCCTGTTCGGGCGCAAGCGCCGCCTCGGCTTCGACAAACAGCCGGGCCACTTCGGCATTTGCGGCCTCTACCTCCGCGATCGGGCTGCCCTTTCCAATGGCCGAGCGCAAATTGCCCATCGCCATCTCGATTTCCGCCATGAGGTCGGAATCGCGCGCCGCAAGGACAGGCTCGACAGGCTCGAATCCGTCGAGATAGGCCGACAAGGCCAGGTCGGACGCCCGCTTCCGGTCCCCCGCGCTATAGGCCTTCATGCTCGCCTCGAGGCGCTGGCGCGCGAAGGCCAGGGATCCCGCAGGCTTGGCTTCCAGCGCCTGCGGCTGGCGGCGCAGATAGGCCGTCAGCGGCCCGGCCCGGCTGTCGCCGAGCGTGGCAGCGAGCTCGGCCGGCGTCGTGCCAACAAAAATGGTCATATTGGGCAGCGCCGCGCGGGTCGCAGCGTCCTTTTCCCAAATGTTGCGACCGTTCGGGGCGGAGGAGTCCGGATAGGCAAGGCTGCCGACGTAGAAGGCCAAGGCCCAGCGATCCGCCTCGGGGAGTGAGTCGAAGCTCGCCATCGAAGTTCCTTCGAGCCCCTGCGATATCACCTGGTACAGCGCAAACAGGCTCCGTTCCCTGGCACGCGACAAATCGGTAAAGGCAATCGGCGGCGGGTCGAGCTGTGCCGCGTTCGGGCCATCTCCGGCCCCGCCTGCTCCATGGCACACCGCGCAATTTTCCCGATACAGCGTTGCGCCGCGCGCGAGGTCGGGCGCAGATTTCGGAGCAAGCGGCACCGGGTAGCTCGCCAGCAGCGCGTCCGCGAGCTGGTGCGACTGCTCGGCCACCGCTGCCGGTGCCGACCTCGCGCCGATCGCAGCGCTTAGTTTCGCGGCGCGCGCGAGCAAGGCGGGCTTGGCGGTCTTCTGCGGGAGCCGTTTCAGCCGCGTTTCGACCTGCCCGGAAAATTCGACCATCTCGGCATATTCGGCTTCGCTGATGACGCGGCCGTTCGAGACCGCACCGGGGTAATCGACCGCGATATAGTCGAGAAGCCGCCACACCGTCTGCACTTCGGGTTCGCTCGCCCGGGCGGGCTGCAAGAAAAGCAAGGCGATCAGCAGCGCCGCGAGTATCGACCGCCCCAAGGCTTTCGCCCCCCGACTTGCACTGCCCTTCAAAAATGGCGGCATAAAATATCCTAATGAGAATGATTCGCACTGCCCGCATAGGCGTTGGGCTCCGTTGGCGGAAATCTTTTTTTGGCCGTTGTCGCTCTATTCGAAACAAGGGGCACAGAGGCAAACGCCGCCGCATCCGAGCCGGCAGAACTTTCGCAGACCAAACGAGTGCTTCGCCTCAAAAGACCGATCTGACGGGACCGCATGGCGCTGCCCTGCGGCTAGGAGGCAAAACGGTCGAAAAAGGCTCTGGCGTGCGAAATGTTCGGTTTTCTGAAGGCGACCCCCACATTGAACGCCCTCGCGGCAAATCGTTAGTTAGAGTTGCTGGCGACGGAATAACGGGAAGCCTCAACTCGACTCGGCAACGGGGTTTCGACTCATGGCAGCATAA
>NZ_CP009122.1:0-157500 GCF_000803645.1 Sphingopyxis fribergensis | reverse complement strand
GCCCGCTATCGCCGGCTGATGAAGGGCATGGCGCTGGTGTCGCTGCTCGCGGTCGTCGGCGCACTCGGCTGGCTTCGTTTCACGATGGGCGAGGCCCTCACCATTCATATGATCATCGCGACCGCGGCCGGCGTCGGCCTGTCGGTCCTGCTCGGCGCAGCCTTGATGGGGCTCGTCTTCCTGTCGAGCGGCAGCGGCCACGACGAATCGATCGAAGACCCTTTTGAAAACGACCCGGATATGAATCATGACAGATAATACGCCCGACTGCCCGCGCGACCCGATCCTGCGCGTCGTCCCCCGCCCTGCCGACATCAACGCCAACGGCCATATCTTCGGCGGCTGGGTGCTGAGTCAGATGGACATCGCCGGCGGCATCGTGGCCGGACGCGAGGCGCAGGGCGCGGTCGCGACCGTTGCCATCGAGACGATGGAGTTTATCGCGCCCATCCTGCTGCGCGACATCATCTCGGTCTATGCGACGCTCGAACGCCGCGGACGCACGTCGATGGGGATCCGAATCGAGGTGATCGCAACGCGCGACGGCGGCCGGACAGAGGAACGCGTGACCGAGGGCCTGTTCACCTTCGTCGCGCTCGACGAGAATCACCGGCCGCGGGCGCTGCCGCCGGTCTAAGCGGCGAATCAATCGCCCTTCAATTTCTGTCGGAAGTTCTGGGCGAGGCTGTCGTTCGCGGGGACGCGGACGCGCCAGACCCAGCTGCTGCCACGGCGCTCCCATCCATCGGGGGTCGGATCGAGCGCGAAGGGGATCAGAATTTCGACCTCGGCATCAAAGGGCCGCGCGTTGGTCAGCGTTACCTGCCACAGCCGGTAATCGTCCTTGGCGTCGGGCTGGACCGTGACCTTATACTGGACAGCGGGACTCGATCCGATGTCATAGTCGACGCGTTCATCCTTGGCCTTGTCGCCGATGGCCGCTTCGCCAACGAGAAGACGGCGATCGCCGATTGTTTCGAACACCGTCGCCATGCCGGCCGGAAGCGCAAGGCCAAGTCCGTCCGATTCGCGGTTCTGTGCGCGCAGACGCATCATCAACGGCTGCGGCCGGCCGTCGCCATAATCGTTGAGTGTCGCCGCATAAAGCTGTTCGACCGCGACCTTGTCTTTCGCGAGGAGCGCGACCTGCTTCTGCCCCTTCGCCGACACATCGACGCGAAAGGGGATGCGATAGAATTTGAGATCGCCCAGGTCCTCCGCCGGCGGCGGCGGAGGTGGTGCGGGCGGCGGAGGTGGCGGAGGCGGCGGCGCCATGGCCATCGCGCGGCGATCGAGGCGTTGTGCGGTCACGATCACCTCCGAAGCGTCCGCTTCGGCGTAGCTCTGTTCGAATTCGATGATCGGTGGCAGCTCCCACAAGGGATGCGTGCTCGTGATATCCATCGGCCAGCATTTGAGCACCAACGGCCCCGGCGTGCTGCGCGGGAGCGGTGGGCGGTACATCTTGTTCAGGCGTCCCGCGATCACATTGAGCTGCGCCCGCGGAAAGCTGGTGACCCCGCCGTTCGCAACGGTGATCCAGCCGGTCAGCCCGAGCGTCTTGCCGTCGGCGCGGCGGTCGGCGACATAATTGGCCGCCCAATCGAAGCCTTCGGCGAGATAGAGAAGCTGGACCTTTACCGTCCGCGCGGCCTTGCTTTCGACGAGCACCGACAGTGTCGGCTTGGCCGAAAGATCCTTGGGCACTTCGCGATAGAGCATGCGTTCGGGCAGCCCCGAACAGGCAAGCGCCTCGACCCCGGCCGCAGTCTGGACGATGACGCCGCCGTTCGGTCCCGACTGGATCACCGCATCCTGCTCGACGACCTTGCCGGTCGCACGGCTGGTGCGCCGCAGCGTGACGCTGCGCTTGAGATAGGCGTCGACCAGTCCTGCGGGCGACAGCAGCCGCGCGTCGCGATTCTTCTCGATCACCCCGTCGGGCAGACCGCTGACCACTGCGGTTTCGGGGAGCAGCCCTTCGGCGACGCCCTCGAATCGCAGCACCGATGTCCCGGCGGGCAGCGTGACGGTGCGCGTCTCGGTGATGAAGGCAAAGCCTCGCGGCCAGTTCGGGTCTATCGGCCCGGCGCCGCGGCTCGGCGCGCGATAGACGGTGACCGCGGCATCGTCGATCTTGGCCGATACGGCGATCGACGTCTGCGCAATCAGGGGCGCGGGCGCGAGCAGCGCCGCGACCCATATCAACGGGGGCCAGGCCCGCATCGCGTGGCGCTCAGTAACGCGAATCGAATGTGACGGTCAGGTCGACCTTGCCGTTCGCTGGCACCGGCACCTGCCATTCGACGCGGTCGGCCGAGATGCGCTCGCCCTTCAGGCTTTCGTCGCTGATCCGCACATCGCCATAGAGCCCGTCCTGCGCGAGCAGTACCGTCACCGGCGCCGGCCGCGCGTTGCTGACGGTGTATTTCATCTTCGTCACCCAGCGCGAATCGCCCTTGCGCGTGCGCGATACGACGGTGGGCTGGACCTTCACGTCGAACGCGTCGCCGGTGCGCAGCGACATCGCCGACCCCATCGGCGTGTGGTCGATGCGATTCTCGCCGATGAATTGCGGATCGCCGCGCGCGTCGCGCATATAGACGCGAATCGTGCCCGCGGGCAGCTGGTCGCCAAGCCCGCCCTGCCGCGAGGTCGAAAAGCGCAGCACGCTCGCGGTGCTGACGGGCTCATTGTTACTGCCGAGCCAGCGATTGACATATTCATAGGTCGAACGCGCGGGCGCGCCCTTCACGTCGAGAAAGCTCACTTGCTTCTGCTGCGCGTTGGCAATCGTCGTCCGCACCGCCAGCGGATAGAGATAATAATCGCCGAGCCGCTCGCGATCATTCGATTCGGTGCCCGCCGAATCCATCGCGCCGCTCATCTGCCGAAAACCGCCGCCCCCGCCCGGATTACCCGCCACCAGCAAAGTGCGCGCATTGTTGAAGGTCGTGCCGGTGCTGTTGGTCAGCGTCACCCAGCCCTGGATATCCATCGCCCCCTTGGCAGCGTCGAACAGCGCGACATAATCGGCGGTCCAGCCAAGGTTCGGCGTGAGATAGGAAAGCCGCGCCGGGACGGTGCCTGCGCTCGCCGCATCGACCGTCACCGACAGCGTCGGCCGCGCGCGCAAATTGGGCGGCAGCCGGTCGAACACCGCGCGCACGGGCAGGCCGTCGTCGCGCAGCACCTCGATGCGCTCGCCGATCTGAAGCACGATGCCGCCGTTCGCCGCGAGCACCTTGGCGCGCTCGCTACGTTCGGCGCCGGTCGCGGGATTGGTGCGGACGAGGGTGATCGACTGGCCGACCGCCTTGTCCATCAATTTGTCGGGCGTGAGCAGGTCGAAATCGAAATTCTGTTCGACGATCCCGATGCCGGGGCCCGACAGCGTCACCGTTTCAGGGCGGATGCGCGCCGACACGTCGGGAAATTCGATGCGGTTGCGCCCGGCGGCGACGCTCAGCTGGCGGTCGTCCTGAACCAGCGACTGACCATTATTATAGATGGTGACTGCGACGTCGCCCTGTGCGTTGCCGGTCGTTACATCCTGCGCAAAAAGGTCGGTCGACGTTCCGCCAACGAGCAGCGGCAAACAGGCCAAGGCCAACACGCGCATAAAAAACCTCCCCGCAGGATATCCCGCGGGGAGGCTATGTCATGCGAATCGGAAAAACCAGCGTGAAATCGATGGCTTATTCGGCCGCTTCGACGTCGGTGCTGCGCGTCGCCAGGGTGCGGCGCGTGCGGCGCGGCTTGGCGGCGGGCGCTTCGCCCTCGGCATCGCTTTCGACGGCGCGTTCGGGACGGCCGATCGCGGGCGGCAGAACGGCGGTGTCGATTCCGGCATTGCCATTGTCGGCACTGTCGTCCTGACGCGGACGGCGGGCCGGGCGGCGCGCGGGACGCGGAGCGGGTTCCTGCTCGGCGGCTTCTTCGCGCACGGCGGGGGCTTCGCTGCGGTCGTCGCGGGCCTCGTCCTCGTCGCGATTGCGGACAGGACGCGCGCGCGCCGGCTGGCGGTTGCCGCGATTATCATCGTCGCGATTGCCGCGCGGTTCGCGATTGCCACGATTGTCGTCGTCGCGGTCCCCGCGCGGTTCGCGGTTGCCGCGATGGCCGCGGTCATTCCGCTCGTTGCGGTCGCCCCGATCATTGCCGCGCTCGTTCCGCTCGCCGCGGTCGTCGCCATTGTCGCTATCGTCGCGGGCAGTGTCGGCTTCGAAATCGCTGTCGGTATCGTCGTGGCCGTCGAAATCTTCGACGCCGCGAATCTCGCGGCTGCGGTCGTGGCTGCGTTCCTGTCCGTTCGCCGCGGCTTTTTCTTCCTGACGCGCGCGGAAATCGCTCACGACGCGGAAATAATGGTCGGCGAACTGCAGATAATATTCGGTCTGGACCCGGTCCCCGGCAAGCTGCGCGTCGCGCGCGAGGTTGCGGTACTTTTCGATCATCTGGGCGCCGTTGCCGCGTGCGCGACTGTCGATACGGTTGGCCTGGTCGACCCCGCCGCGTCCACCCGATTGCGGGCGATTGTTATTGTTGTTGCTGTTGTTGTTACGGCCGCGACGGCGACCGTTCTGTCGGTTGTTCATGTTCAACTGAGACATCCTGTCGATAAGCTAATAAGCTATGCCAACCCCTTTTGGCCGACCGCGCTTGTCTGCGCGTCGTGCCCGCGCTTCTTGCGCGGCCTTGCCCTTTACCGCTTGCGCCGGACCCCACGGTCCCGCACCAGCATCGTAAGTGGGAAGCAAACCAGTCGGACCAGTATCGATGCTGTCCGCATCGCCAAAGGGACCCCGATCAGGTCTGTAAGCCGCCCCTACCGCGCTTTGCGGCGGAAACCAAGCGAATTCTTGTGGGCGTGTCAGGCGCGGGTCAGCAAAAGCGCCCTGTCGCGGCCGCCCAGATCCTGTCTGCAGGCGACCTTGAATCCCGCAGTTTCGGCGAGCTCGCTTACTGACATATGTTGTGTGTGCCCGATTTCAAGGATTGCGATGCCGCCGGGCGCCAAAAGACGCGGCAAATCGGGGATGATCCGGCGATAGTCGTCGAGTCCGTCGACGCCGGCGAAAAGCGCGCCCGCGGGCTCGTGATGGGCTACATCGGGCATCAAGGCTTCGGAGTCGGCGATATAAGGTGGATTGCAGAGGATGAGGTCGAATCGTTCCGCGACCCCCGCCCCCCAGTCGCCCGACCGAAACGATACGCGGTCGGCGAGCCCCAGTTCTTCGGCATTGTCGCGCGCATAGGCCAGCGCCTGTTCCGATGCGTCGATCCCCAGGCCGGTCGCGCGCGGAAATTCGCTCAGCGCGGCGAGCAACAGCGTACCCGGCCCGGTGCCGAGATCGAGGATCCGTTCGGGCCAGCCTTGCGTTCGCTCGTGCCGCGCAAAATCGAGACATGCCTCGATCAACGTCTCGCTGTCGGGCCGGGGGACGAGCACGCCCGGGCCCACCGCGACCCTGATCGTCCAAAAATCGCGGTAGCCGACGATATAGGCGACCGGTTCATGCGCCATTCGCCGCGCGACCAGATGGGCGTAAAGCTCGGGCATTTCATACCGCGCCGGGTCGAGCAGCACATGCTGTCGCTCGACGCCAAGCGCGTGCGCCATCAGCAGCTCGGCGTCGAGCCGCGGCGTGTCGCTGATGCCGGTAAGCAGATTGGCGGCCGTGCGGAGCGATTCGGCCACCCCCGCAAAGTTGGGCTGCTCAATCACCCAGCCCCGCCAGCCGCTGCGCCTGATCCTCGGCGATCAGCGCATCGATCAGCTCGTCCATCGCGCCCTCGATGATCTCGGGCAGGCGGTGGAGCGTCAGGTTGATGCGGTGGTCGGTGACGCGCCCCTGCGGGAAATTATAGGTGCGGATGCGTTCGGAGCGGTCGCCCGACCCGACCATCGACTTGCGCGCCGACGCCTCGGCGTCGTGGATCTTGGCGCGCTCAAGGTCAAAGAGCCGCGCGCGCAGCACCTGCATCGCCTTGGCGCGATTCTTGTGCTGGCTGCGCTGGTCCTGCTGGATCACGACGAGCCCCGACGGGATATGCGTGATGCGGATAGCCGAATCGGTGGTGTTGACGTGCTGGCCGCCCGCCCCGCTCGCGCGGTAAATGTCGATCTTGAGGTCGCTGTCGTTGATCGCGACGTCGACTTCCTCGGCCTCGGGCAGCACGGCGACGGTCGCGGCGCTGGTGTGGATGCGGCCCTGGCTTTCGGTCGCGGGAACGCGCTGGACGCGGTGGACGCCGCTCTCGAACTTGAGTTTCGCGAACACGCCCTGCCCCGTCACCGACGCGACGACCTCCTTATAGCCGCCCATTTCGGCTTCATTCGCCGAGATGATTTCGACCTTCCACCCCTGCCCGTCGGCATAGCGGCTGTACATGCGGAGCAGATCGCCCGCGAACAGCGCCGCCTCGTCACCGCCGGTCCCGGCGCGGATTTCGAGCATCGCGGCGCGCGCGTCGGCGACGTCCTTGGGCAGCAGCTGAAGCGCAAGATCATGCTCGGCGGCGGGCAGCGCCGCCTCGACCGCCGCAATCTCCTCGGCCGCCATCGCCTTCATCTCGGGATCGGCGAGCATTTCGCCCAGCGAGATGAGTTCGCCGCGCAGCCGCACGACTTCGCGGGCAGCGGTCGCGACGGGTTCGAGCTCGGCAAATTCCTTCGACGCCGCAACGAAGTCTGCCGGCGCCATTTCGCCCGTCGCCATGCGCGCTTGCAGCGCGGCGTGGCGTTCAATGATGGCGTCGATCTGGCGTTCGGAAACCTGGGTCATCTACTCACTGTCGTTTCAATTCTTCGTCATCCCGGACTTGATCCGGGATCCATGGCCGCCGGTGCCGCTTGGACCCCGGATCAAGTCCGGGGTGACGAGGTGGGGACTACTGCGGGTCGTCGTCACCTTCCAGTTCCGAATATTCTGACGGCAGCTTCCCCAGTATCTCCAGCAATCGCCTAGTCCCTTCATCACCCTTTCGCGTCACTTCCGTGAGGTGGAGACGGCGATTGGGCTTCTCATCATCGCGAACGTAAAGGAGTGCACCGACGCCTTGCGCCTTGGCCTTTTCAGCCTGCTTCTTGCTGTTTCCCTTGAAGATCGAAAGCACCGGTTGGCCAGCCGAGCGAAGATGCTGTTCAATCCTACGCGCCTCCTCAAGGCGGCTCGGATTGTCCGCGATAACGGCAATCACTTCATCGCTAGAGTATTCTTCGAGCAACATCGCCAGCCGCTCAATCCCCGCCGCCCAGCCGACCGCCGCCGTGGGGGGGCCGCCGAGCGCTTCGATCAGCCCGTCATAGCGGCCACCGCCGAGCACGGTACCTTGCGCGCCCAGCCGGTCGGTGACGAATTCGAACGCCGTGTGACGATAATAGTCGAGCCCGCGCACCAGCCGCGCATTGCGTTCCCACGCAACCCCCGCGGCGTCGAGCCCCGACGTCACCGCACCAAAGAAATCCTGCGCTTCGCCGGTCAGAAATGCGTCGATGTCGGGCGCGCTGTCGGCGATCGGGCGGTCTTTGGGATCCTTGCTGTCGAGAATGCGCAGCGGGTTCTTATCGAGCCGCGCCAGGCTGTCTTCGGACAGATCGCCGCGATGGCTTTCGAAATGCTCGACCAGCGCCGCGCGCCAGGCATCGCGGCTCGCCGCATCGCCGAGGGTGTTGAGCGTCAAGGTTACGCCCTCGACGATCTCCAATTCCTTGAGCAACTGATCCGCGAACACCAGCAGTTCAGCATCGGCGAGAGGGCTGTCGCTGCCCAAAACTTCGGCATCGAGCTGGTGAAACTGGCGATAGCGCCCCTTTTGCGGGCGTTCGTAGCGGAACAAAGGCCCATGCGTCGCCACCTTCAGCGGCGCATACTGCTGCCAGCCGTTGGTGATGTACGCCCGCGCAATGCCCGCGGTGAATTCGGGGCGCAGCGTGATCGATTCGCCGCCGCGATCGTCGAACGAATACATTTCCTTCGACACAACATCGGTCGTCTCACCCAGACTCCGCGCGAACACCGCGGTCGGTTCGATCACCGGCACTTCGATCCGTTTGTAGCCATAGAGGCGGCGCACACGCTCGAACGTCTCGACGACATGCGCAAAACGGTCGGCGAAATCGCCAAGCATGTCCTGCGTGCCGCGCACGGCCTGCGGCGTCGGGATTTTGGCGGATTTGTCCTTGCTCATGGTCGCGGCGTCTAATGCTTTTTGGTCGAAAGGCAAAGTCGCTTGCAGAGCGGCGACTGGACGTTGCGGACATTTGGCGGCAGAGGTGCTGCCCATGAAAAAAGCACTATTGGTCGCAGCGTCCCTGATCGCCCTGTCCGTCGCCCCCGCCGCAAATGCCCAGGATGGCAACAGCCGGCCGCAACCCGTCGTCCAGCCGCTGACGATCCCGTTGCCGACCGACAGGCCCTATCCGGGCACCATGCAGCTCAAGGTCGACGCGACCGACGTTGCGCGCGGAATTTTCCACGTCCGCCAGACGATCCCCGTGGCGAAAGCGGGCAAGCTCACCCTGCTCTATCCCGAATGGCTGCCCGGCAAGCACGCGCCGCGCGGCGCGATCGCCGAAGTCGCGGGTTTCCGGCCAAGCGTCGGCGGCAAACCGCTGACCTGGACGCGCCAGCCGACCGACGTTTACGCGTTCGATATCGACGTGCCCCCAGGGACCAAAAGCATCGACGTCGCCTTCGATTTTCTCTCGCCGACCCGCACCAGCGAGGGCCGCGTCGTCGTCACCCCCGCGATGATGAACCTGCAATGGGAACAGGTCAGCCTCTATCCCGCGGGCTATTTCACCCGCGCGATCCCGGTGCAGCTCGAGGTCACGCTTCCCGAAGGCTGGACCGGCGCCTCGGCGCTCGACGGGCTCAAAGTGTCGGGCAATCGCTACAGCTTTGCCCCGACCAATTATGAGGTGCTGTTAGACAGCCCGATGTTCGCCGGCAGATTTTTCCGCAAATGGGACCTCGGCAATAAGGTGACGCTCAACGTCGTCGCCGACGAAGCCAAATATCTCGACGCAAGCCCCGACCATATCGCGCGCCACGCCGCACTGGTGTCGGAGGCGGTCGCATTGTTCGGGGTCCGGCATTTCGACCGCTATGAATTCCTGCTCGCGCTGACCGACGAACTCGGCGGCATCGGGCTCGAGCATCATCGCAGCAGCGAAAACAGCCGCAATGTAGACTATTTCACCAAATGGGATGACAATGACTGGGAACGCGGGCTGCTACCGCACGAGTTGACGCACAGCTGGAACGGCAAATATCGCCGTCCCGACAAGCTTTGGACCCCCGACTATCGCACGCCGATGCAGGACAATCTTCTGTGGGTCTATGAAGGACAAACCAGCTTCTGGGATCTCGTCCTCGCCGGGCGGTCGGGAATGCAATCGAAAGATATGATCCTCGCCGAATGGGCGACCAATGCCGGCTATTACAGCGCGCAGCCGGGCCGCGCGTGGCGGTCGGTGGAAGATACGACGCTCGACCCGGTCATCGCGGCGCGCAAGCCCAAGCCGTTTTCGAGCTGGTCGCGCAACGAGGATTATTACAACGAAGGGTCGCTGATGTGGCTCGAAGCAGACATGCTGATCCGCCAGGCGACGAACGACGCCAAAAGCCTCGACGATTTCGCACGCGCCTTTTTCGGCGGCCGCGAGGGTGATTTTGGGCAGGACACATATGATTTCGACGATGTCGTCGCGGCGCTGAACGCGGTCCACCCCTATGACTGGGCACGTTTCCTGCGCGAACGCATGCAGGCGAGCGGGCAGCCGGCGCCCACCGGCGGCATCGAACGCGCGGGATATCGCCTCGTCTGGCGCGACGCGCCCAATGTCTATGACCGCGACCGCATGGCGCAGGCGAAGAACGCCGACCTCACCCATTCGCTGGGCATGACGATCGACAAGGACGGGGTTGCGACCGGCATCCTGTGGGAAGGCCCGGCGTTCAAGGCCGACATTATCAACGGGACAAAGATCGTCGCGGTCGAAGGGGTGAGCTACAGCCGCGAGCGGATCGAGGCGGCAGTCCGCGCGGCGACCGACGGAAAGACCCCGGTGCGGCTGCTCGTCGAACGCGGCGGGCGCTATCGAAATATCGAGATCGACTATCATGGCGGGCTGCGCTGGCCGCATCTCGAAAAAACCGGGAGTGGCCCCGACTGGTTCGATCGGCTATTGGCGCCGCGCCGCCGCCTCTAAAAAGATTCGGCGGACAACAGATAAAGGACTCCACTCTCCCATGCGCATCGACCTGATCCCCGCCGGCGACAGCCCGCCCGACAGCCTGAACGTCCTGATCGAAGTTCCGATCGGCGGCGAGCCGGTGAAATATGAATTCGACAAGGCATCGGGCGCCTTGTTCGTCGACCGCTTCCTCCACACGCCGATGCGCTACCCCGCCAACTACGGTTTCATTCCGCACACGCTCGGTGACGATGGCGACCCGCTCGACGCGCTGGTCGTCGCGCGTTCGCCGATCGTCGCGGGCGCGGTGGTGAAGTGCCGCCCGATCGGCGTGCTCAAGATGGTCGACGATGCCGGCGGCGACGAGAAACTGCTGTGCGTCCCGGTCAACAAGACCTTTCCCTATTATGCCGATGTCGCAAGCTACACCGACATGCCGCCGATCGTGCTCCAGCAGATCGAGCATTTCTTCAGCCACTATAAGGATCTCGAACCCGGCAAATGGGTGAAGCTCAACGGCTGGGGCGATGTTGACGAAGCCAAGCGCATCATCGTCGAGTGCATCGAGCGCGCGAAGAAGGTCGGGTTCTGACCCTTACGTTCTCGTCATTGCGAGCGTAGCGAAGCAATCTAGGGCGGCCTTGCGCCCTGGATTGCCGCGTCGCCTCCGGCTCCTCGCAATGACGCACTTATGATTTGGGCGTCTCGCCCTTATCCGGCGCCCCGACAATCCGCACGTCCTGGCGCGGATAGGGAATGGCGATCCCGGCTTCCTTGAAGCGGTCCCATATCCCCAGGAACACCTCGCCCTGGATATTGCCGAGCCCCGCCTCGGGGTCGGAAATCCAGTAGCGCAGCTCATGCTCGACCGCGCGCTCACCGAACGCCGTGATCCACACCGCGGGTTCGGGTTCGTTCAAGATGCGCGGGTTGGTCGTCGCCGCTTCGATCATCAGCCGCTGGGCCAGCCGCGGGTCGCAGTTATAACCGACCGGCACGCGCATCCGCACCCGCACCTCGGGACTGGCGTAGCTCCAGTTCTCGACCGGCTGCGTCATCAGCAGTTCGTTCGGGATCAGATGTTTTTTGCCGTCGCGGGTAATGACGTTGACCGCCCGCACCCCGATTCGGGCAACGCGCCCGACGTTCGGCATGCCGCCGGGCAGCGTCGTTCCGCCCATGGCACTGCCGTCGCCGACCACGATGATATCACCGGGCTTGATCGAGCGGTCCATCAACAGGATGATCCCCGCGATGAGATTGCCGACAGTCTTTTGCAGACCGAAGCCGATCGCGAGCCCCGCGGCGCCCGAAAAGACCGCGAGCGCGGTCAGGTCGATACCGAGCAGGTCGATACCGAACAGCATCGCAAAAACGAATAACGCGATCGCGATCAGCTTTTCGGTGAGCAGCCGCTGCGTAGCGTCGATCTGCGTGTTGCGGCGGAGCAGCCATTTTATTCCGCGCATCAGCAGCCGCACCGCGACATACAGCAGCACGGCGACGACCAGCGTCGAGAAGAGACCATAGAGCGACAGGCGATACGAACCGACATCGATCCCGATCGCCTTCATCACCTCGACGGCACGGGCGACCCCGTCGCGAATATTTTCACTGGCGCTCATATCGCGGAAAAGCCGCGTTCGAGATCCGCGATCAGGTCGGCGGCATCCTCGAGCCCGATCGACAGGCGGACGAGCGGGTCGGGATCGGTCCATGTCGTCGCGGTGCGGATCGTCTCCGGATTGCTCGGCACGACAAGGCTTTCATAGCCACCCCAGCTGAAGCCGATGCCGAAATGCGCCAGCGAATCGATGAAGCGTGTCCGCGCTGCCTCGTCAACGCCCTTCAGCGTGAAACCGAACAGTCCGCTGGCGCCGCCGAAATCGCGCGACCATATCGCGTGACCGGGATCGCCCGGCAGCGCGGGATGAAGCACGCGGCCAACCTCGCCGCGGCCCGCAAGCCAGCTCGCGACCGCAAGGCCGCTCTCGCCATGACGCCGCATCCGAACATCGAGCGTGCGCAGCCCGCGCAGGATCAGCGCGCAATCGTCGGGCGAAACCGCCTGGCCAAGCTGATACGCCGCGCTACGCAGTCGTGGCCAAACCGCCTTGGTCGCCGTCAGCGAGCCCATCATCGCGTCACTATGCCCACCGACATATTTGGTGAGGCTCATCATCGTCACGTCGATGCCGTGCGACAGCGCGGGAAAGAGCAAGGGCGTCGCCCAGGTGTTGTCGAGCATCGTCAGCACGCCGCGTTCGCGCGCCACCGCGACGATCGCGGGAACATCCTGCACCTCAAAGGTCAGGCTGCCCGGCGATTCGAGGAAGATCAGCTTCGTCTCCGGCCGGATCAGTTCGGCGATGCCCGCGCCGACAAGCGGATCATAATAGCTCGTCTCGATACCGAGCCGCGCGAGCATACCATTGCAGAAGGCGCGCGTCGGCTCATAGGCGCTGTCGACCATCAGTAGATGATCGCCCGGCGATAACAGCGCGAGCAATCCCGCCGAATTGGCGGCGACCCCGGACGGATAGAGCAAGGTACCCTCGGCGCCCGGCTCCATCCCGGTCAACGCATCGGCGAGCGCCCACACCGTCGGCGTCCCGCGCCGACCATAATAGAGCTTGTCGTGCGTCGCATGGCCGCGCGCCTTCAGATCGGCGATATTGTCGTAGAGGATCGTCGAGGCGCGCCAAACCGGCGGATTAACAACGCCGCCGCCAAGCCGCGGGTCGCCGGTCCATTCGGGCCGCCGCCCGCCCTGCACCAGTTTCGTCGCAGGGCGGAGGCTGTCATCGTCGCTTTTGCTCATCCCCGCCTTGTTAGCGGAGCACCCGGCAAAATCCACCCTTCGACGGATGGATATTCGGGCCAGCCGGGCGTCAGGCGGCGCCGGTCGCCTTGGGCATCGCGGGATCGGCACCCCATTCGGTCCAGCTGCCGTCGTAAACCGCGACATCGTCCTTGCCGAGCAGATGCGCGCCAAAGGCGACAACGGTCGCGGTCATTCCGCTGCCGCAGGTCGTGATGAGCGGCTTGTCGAGATCGACCCCGGCGGCGTCGAAGGCCGCCTTGAGTGCATCACCCTGTTTCCAGGTGCCGTCGGCGTTGAACAGCGCGCTGTGCGGCAGGCTGCGCGAACCCGGGATATGGCCCGGCGCAACGCCGGCGCGCGGGTCGCGTTCCTCGCCGGTGAAGCGGGCGGCAGGACGCGCGTCGACGACCTGTTCGGCGCCGCTGTCAAGGTTTGCGAGCATCTGCTCCTTGGTGCGCACCGCCTTCGCATCGCGCCACACGGTGAAATGACGGTGGCGCAGCGTCTGCTTGCCCATTTCGAGCGCGCGACCTTCGGCCTTCCACTTGGCGAGGCCGCCGTCGAGCAGCGCGACATCATGCGCGCCGAACAGCTTGAGCAGCCACCAGCCGCGCGCCGCGCTTTTCAGCGGGCTGTCGTCGTAAAGCACGATCCGGCTGCCATCGCCGAGGCCGAGCGACTGCATCCGGCTCGCGAATTTTTCGGCCTGCGGCGCCATATTGTCGACGTCGCTCGACGGATCGGTCAGCTCGGCGAGGTCCATGAACACCGCGCCGGGAATGTGGCCCGCCTCATATTCGGCGCGCGCGTCGCGATCGGCCTCAAGAAATTTCGTCGCATCGACGACCCGCAGGTCCGATGCCCCCAGTTCGCGTTCCAGCCAGTCGGTTGAGACCAAGGCGTCCATGTCATGCTCCTGTTGCGGCCGGTCGGGAGTCTTTGCCTGTCCCTATCCCGGCCATCCTGCTGTGGCTTCTTTCCGGGGACAGTCAGCCTATGCCCCGCCCCGCGCTTTTTCAAGCGCGGTGGAGATGTGCCTCAGCCGATGCTGCACCGCAACAAAAAAGCGGTGCCGTTTTGAGCCAAAACTATTGGGAGCGCTTGATCGCCGTCGCGCGCGCCGCGGGCCGATCGACGCTATAGGTTGCGCGGTCGAGCGGCAGCGGCGCGAGCTTGTCGCTGCCGCTGCCGCCCTGTTCGCGGCCGAGCACGAAGCTGCCCGCATTCTGGCCAAAGGCGTCGCCCTCGCCATCCCAATGATAGGTCACGTCGAACACGATAACGGGGACGAGCATCGGCTTGCCCCCGATCATCAGCGGCTCGATCGTGGCGCGCGGCAGCATGACCTCGGTCGACAATTCCTCGCCCGCGCCGACCGCCAGCATCATATCGTCACGCAGCACACTGCCCCCCGCGCCGTCGAAGAAGCGGCTGAGCACGGGCTCGGTCATCGCCGATCCCTGGTTGAGCGCGATGCGGACCATCATGCCCGTCGCGGGCGCGGTACCCTGATTGAGCAGGTTGAGCGCAAAGCCGACCGCGACATGATCGGCGGCGAAGCGAATGCTGCGAATGTCGAGTGCCATGCCGACGACGGCGCGCTGCTCGCCGGCCGGCCGGGTAACGAGCGGGTGGGCGGCCTGGGGTTGGGGCGCCGGCGCCGGCGCGCGCGCGGGTTGCGGAGCAGTGGGGCGAGGCGCCGGCGGCGCGGCAGGTTTGGGCTGCGTCGCGGCGGTGCGAGTCGCGGGGCGCGGGGCGACGGGTCGCGGCGCCTCATCGACCTCATCGATGGCCGGTCCGGCGAGTGCCGTGCGGCGGCGCCAGTACCAATAACCGGCGCCAAGCGCGGCCAGCGCAGCGAGCAGCCAGGCCCAAAGCGGCATGCCCGACGGGGTAGGTGTCGGCGTCGGGGCCGGCGATATCTCGTCTACAGCAACCGGCGCTGCATCTGTCGCAGGGGCGACGGACGTGGCGGTCGGATCGGGCGGCGGCAGCACCGAACTTTCGGTCGCGGCCGGAAGCGCAGGCGCTGCGGTGTCGGGTGCAGGCGTGGCGCGCGGGGCGGCCGTCGCGGGCGTATCGCGGCGGGCCGGTGCTGGCACAGGCGTCGCACCCGTCGTGGGCTGCGTCGGCGTCACGCGCGGCGGCGAGGCGGGTTGTGCCGCGGTTGGTGCTGGGGTGGGCCTCGGCTGACCGCGGCGTTCACCGGGCGCAACCGGTGGCAGGCCATTGTCCGACGGTCCCTGCACCCCCGGGGTGCGGCCATCGTCGGGCGCGGGGGGAAGACGAAAATCAAGCGGGCGGGAGGAGGAAGGCGCCGGAGTCGGCGTGGTGTCCTGTGCACGAACGGGCGTTGCACCAGCCAGCATCAGCGCGAGCGCGGTCAGCGGCAACGACGCCGCCTTGCTTCCCTGCCCCGTTTTTCCGTTCGTCATTCTTCTTCCGCGACCTCGAACCAAATATAGTGTCTGCGCCGCTGAATTGGCGCTGAACCCGGCCGCTTCCGTCCAACGAGATCGGTGACATCGGCCGCGCTGCGCACTAGAGCCTTTCCATGACCGATTCCAGCCCCACGCCGCTGGCGCCGAAACATCTCGGCCAATCCAGCGAACTTCCTGCCGCTCCCGAGGCGGCCGTCCTCGATTATGTGCCCAATCCGCGCGCCGGCGAACTTTACCTCGTGCGCTTCGTGGCGCCCGAGTTCACCTCGCTCTGCCCAGTGACCGGCCAGCCCGATTTCGCGCATCTCGTCATCGATTATGCGCCCGGCGAAACGATCGTCGAATCGAAGAGCCTGAAGCTCTTCCTCGGCAGTTTTCGGAACCATGCGGGCTTCCACGAAGATTGCACCGTCGGCATCGGCCGCCGCCTGTTCGACGAGATGCAGCCTCGCTGGCTGCGCATCGGCGGTTACTGGTATCCGCGGGGGGGCATCCCGATCGACGTCTTCTGGCAATCGGGCGCCCCGCCCGCCGGCCTGTGGCTCCCCGATCAGGGCGTCGCGCCTTATCGCGGAAGAGGCTAGTTTGAGGCGGCCGGGGCCGTCTCTCTTCGACGGTGATAATTCATCTTTCCGTCACAAAATATTGACACTAGTGTCAGCGATATGAACATCGCTTCTCTTCCGCACGACCATGCGATCGCCGTCGGCTCCGACCAGATCGATTTCATGGGCCATGTGAACAACGCCCATTATCTCAGCTGGGTGCAGGAAGCGGTGCTGTCGCACTGGCGCCACATCGCGCCGCCCGACGCGGTCGCGGCGCATTTGTGGGTCGCGCTGAAGCACGAGATTACCTATCGCCGCCCGGCCTTCCTCGACGATCAGGTCATCGCGACCGTCATCCTCGAAAAGGTTCAAGGCGCGCGCGCCTTTTACGAAACGGTCATCAAGCGCGGAGAGGATGTGCTTGCCGAGGTAAAGTCGAGCTGGTGCTGTATCGACGCCGAAACGCTGCGCCCCGCACGACTGGCGAGCGAGGTCGTCGCGCGCTTCTTCCCGGCCGAGAAAATTTAGCCGGGCCGAATTATCGGGGGGTGTTTACGGGCTAACCGGATCGTCGTCGCTATCGACCGCCAGCCACACGCCGCCAGCAACGATGGCGAGCCCCAGCACGATCGCAATCCAGCTCCCGCCTTCGAGCTCGTTCTGATCGTCGACAACGGACAGAGCACGCGGCGCAGCCGAAGCGGCCACCGGCGAAACAATCATCGACATGGCAGCAAACGAAACCGCAACTTTTTTCCAGAGAATCATCGAAAACTCCTTTGACAGCCGCTTTGAAACGCGGCGGACAGGCGTTTGTTCCATCGTCGAAAAAGTGGCGGGCCCGGCTAGGCGGCCTCGAACCGGACCGGCAGACGTTTCAATCCACCGACGAACACCGATTCGACGCGCGCGGGCTCGCCCGCCAGTTCGACGCTTTTGAGCTTCGGCAGCAATTCCTCCATCAATATGCGCATCTCCATGCGCGCGAGATGCTGGCCAAGGCAGACATGCGCCCCGAAACCAAAAGCGATCTGCTGATTCTTCTCGCGGTCGGGATTGAAGGCAAAGGGTTCGCCGAACACGCCTTCGTCGCGATTGGCCGAGACATAGTTGAGCATCAGCCAGTCGCCTTCGCGGATCGTCTGCCCGCCGATTTCGACATCTTCTTTCGCGCTGCGCATGAAATGCTGGACCGGCGTCGTCCAGCGGATCGCCTCTTCGATCAGCCCGGCCTTGTCGCTGTCGGCGGAACGGAAACGTTCGAACAGCGCCGGGTTTTTCGCGAGTTCCATCATCGCACCCGCGGTCGAGGCGCTCGTGGTGTCGTGCCCCGCGGTCGCGACGATCATATAATAGCCCGACATTTCGCGGTCGGGGATCTGCTCGCCATTGATCGTCGCATTGGCGATCACCGTCGCGATATCCTCGCGCGGATTGGCGCGGCGATCGGCGGTGAGCGCGCCGAAATATTGCGTAAAATCGGCGATGACATAATCGAGCATCGCGATCGCCTGTTCGGCGCTGGTGATGGCTTCCCTGCTCCGGTTCAGCTCGGGGTCGGTCGGGCCGAATAGCTGTTGGGTCAGCATCAGCATGCGCGGTTCGTCTTCGGGCGGCACACCCAAAATGTCCATGATGACGCGCAACGGATAATGCGCCGCGACGTCGCGCGCGAAATCGCATGTCCCACCCTGTTCGAGCATATGGTCGACGGTCTCGCGCGCGATCTGGCGGATGCGCTCTTCGACGATCTTGAGATTCTTGGGCATGAACCAGCTCTGCGTGAGCAGCCGATATTTCATATGGTCGGGGGCGTCCATCTGGACCAGGGAGCGGATCAGGTGCCCGTCATTGTTCGGCGTCGCCGCGCGCGCCAGCGCCTCGCCGTCGCGGTTGGTCAGCACCGTCGGGCGGATGCCGTTCGCGAAACGTTGCGGATCGCGGCTGATCGCCATGATGTCGGCGTGGCGCGTCACCAGCCAGAAGGGGTCGTGGTCGTGATTCTCCGCAACGCCCAGCGGCATGTTCGCACGCGCCCATGTGAGCTGTTCGTGCAGCGGATCCCAATTGCCGTATGCGACGGGGTCGACGACGGCGGCGGCTACCTCTCCAGGCAATATGGGTTTTGTCATGCAACCCAAGCTGCCGCATCGCGCGCCGTCTGTCGAGCCCAGACGACGGCCTGCCGAAAGGGGGCGTTGCAGGGGGCGGCGCATGCGCCTAGCCGGACCGACAAATCATTCCGGGGATCGCATCCATGAAATATTCGACTCGTCATTTGCTTGCCGCCGCCGTCTCGTCGCTCAGCCTCGCCGCCTGCGCCGCGCAGCCGGGGATCGAATCCCCTATGCCGGTCGCCGCGGCGCCCGCGCTCGCCGGCGCGCCGCTCGATGTCGGCGTGCCAAGCCAGCTGCCGCGCATCGCGCGGCCGGTGCATTACGACATCAGCGTGACGCCCGACGCCAAGGCGCTGCGCTTCGCCGGCGAGGCTGGAATCGACCTCGAACTTTACGAACCCTCCGCAACGCTGACGCTGAACGCGCTGGACCTCAGCTTCGCGAGCGCGAGCCTGACCGGTGCAGACGGCAAGGCGGTCCCGCTCACCGTCGCGATCGACGCCGCCGCGCAGACCGCGACCTTCACCGCCCCCGCGTCGCTCGCGCCCGGCAAATACCGTCTGACAACGCGCTATACCGGCACGATCAACACGCAGGCGAATGGGCTTTTCGCGCTCGATTATCCCGACAAGGCCACGGGGAGCGAGGTACGCGGGCTGTTCACTCAGTTCGAGGCGCCCGACGCGCGGCGCTTCGTTCCGAGCTTCGACGAGCCGAGCTACAAGGCGACCTTCACCCTCTCGGCAACCGTCCCTGCGGGCGACCTTGCGGTGAGCAACATGCCCGTGACGAGCGAAACGCCGGTCGCGGGGGGCAAGAAAAAGGTGACCTTCCAGATCTCGCCCAAAATGTCGTCCTATCTACTCTTCTTCGCAACCGGGAATTTCGAGCGGCTCGCGGCGAAGAGCGAGAGCGGCCCACAGGTCGGCATCGTGTCGCCCAGGGGGTCGGGCGAGCAGGCGCGCTTCGCGCTCGACAGCCTCGGCCCCCTGCTCGGCTATTACAGCGATTATTTCGGCCAGCCCTATCCGCTGCCCAAGCTCGACAATGTCGCGGGGCCGGGCCAGTCGCAATTTTTCGGCGCAATGGAAAATTGGGGTGCGATCTTCACCTTCGAGCGCATCCTGCTCGACGATCCGAAAATCACCAGCGATGCGGTGCGCCAGCAGATCTATTCGACGCAGGCGCATGAGGTCGCGCACCAATGGTTTGGCGACCTCGTCACCATGGCGTGGTGGGACGATCTCTGGCTCAACGAAGGCTTCGCGAGCTGGATGGAAACCAAGGCGAGCGACCATTTCCACCCCGACTGGCAGCCTTTGCTCGACCGCGTCGGCGGCCGCGAGGGCGCGATGGCGCTCGACGCCTTTGCGACGACGCACCCGATCGTCCAGACGATCCGCACCGTCGAGGATACCAACCAGGCGTTCGACGCGATCACCTACCAAAAGGGCGAGGCGGTGATCACGATGCTCGAGGCCTATGCCGGCCAGAATGTGTGGCGCGAAGGGCTGCGCACCTACATGGCAAAGCATAAATATGCGAACACGCGCACCGACGATCTGTGGAACGCGGTCGAGGCGGCGGGCGCAAAGGGGCTGACCGCGATCGCGCATGATTTCACCAACCAGCCGGGCATCCCGCTGCTCCGCGTCGGCGCCGTGACCTGCGCGGGCGGCAACACGACCGTCGAACTGACGCAGGCCGAATTTTCGCGCGATCGCAAGCAGGGCATCGACGCCGAAAATCGCCGCTGGCAGGTGCCGGTCCTCGCGCGCGTCGGCCAGGGCGCGGTCACGCGGCAGGTGATTTCGGGCGGGAGCGGACGGCTGACCCTGCCCGGCTGTGGCGCGGTGCTGATCAATGCGGGGCAGGCGGGTTATTACCGCACCCTCTATTCGCCCGCGGCGCTGACCGCGCTCCGCGGCGATTTCGCCACGCTTGCCCCGATCGACCAGCTCGGGCTGCTCGGCGACAATTTCGCGCTCGCCTATGCCGGCTACCAGCCGATGGGCGCCGCGCTCGAACTGCTCGCAGCGACGCCGCAGGATGCGAGCCAGAAGCTGCTGGGCGACGCGGCAGGACGTTATGCGGCGCTCTACGCCATGTTCGACGACCAGCCCGCAGTGCAGAAGCAGATCGCCGCGCGCGGCGGCGCGGCGCTCGGCCCGGCGATGCAGCGGCTCGGCTTCGATGCACGCCCCAGCGAGCCCGCGCTCGACAGCATCCTGCGTTCCGACCTGCTTGGCGCGCTCGGGACGCTGGGCGACGCCAAAGTGCTCGCCGAGGCGCGCCGCCGCTTCGCATTGCTCGACAGCAATCCCGCGGCGCTCGACGGTCCGCTGAAATCGCGCTGGCTCGACATCGTGGCGGCGAACGCGAACGAGGGCGAATGGGCCAAGCTGCGCGCCATGGCGAAGGGATCGAAATCGGCGGTCGAGCGCAGCGCCTTCTACACCTTCCTCGGCAATGCGAAGGATGCGGCGTTGGCGAAGCGCGCGCTCGACCTCGCGCTCACCGACGAGCCGGGCAAGACCGTCAGCGCCGGGATCATCGGCGCGGTCGCGAAAAACCACCCCGAACTCGCGGTCGATTTCGCGCAGGCCAACCAGGCCGCGGTCGACCGGCTGATCGACGCCTCGGCGCGCGCGCGTTTCCTCGCGGGCCTCGCCGCCGCGTCGAACGACCCGGCGATGATCGCCAAGCTCGAACGGATCGCGGCGCCGCTGCCCGCCGACGTGCGCAAGCCCTATGACAAGACGCTGGCGTCGCTGAAGGAACGCAGCGTCAGCCGCCCGCGGATCAAGGGTGAAGTCGCCAGCTGGCTGAAGGCGAAGTAGGCAGGAGCCAGCGCTGCGTCATCATCGTGGCCTTATCCTTGCGGCTCTCTATCGTCATCCTGGCGAAGACCGGGGTGACGATTTGGGGGAGGGCTAATCCTGCCGTCTCCTGCCGTCACTTGAACAGGCTGCCCAATATCCCGCGCATCAACTGGCCGCCGAACTTGCCCGCGACCTGTCGGCCGAGATTGGTCGCTGCCGAGCGCGCCGCCGATTGCACCATCTTTTCGGCGAAGCTCGGTTTCGCGGCCTCGCGCGCGGCGGCCTTTTCGAGCCGCAGCCGCTCGCGCTCCTCGGCCGCTTTGCGCTTCGCCTCTTCCTTGGCGGCGATCGCGGCCTGCTTGTCGGCTTCGGCCTGCGCCTTCGCCTCGATCGCAGCAGCCTGCGCCTGCTCGGCCTTGGCGGCGAGCAGTTCCTCGGCGCTCTCGCGGTCGACGGCGGTGTCATATTTGCCCTCGACGGGCGAGATCGACTTGATGATCGCGCGCTCCTTGGCGTCGAGCGGCCCCGCGCGCGAGCAGGGCGGCTTGATCAAAGTGCGTTCGACCGGCGACGGGGCGCCGTCGGGCATCAGCAGCGACACCAGCGCCTCGCCGACCTTGAGTTCGGTAATCTCGCGCGCGACATCGATCTTGGGGTTCGGGCGGAAGGTTTCGGCGGCCGCCTTCACCGCTTTCTGGTCGCGGGGGGTGAAGGCGCGGAGCGCGTGCTGGACGCGGTTGCCGAGCTGGCCCGCGATCGTTTCGGGGACGTCGATCGGGTTTTGCGTGACGAAATAGACGCCGACGCCCTTTGAACGGATCAGGCGCACGACCTGTTCGATCTTTTCGGTCAGCGCGGGCGGCGCATCGTCGAACAACAGGTGCGCCTCGTCGAAGAAGAAAACGAGCTTCGGCTTGTCGGGATCGCCGACCTCGGGAAGCGTCTCGAACATCTCGCTCAGCATCCAGAGCAGGAAGGTCGCATAGAGTTTCGGGCTCGCCATCAACTTGTCGGCGGCGAGAATGTTCACATAGCCGCGGCCATTTTCGTCGGTGCGGATCATGTCCATGATATCGAGCGCGGGTTCGCCGAAGAAATTGGCGCCGCTCTGGCTTTCGAGCGTCAGCAATTGCCGCTGGATCGTGCCGACGGTCGCCTTCGACACATTGCCATATTTGGTCGTGAGTTCGTCGTCGTTTTCAGCGCACCAGACGAGCATCGCCTGCAAATCGCCCAGATCGAGCAGCAGCAGATTCTGTTCGTCGGCGACGCGAAACGCAATTGCGAGCACGCCTTCCTGCACCTCGTTGAGCCCCATCAGCCGCGCGAGCAGCAACGGGCCCATTTCGGAAATCGTCGTGCGGACAGGATGCCCCTGCTCGCCGAACAGGTCCCAGAAGATCACCGGATTGTCGCGATACGCCCAGTCGGTATCGCCAATCTCGGCGGCGCGTTTCGAAAAGGGTTCATGGACCTTCGCCGTCGGGCTGCCCGCCATCGCCATGCCGGCAAGGTCGCCCTTCACATCGGCGACGAATACCGGGACGCCGGCCGCCGAAAAGCCCTCAGCGAGGCCCTGCAAGGTCACCGTCTTGCCCGTGCCCGTCGCACCAGCGATCAGCCCGTGACGGTTCGCGCGCTTGAGCACGAGCGACTGGCGCGGCCCGTCGGCAGCGCCGCCCCCGCCAAGACCGATATAGATTTCGCTTGCCGTACTGCCGTCGCTCACCCGCTATCCTCCACCTTGAAATGCTGCGTCGAAGTTAGAGCGGCGGGAGAGTCCAGGCAATCGGCAAACCGGCGCCGAGGCCAAAAGCGGAAAACGGCCCAAAACTGCCGAACTTCACTCGGAATTCGCGTCGCGCGACGGCACGGCAGAGTTGCAGCCGCCGGCGCTAACGCCACAAAAACCCCGCATGCACGGACGAGACATATGTCTTGTGTGGCTTTGGCGGATCGCACGGTCGGTGCCCAAACGCGATAGGGGCGCGACGGCAAGGGTGTCGGATCGAGTCATCCGGCAGCATAGATCATGGCGCGATATTGTAGGAAAGCCGCTGTCGCTGCCCGCCAGCCGAAGGAACCGTCGCCGCGGCCATATTCAGACACGGCCCGGCGCGCTATCTTCCCGCAGATGAGCGCAGCCGAGGCCGATATCATTTCTATTCTGCGCGCCGACCGGCTTCGCTGGTACCTGCTCGGCGCGGTTGCGGCGCTCGAACTGCCCGACTGCTGGATCGCAGCCGGTTTTGTCAGAAACGCGGTCTGGGATCATCGGCACCAGCGCCCGCCGTCACCGCCCGATCGCGATGTCGACGTGATCTGGTACGACCCCGACCGAATCGACCCGGCGCTCGATCGGCTCCACGAGGCGCGGCTGGCGGCGATCGCGCCCTCGGTCGTCTGGTCGGTCAAGAACCAGGCGCGCATGCACATCCGCAACGGCGACCCGCCCTATGCTTCCGCCGCCGATGCGATGCGCCATTGGCCCGAGACAGCAACCGCCGTTGCGGCGCGACGCTATGATGCCGACCATTGCGAGGTTGCCGCGCCGCTGGGCGCCGACGATCTGTTCGGCTTGATCCTGCGTCCGACGTCGTCTTTCGTGGACCTGAAGCGCGCCGTTTACGACGAGCGACGGAAATCCAAAAAATGGCTGGAGCATTGGCCCTTGCTGCGGGAAGCGTGAGGCCGGTTTCGAGCAATCGTTGCCATAAATCCTCCCTGTGGCGGAGCCATGGGGAGGTGGCAGCGCGAAGCGCTGACGGAGGGGCTAATGGCGCACCATCGCAGCCCCTCCACCACCGCTTCGCGGCGCCCCCCCCCCATCGCTGCGACAGGGAGGATATCCCCCTCATCGTCACCCCGGACCTGATCCGGGGTCCATGACTTCAGCGCCGCCGTGGATCCCGGATCAGGTCCGGGATGACGAAGTGGCGGGAAACGACCGGTTGCGGCCATAAAGCCCTCTCCCCTTGGGAGAGGGGGAATGTCCGCTCCCCACCCCAAAACCGACGTTCCGCGCGCGCCCGCTCATCCCATGATGAAGGCGTTGAGCTTGTTGCCGTCGGGGTCGCGGAAATAGCCCGCGTAAAAGCCTTCGCCGCGCGGTCCCGGGGGGCCTTCGCAGCTGCCGCCATGCGCCAGCGCGATCTCGTGGAGGCGGTGGACCTGGTCCTTGTCCTTTGCCTCGAGCGCGACCATCACGCCGTTGCCGACCGTTGCAACATTGCCGTCGAAGGGCTTGGTCAGCCCGATGCCCGCGCCGCCGCCCGGCTTGCCCCAGGCGATGAAGCCGTCGAATTCCATCATGCGCGGCGTGTCGAGTTCGGCGGCAATCGCGTCATAAAATTCCGCCGCCTTGGCGAGATCCTTCGTGCCCAGCGTCACATAGCCAATCATCATCATTCTCCCGACTCGTTGTTATGGGAACATAGTATGAACATGGGCGGCACGAGGCAAACAAAAAGGGCGCCGGACCCGAAGGTGCGGCGCCCCGATTGATGGGTGAGAAGCCGAAGCCTATTTCACGCGGATCGCGACGAAGGCCGACGGCCCGCCGCGGCGCAGGATTTCGAGCAGCACCGCATCGCGGCCCGCCTTTTTCGCGTCGGCGACCGCCTTGGCCAGCGCCTCGCTCGTCGTGACCGGCGTGCGGTTGGCGCTAAGGATCACGTCGCCCCGGCGCAGGCCTTTGCGGCCCGCGTCGCTGTTCGCCGATGCCGCACCGACCACGAGCCCCTTGGTGCCGGCGTCGACCCCGACCGCGCGCGCGATTTCGGGCGTCACCACCTGCACCGACAGTCCCAACTCTTCCTGGATCGCCTTGTCGGCGGCGCCCGTCGGATCCTCGGGAACCGTCTGTTCTTCTTCGGGATCGAAATTGCTGCCGGTCAGCGTTTCCTCGGGCGGACGCGTTCCGACGACGGTCTGGATCGTCATCGTCTTGCCGTCACGAATGATTTCGAGCGGAATGCGCGTGCCAGGCTTGGTGTTCGACACGATGTACGACAGCGTCTGCTGCGGCGTGACGTCCTTGCCGTTGACCTTGGTCACGACGTCGCCGCGCTTCAGGCCCGCCTTTTGACCCGCCTGATCGGGTTCGACGCGCTGGATGAATTCGCCGCGGTCCTTGGGCAGGCCGAGCGCCGCCGCGAGATCCTCGTCGACGGGCGCGATGCCGATGCCAAGATAGCCGCGCTGAACCTTTTCGCCGGCGCGCAGCGCGTTGATCACGGGAATAGCCGCATCGGCGGGAATGGCGAAGTTGACGCCGATGTTCGCGCCGACGGGCGAGATCAGCATATTGTTGATCCCGACGACATTCCCGCTCAGATCGAACAACGGACCGCCCGAGTTGCCGCGGTTGATCGCAGTATCGGTTTGAATATAGCGGTCATAGGCGGTGCCGGTGCCGATGTTGCGTTGCACCGCCGAGATGATGCCCGCGGTCACCGTCGAGCCGAGCCCGAGCGGATTGCCGATCGCAACGACCCAGTCGCCGACGCGCGCGGTGCTGCTGTCGGCGAACTTGACGAACGGCAGACCGCTCGCCTCTATCTTGAGCAGCGCGAGGTCGGATGCGACGTCGCGGCCGACGATCGTCGCCTTATATTCCTTCTGGTTGGTCAGCGTCACCGTGACCTGGTTCACTTCTTCGCCGCGCGGACCGCCCGAGATGACGTGGTTGTTGGTGACGATATAGCCGTCGGCCGAAATCAGGAATCCCGATCCGCCGCCCTGCTGTTCCTGCGTGATCGGCTCACGCGTGCCGGCGAAGGGGTTGAGCCGGACGCCGAGCGTGACTTCCTGTTTGGTCGAGATGTTGACCACTGCGGGCTGGAGCTGCTCGACCAGGTCAGCGAAGCTTTCGGGCGCGCCCGAACGCGGCACGACCTTGGCGATTTCGCTCTTCTCATTTTGCGCGACCTGCGCCCCGACGGGGGACTGGGTGACCAGCGCCAGCGCGGTGCCACCCGCCAGCAAGGCCGAAGTGATGCCATAAACATAACGCACGATCGAAATTCCTTTTCGTTCTCGAAAAAAACTTATCTGCCCCGGCCGCGGCTATCTGCGGCGAACTGGCTGAACGGCGATTGAACATGAACAGCGCCTGCCTGTTCCGTTCAGCCGGCAGCCGGCCGCATCAACCGCCGCTGAACCGTTTCAGATATTCATTGTCCGGCGACATGATGATCGACGTCCCGCCCTGGTTGTTTTCGCCGAGGAAGGTCTGCCGATAGCTCTGCATCGCCCGGTAGAAATCATAGAATTCGGGATCCTTGCCAAAGCTGGCGGCATAGATGCGCGCCGCTTCGCCATCGGCGCTGCCGCGGATGATTTGCGCTTCCTTCTGCCCTTCGGCGCGGATCGAGATCGCTTCCTGCTGGCGCGCGGTGCGCATGCGGTTGTACGCCGCCTCGAGCGTCGCGCCTTCGGGAAGGTCGGCGCGCTTGATCCGCACATCGATGATCTCGGCGCCATATTTCTGCGCTTCGCGGTTCAGCGCGACCTGGATATTGTCCATCACCGCGCCGCGCTCGGGCGACAGCAGGGTGGCAAAGGTGCGCTTGCCCAGCTCGTTGCGCAGCGACGAACCGAGGATCGTCGCGAGCTGCGCCTGCAATTTATCCTCGGTCCGGATCGCGGTGTACATGCGCACCGGGTTGGTAATGCGGAAGCGCGCAAAAGCGTCGACCTGCAAGCGCTGCTGGTCGGTCGAGAGCACCTGCTGGCGCTCCATGTTCACGCCGAGGATGCGCTTGTCGATATATTGGATGCCGTCGGTGAACGGCACGCGCAGGACAAGGCCGGCGCCCGAACGGCCGAATTCCTCGTTCGGCTTGTAGCGGTTCACCGTGCGCTCGATCTCGCCGAAGCGCAGGATCAGCGCCTGCTTGTCCTCGGGCACGATCGCCAGCGATTGCGACAGGATGACGAGAAGGATGACGGCGCCGAACAGCAGCCGCATCGGGTTCTGGAACAGCGAATTAAACATCATTCGCCTCCCTTCGTCGCAGCGGCAGGCGGCGTGGCGGGAATCCGCCTCTGCACTTCATTGAGCGGCAGATAGGGGGTCACCCCGCGCGCTTCGACAACGGTCTTGTCGACGTTCGACAACACATTCTCCATCGTTTCATAATAGAGGCGCTTGCGCGTCACTTCGGGCGCCAGCTGATATTGCGCATAGATCTGGTCGAACGCCGATGTGTCGCCGCGCGCGCGTTCGAGCACCTGCTGCTGATAGGCGCGCGCGAGGTTGATCGCCGATTCGCGTTCCTGCCGCGCCGCGGTGACTTCCTTGAAGGCTTCGTCGACCTGGCTCGGCGGGTCGACCTGGCGGATCGCGATGCCCTGGATCATCACGCCGGCGCGATATTGGTTGAGCAATTCCTGCATGCGCTGCTGGACCTGCGCCTCGATCTCGACGCGGCCGGGGCCGATCGCCTGGACGAGGTCGAAGTTCGCAACCGTGGCGCGCATCGCGCTTTCCGCGACTTCGCGGATCGTGCCTTCGGGATCGGCGAGCTGGAAGAAGAAGAGTTCGGGATCGCGCACCGACCAGCGGACCTCATAGGCAAGGTCGACGATGCTCTGGTCGCGGGTCAGCACGAAATTCTCGTCGGTGGCATTGGGCGAGCCGATCGCCATCGTGCGGATCGCACGGACGTCCTCGAGCCGAATGCGCTCGATCGGCGCGGGCCAGGTCAGTTTCACGCCGGGGCCGACGGTGCGCGAGTAGCTGCCGAGGCGGGTGATCACGCCTTCCTTTTCGGGCGGCACGATGTGGAAGGAGGAGAACAGCACCCACGCAACGACGAGGGCAAGCACCACCCACTTCCAGAGCTTTGCCGAATCGCCGAAATCGAACTGGCTTCCGCCGCCCGAACCGCCGCCACCGAAACCGCCGCGCCCCTTGCGCAGCAATTCGTCGAGCGCCGAGGGGCCGCGCGGTTTTTGCGCGCGCCGCTGGTCGGCCGGATCGGGGGTGACCCACGGGTTCCGCGGGCCGGGACGCTTGCCGTCGCCCTTCCCGTCGTCATCGCCCTTGCCGGGGCTGCCCCACGGGCTGTTCGCCATCTGGCTGATCGAATCGAAAAATTGCCGCAATCCCCTCGGGCTGCGGCGATCCATGCTGCCGTCAATCTTGTCGTTCATATTGCTTTTATAGGGGCCACGGGCGCGATTAACAGGGGGTGCGCGCGAAAATGGCTGGCAAACGCGCCGATCATGCCTATCTGGCGCGGACATGACCGAACAAAGCGCCGATATCGCCCGCCTGACAGCAGCCGCAGCCCAATTGAGCGAGGGGCGCGCGTCGGGGCTGCGATTGCTCGACGATATGGGCCTGCTCGCCGTCGTTCTCGATGTGTCGGGGCTCGCGGTCGAAGCGCGCAAACCGCTCGAAGACAAGCTCCGCGCCGGCCTGCTCGCCGAAACCGGCGTGCGCGAGGTCCGCATCGCGATGACTGCCGAGAAAAAGACGATGACGATCATCGCGGTCGGCAGCGGCAAGGGGGGCGTCGGCAAATCGACCCTCGCCGCAAACCTCGCGGTCGCGCTGCGGCGGCTGGGCGTGAAGGTCGGACTAGTCGATGCCGACATTTATGGGCCGTCGCAGCCCCGCCTGATGGACAGCGAAAATATCAAACCTGAATCGCGCGGATCGAAACTCGTCCCCGTCCCCAACGCCTATGGCGTGCCGATGCTGTCGACCGGGCAGATCGCGGCGCCCGGACAGGCGATCGCCTGGCGCGGTCCGATGGCGGGCAAGGCGCTCGAACAGCTGGTCGACGCCAGCTGGGGCGACATCGACACGCTCGTCGTCGACCTGCCCCCCGGTACCGGCGACGTCCAGCTGACGATGATCCAGAAGCACAAGCCCGCGGGCGCGGTGATCGTGTCGACGCCGCAGGATCTCGCGCTGATGGACGCGACGCGCGCGGTCAGCCTGTTCGAACAGGCCGAGGTGCCGATCATCGGGCTGGTCGAGAATATGGCGGGCTATTCCTGCCCGCATTGCGGCGAGGTCAGCGACCCGTTCGGCAGCGGCGGCGCCGAGGCCGCAGCAAAGACGATGGGCCTCGACTTCCTCGGCCGCGTTCCGCTTTCGATGGGCATCCGCCTCGCGAGCGACGGCGGCGTCCCGCCCGCGGCCGGAACCGACCCGGCGGGCGAGCCGTTCCATGCGATAGCGGCGAAGGTCGCCGAGTGGCTGACCACACGAAAGGGGCGATGATGGCGATCAACGACGAAACCGAGATTCGCGAACTGCTCGGGCAAAAGCGCCGTATCGCGGTGGTGGGCGCCTCTCCCAACCCCGCGCGCGCGTCGAACGGCGTTCTCGCCTTTCTGGTCGCGCAGGGACATAATGTGATCGCGGTCAACCCGGGTCATGCCGGCACGACGATTCACGGCGCACCCGTGGTCGCGACCCTCGCAGATGTCGAACCGCCGGCCGAAATCGTGGACATCTTCCGCAACAGCGACGACGCCGGAACCGCGGTCGACGAAGCGATCGTCCATGGCGCCAAGGCCGTGTGGATGCAGCTCGGCGTCATCAACGAGGCCGCAGCGAAGCGCGCCGAAGCCGCAGGACTGACCGTCGTTATGGACCGTTGTCCCAAGATCGAAATCCCGCGGCTCGGCCTGCTGAAGTGAGGTCCGCGTTGCCGCTGCTCATGGCGGCCTCACTCGCAGGATGCGCGACGACGCCGACCGCCACGACGCCGCAGGACGATTTTTTCGCCGCTCTATCGGCGCGCTGCGGCAAGGCTTATGCCGGCCGCCTTGCAAGCGATCAGGAAGCCGATGCCGAGATGCACGGCAAGGCGATGGTGATGCATATCCGCCATTGCACGAGCGACCGAATCGAAATCCCCTTTCACATCGACGGACTCGGCCCCGATGGCGACTGGGACCGGTCGCGCACTTGGATCATCACCCGGACGTCCACGGGCCTCCGCCTCAAGCACGATCATCGCCACGCCGACGGCAAGCCCGACGCGACCACGCTTTATGGCGGCGACACCGCCGATGCCGGAACGGCCGCGCGGCAGACCTTCCCCGTCGACGCCGAATCGATCGCCATGTTCACCGCGACCGGCCGCAGCGTTTCGAACACGAACATCTGGTCCATCGAAACGACATCGGCGGGCTTCACCTATGGCCTCGATCGGCCGGGACGCCATTTCCGCGTGGCGTTCGATTATGCGAAGCCGGTGACGCCGCCGCCCGCCCCCTGGGGCTGGTAACGCAAAAGCCTTTGCCCTCCCGACTCACGCCGCTTATCAGCGTCGGCGATGGCCGGCATTCGCGACATAGTGGGGAAAGATAAATCGCGCCTGCCGGACGTCAGCCGCCGTTCGTTGCTCATCGGCGCGACCGCGGCGGGCGGACTGGCCATCGCGTGGAGCCTGTGGCCGCGCGACTATCAGCCGAACCTGACCGCATCCCCCGACGAGCATATCTTCAACGCGTTCCTGAAGATCGGCGACGACGGCCATATCAGCGCGATCGTCCCGCAATGCGAGATGGGTCAGGGCGTCACGACACTGCTGCCGCAGATCATGGCCGACGAACTCGGCGCCGACTGGCGCACGATCGCGGTCGAAAGTGCGCCGATCAACCCGCTCTATACCAACACGCTGCTCGTCGACGAGGATAGCGCGGTGTTTACCCCGCGCGCAGGCGTTCCCGATTTCGTGTCCGACGTGCGCAGCTGGGCGCGCCGCGAATGGGCCGTGCGCCATGCGGTGATGCTCACCGCAAACAGCTCGTCGGTGCGCATGTTCGAGGCGCCGTGCCGCGCCGCTGCGGCGCAGGCGCGCGCGCTGCTGATGATGGCGGCCGCCAATCGTTGGGACGCCGACTGGGAAGAATGCGACACGCAGGACGGTTTCGTCACCCATGGTCAGAAAAGGCTGCGTTTCGGAGACGTCGCGGCCGCCGCCGCGCTGCTCGAACCGCCTGCCGAACCCGTTTACCGCGCGAGCAGTTCGGACCCGCTCTACGGCAAGGAACTGACGCGGCTCGACCTGCCCGCCAAGATCGACGGGTCGGCCAATTATGCCGGCGACATCCGCCTGCCCGACATGGTGTTTGCGGCTATCCGCCAGGGCCCGCTCGGCGCGACGACGCTGAAAAGCATCGACCGCAAGCAGGGTCTCGCCTCGCCGGGCCTGCTGCATGTCGTGACGCATGCACGCTGGGTCGCGGCGGTCGCGCGCAACTGGTGGGCCGCGAACCGCGCGCTCGACCGCTTCGCGCCGGTGTTCGAGACCGAAGGTTCGCCGATATCGACCGACCGCATCAACACGGCGCTGAAGGCGGCGCTGAAAGACGACGGCTATCGCATCGCAAGCGAAGGCGACGTCGCCGAGGCGATGGAGGGGCGGCGGAAAATCTCCGCCGAATATGCCGTCGCGCCCGCAGTCCACGCGCCCATCGAAACGCGCACCGCGACCGCCGCGCCCGACCGGGACGGCCTCCGCGTCTGGGTTGCGACGCAGGCTCCCGCGCAGTGCCGCGACGCCATCGCCGGGGCGACCGGGCTGGCGCCCGCGAATGTCACGCTGTTCCCGATGATGGCGGGGGGATCGTTCGATGCCTGTCTCGACCACAGCGTCGCCGTCCAGGCTGCGATCATCGCGCTGCAAGTCAAACGCCCAGTCCAACTCGCCTGGTCGCGCGCCGAGGAGATCATGCGTCTGCCTCCGCGCGCGCCGGCGCGCGCAAAGTTGACCGCGACGCTCAACGCCGCGGGCGGGATCGACGCGCTGGTGACGCGCATCGCAGTGCCGCCAACCAACCATGAATTTCGCGACCGGCTGTTCGACAATATGCCGGCCGACATCGCACAGCGCGCGGCGGCGGGCCGATCCGACGCCGCCGCAGTCGAGGGTGCGGCGAGCAGCTATGCCATCCCGAATATGGCGGTCGACCATTGCCCCGCCGATATCGGCCTGCCGACGGGGCGCTGGCGCGGCAATGCCGATAGCTACACAGCCTTTTTCACCGAATGTTTCGTCGACGAACTGGCGGCGCGCGCCGGAACCGATGCTTTATCCTATCGCATCGCGATGCTCGGCAACGCGCCGCTGCTCGCGCGCTGCCTGCTCACCGCGACCAGCCTTGGCGGCTGGGAAGGCGGATTGTCGGGGACGACGCAGGGGCTCGCCTGCCATTCGATGCGCGGCAGCCATATCGCGCTGATGGCGACCGCAAGGCAGAGCGAGGGCGGGCTGCAGGTCGAGCAATTGGTCGCGGTGGTCGACGCCGGGCGGCTGGTGAACCCGGCGATCGCGCGGCAGCAAATCGAGGGCGGGCTGATATTCGGCCTCGCCGCCGCGGTCGGCGCGACGACCGATTATGAAGGCGGCCTCGCAACCGCGCGCAAGCTCGGCCAGCTCGGCCTCCCCGACCTGTCGCAGACGCCGCAGATCCTGGTCGAATTCATCGACAGCGACCGCGAGCCCGGCGGACTCGGCGAAATCGGCGTGCCTGTTGTTGCGCCCGCGATCGCCAACGCGATGTTCGCCGCAACCGGCCGGCGCGTCCGACGCCTGCCCCTCTCGGCGCACCCATTATGACCTTGCCCCCCGATCATCCGCCCGTCGCCGCACCCCGTATCGGCGTGCTGCTGGTCAACCTCGGCACCCCCGACGCGCCCGATGCGCCGTCGGTGCGCCGATATCTGGCGGAATTCCTGTCCGACCGCCGCGTCGTCGAAATCCCGCAGATCTTGTGGCAACCGATCCTGCGCGGCATCATCCTTACGACGCGGCCGAAAAAGTCGGCGCACGCCTACGCCCAGGTCTGGACCGATGACGGCTCGCCGCTCGCCGCGATCACGCGCGCGCAAAGCCAAGCCCTGCAAGCGGCATTCGGCGAAGCGGTGCAGGTCGCCCACGCAATGCGGTACGGCAAGCCGGCGATCGGTCCGGCAATCGACGCACTGATGGCGGCGGGTTGCCGCCATATCCTTGTCGCGCCGCTTTATCCCCAATATTGCGCCGCGACGACGGCGACGGTGGTCGATGCCGTCGGCAAGCATCTGCAGACGCTGCGCTGGCAGCCAGCGATCCGCTTCCTGCCGCCCTATCACGACGATGGCGCTTATCTGGATGCGCTCAAACAGTCGGTCGAGGGCGGGCTCGCCGCGCTCGATTTCACCCCCGATGTGCTGCTCGCCAGCTTTCACGGCATGCCCGAACGGACGCTTCACCTCGGCGATCCCTATCATTGCCAGTCCCGCAAAACCGCGCGTCTGCTTTCGGATGCGCTCGGCCGTCCGGTCGAGGTGGCGTTCCAGTCGCGCTTCGGACGCGCCAAATGGCTCGAACCCGCGACCGACACGCTGCTCGAAACGCTCGGAAAGCAAGGGAAGAGCGTCGCGATCTTCGCCCCCGGCTTTGCCGCCGACTGCCTCGAAACGCTCGAAGAGCTGGCGATCCGCGGCAAGCAGCAATTCGAAGCCGCGGGCGGCCGGCGGTTCGCTTACCTCCCCTGCCTCAACGCCGACGCGCCCGGCATGGCGATGCTGGAGGCGCTGGTACGCCGCGAACTGGCGGGATGGCTTTGAATCGCGGCTGCTTACAAACTGTTTAGGTCCATGCGCTAAATTGCTCCGGCGCGGCGCCGAAAAGGCATGAGCCGCACCAATTTGGAGATATGTGATGACCGAGCTCGAATTGCTGGGGTGGGCGCTGGCCGTGGCCACGCTGGCCTTTCTGGCAATAATCGGCTTTGCCATCTGGTGGTCGCGGCGATCGCGGACCGTACCCGCCGCGCCCGGCGAACCCCGCGAACCACAGGCGCCGCGCGCGCCCCGCGAACCACGAACGCCGCGCGAAATCCGCCTGCCAAAACTGCCGCGCAAAGCCGCGCCCGAACCCGACGTGGAAATCTCGCCATCGCGGCTCGCACGGATCAGCCGCAAGACGCCGCTCGAAATACCGGCCGACGACGAATATGGGTCCGAACCCCAACCCGCCGCGGCTATCGATCCGGACGATGTCGCGCTCGAATCGATCGCTCTAGAGGTCGAGAGAGCCGCCCACCGCGCCGAGAAAATCGACGTCGAGGAGGTGTCGCTTCGCCTCGTTCCCCAAATTCCGCCGCGCGACGCGATCTCGACGAACAGCTGGCTCGGCGGCCGCCCGCGTCTCCCCGCAGGCATGGAATGGCCAAAGATCGACGACCAGCCGGCCGATTTCCTCGCGCAGATCAATTGCGCCGACCTCCCTCAGGGCCTGTGGGGCGGGCTGGGACCACGCCACGGCGCGCTCGCCTTCTTCATCCACCGCCGCCGCTATGACATGTGCGTCCTTCACCTGCGCGATCCCGGCATGCCCGTCGCGCCGCCCTACACGCTCAACGACCCGGAAGGATGGTTCGGCCCGCACGGCGGTCTGGCTCTTGGCGACCTTGCGCCGTTCGCGGTGCGCGCCTTTCCCGAATGGCCCGTCGATCTGGTCGCCATCGGCCCGGGCGATGCCGATCCGCGCAGCGAAGCCGATCCGGGCGAACCTGGCGCCACGCTCTACGATCGCGGCTACGACATCGCCGATCCGGCATTCCACCCCTTCGACTGGGGCAGCATGACCGCGATGGTCGCGTTGCTCGAAATGCGGCTCGATCGGCTGACGCCCGAAGCCGCGCCGACGCCGGGCGCAGATGCCGCGGATATCGCCGAAATGGAACAGCGCGCCGCGATCAATTATGAAGCGCGCAAGCGCGCCGAAGAGATTATCGCGATTGTCCACGACAGCGCGGCGCGCGCCGACTTCTCGGCCAGCGACGCGACGGCGGTGATGGCGGGGCTGCACGCGATCCATTGGGTCAAGGCGATTGCCACGGTCGATCCCGAAACGGGCGCCGAGCGTATCGAGACGATCACCCTGCCGCTGACGACGCACCGCGCCGATGCGAATCTGTGGGTGCATGATTATCAGACGATGTTGTTCGATCGCGCGAAGCACGCCTGGTGCGCCAATCCTGAAAATCTTCCCGCGCCGGCCCGTGCCTTTTTCGAACCCTGGTGGCGCGAGCTGGCCGACCGCGAGATGGCGGCGATGGGGCATGAGCCGTTTCGCCACATCCTTGATTATGACGAGGAGCGCGAAGCGGTTTTGCTTGAACTGCCGACCAGCGGACTGATGAGCCGGCGGTTCGGCGACTGCGACAATCTGGTCGTGACGATCGACAAGGCCGACCTTGCGATCGGAGATTTTTCGAAACTGCGGGTGCAGGTGAGCCACTAAACCCCCTGAATAGCTTTGCGATTGACGTTCCGGTAAACTTGCGGCGCGCGCCGACGCGGCCTAGTCATGGTGCCATAATCACGTGGGAGAGTGAATTTATGGCACGCGTAGCAATCGTCACCGGCGGCAGCCGCGGGATCGGCGAAGCAATCAGCCTCAAGCTGAAGGAGATGGGCGTCACCGTCGTCGCCAACTATGGTGGCAATGACGAAAAGGCGCGCGAATTTACCGACCGCACCGGCATCGCCGCGATGAAATGGGATGTCGGCGATCATCAGGCGTGCGTCGACGGCTGCATCGCCGTGACCGAGAAATTCGGACCCGTAGACATCGTCGTCAACAATGCCGGCATCACGCGCGACGGCACGCTGTCGCGCATGAGCTACGCCGATTGGGACGATGTGATGCGCGTCAACCTCGGCGGCTGCTTCAACATGGCAAAGGCCTGTTTCCCTGGCATGGTCGAGCGCGGCTGGGGCCGCATCGTCAACATCGGCTCGATCAACGGCCAGGCCGGCCAATATGGCCAGGTCAATTATGCCGCCGCGAAATCGGGCATCCACGGCTTTACCAAGGCGCTGGCACAGGAAGGCGCCAAGAAGGGCGTGACCGTCAACGCGATCGCGCCGGGCTATATCGACACCGACATGGTCGCCGCCGTCCCGCCGCAGGTGCTCGAAAAAATCGTCGCGAAAATTCCGGTCGGGCGCCTCGGCCAAGCCGACGAAATCGCGCGCGGCGTCGCCTTCCTGTGCAGTGAGGATGCGGGGTTCGTCACCGGGTCGACGATGAGCATCAACGGCGGGCAACATATGTACTGACGGGCCGAGGTCTGCCCCCCGCCGTCGCGGGGGCAGGCTCAGGCGGCGGCTTTGCCGTCGCCCAATCCACTACCCGTTCCCCTACTCGATCGTACAACCCACCACGCGCCATTCGTTCCCTTCGCGAACCAGCGACAGCGTTTCGATCGCCCCGGCCTTGTTCGCGTAGTTCGTCCTGAACTTCACGACCTGATAGCCGTAAGGCGGCGCGGGAACATATTCCTCGCCGATCAAACTACGCGAGACGAGCGCGCCGAGCGGGGTGCGAACCGACCGCGACACGTCCGCCCACCTCTCGCTGGTGTTGAGCGATTTGAACGCCTGCCCCGTCGCATTCCAGCTGCCGTTCCAGTCGCCCTTGTCGGTCAGGGCAAGCCACTGCCGCGCCGCCTGCACCGCGGCGGTTTCGGAAACGGAAGCGGCCGGCTCTGGCGCGGCGGGCGTTTGGGGTGTCCCCGACAGGGACGCGAAAGCAAACAGGGCAAGGCTGATCGACATGATGATTCCTCCGGCTATCCAGCCGACGCGGCGCGACAGGCGACGCGTCCGAGCTGATGTCCGGGGCTCTCCCATCCCGGCAGGGGCGGCCGCATCCCCCAAATGCCTGTCCGCCAAAAATTGGGGGTCTGCCCTTTCCATCTCGCGCAGTTGCCGGGCGGCCTCCCGGCTACTGGACGCCGACATCTTGCGCCGCGCATCGCGGAGCCGTTCGTTGATCGTGTGGACCGACAATCCCAGGTGCCGCGCCATCGATTTCGCATCATGGCCATCGACGAGAAGGCGCAACGTCTCCTTTTCTTTTTCGGTGAGTGCCTGAAGTCCTGTCATGAGCCTGCTTGCGTTTGCGCCGGATCGGCGGGCCGGTTTACGGAACGCCGAAATGGCCCGCCACCCCAAATAATTCGTATACCAATTTTGGTATGGAGCGGGGCGCGAAGCAGCACGGCTTTGCTGTCGCGAATCAAGTCGCTACACCCCAAGCATGACCGAAGCCTCGCTCACCGCCGTCCCGCAAGACCTCGCCCGCGCTTATGCCGGCGGCGCCCCCGGTGTCCTCGTCTCGGGCCTCGTCTGGCTGATCGCCACCGCGCTGATCCTGCGTCGAAGGCGCGCGCGGACTTGAGCGGCCCCCCGCTCCATCCCCCGGTCAAAAGATCGGTGACGATCGCCGGTCATCCGACGTCGATCAGCCTTGAGCCTATCTTCTGGGACGCGCTTGAAGCGGAAGCCGCACGGCAGGCGCTGCCGGTTAACGCACTCGTTGCGCGGATCGATGTCGAGCGGATGGAGGCGGACGCCCCGCCGAACCTGACCTCGGCGATCCGGCAGTGGCTGTGGCGAAACCGCGCTGCCGACTAGATGGCAGCGTAAACGGCAGTCCCAAACGCCGCGCCCTTGTCGGGCGCGTGGTGCAGGAACAGCGACGGTTCGATCAGTTCGAGTTCCATGATGTGCAGCATGCCCGCGGCGTCACCGACCATGTCGACGCGTGCGTAGACCGGCGGTGCCGGAGCGGCAGCCAGGGCGGCTGCCGCAAGAGCCTGTGCCGCTTCACTCGCGTCCCAAACGGTCTCGCGGCCGCCGAACTGCTCCTGCACGCGAAAGTCGCCTGCGGCGGGGCGCTTGACGATCGCGTGGCTGAACTTGCCCGCGAAAAAGAACAGCGAATATTCGCCTTCGGTCAGGATGCCCGCCATCAAGGGTTGCACGAGGCGGCGTTGTCCCTGCGCGTCGGACGGCAGCGGCGCGCCGGGGACGATACGATGCGTCCCGTCGGCGCCGCCCGAGATCGCCGGCTTGATCACCACCTCGTCGGTCATCAGCTCGGACATCGCCTCGGTCAGGCTCGCATCGTCGAGCGCATCAACCTCTACCGTGGGCACGACCGCAACGCGCTTTGCGCCGAGTTCACCGAGATATGCCTTGTCGCTGTTCCAGCGCAGCACCGGAACGGGGTTGACGATGGGCAGCCCCTCGCCCTCCAGCCGGTCGAGCAGCGCATACCAGGCCGCGACATCGCGTTGATAGCCCCATGCGAAGAGCGGCAGCACCACGTCATAGCCCGCGAGATCGCCGGGATCGGTCCAAACCCTTTGCTCGACGATCAACCCCGCAGCGGTCAGCGCCGCCGCCTTGCGGGCAAAGGCGGGCTGCCACTTTTCATAATAGTCGGGCGCCGGAACGAGGATCGCGACACGGGGCTGGAACGGCATTACCGTCCCAGAAGCCCGCGCGCTTGCCCCGCGATATGCGACAGCATCGCGCCGTTCGGGTTCGGGATCGTTCGCGCGCGTTCGACCGTCGCGCGGAACTGTTCGACCCGCGGGGCATGGTCGGCGAGCCATTTGGTCACCGCCGCGTCAAGATCGCCCTTGGGCAGTCCCGCAAGGAAGGTCAGGCGCATCTGCTGGAAATCGCGCGCGAGGCTGTTGACGAGCAGGCGTTCCCATGGATCGGCGGGGCTCATATGCGCCGCCAGCGTCTGCGCCCAGTCGAGCCCCAGGGCTTCGCCCAGATGGGTGAAGGCGTGGGTCACCGCAATCTCGTCATCGCCGCGCCGTTCCGCGAGGTCGACGATGCCGATTGCGCCGTCGGTCTTGAACAGGCGAACGACTGCCGCGGTCAGCGTCTCGGGTGCACCTGCGCCCAGCAATTGCTCGGTCAGGCTGTCCCACTGGCGCTTGACCGACGGGCTGAGCAGCGCGTCGACCCCCGACATCAGGCGATCGACCCCGGGTTCGAGCCGCGTGACGACCGGCCCCGGCTGCGACAGCGTCTGCGTCACGCGAAGCAGGTCGGCCATTTGCGAGGTCATCGCCGACGACGCCTGCGCAAACAGCGACAGGCGCACGCTCTCGTCGATCTTCGCCGCGTCGAGCGCATCCCAGATCGCCGGCATTTCGAGCAGGCGTTCGACCGCGACGAAGGCCGCGGCGACGTCGCCGAGCGCGCAGCCTTCCTCTTCGACGAGTTCGAAGGGATGGACGATGCCCATGCGGTTGATGATGCGGTTCGCGATCTTCGTCGCGACGATCTCCCGGCGCAGCTGGTGGTCGGCGATCGCCTGCGCAAAGTCGCGCTGCATCTCTTCGGGGAAGGCCGCGGCGAGATCGCTCGCGAGCGCGGGGTCGTTCGGCAGGTCGCTATGCTCGATCGCATCCTGCAGCGCGAGCTTCGCGGTCGACAGCAGCACCGCCAGTTCGGGGCGCGTCAGCCCGCGTCCCTCGGCGGCGCGCCGGAGCAGTTCGTCGTTCGCCGCCAGCCCCTCGACCTTGCGGTCGAGTCGGCCCGACGCCTCGAACGTCTCCATGATCCGCACCAGCGACGGCACCGCCGCCGATCCGCCCTTTTCGGCGATCGACAGCGCGAGCGCCTGCAAGCGGTTGTCCTCGAGCACCAGCTCAGAAACATCATCGGTCATGCGCACGAGCAGCGCGTCGCGGTCTTCTTGGCTGAGCCGCCCTTCGGCCATCTCGCGGTTGAGCGCGATCTTGATATTGACCTCGTTATCCGAGCAATCGACGCCCGCGCTATTATCGATGAAGTCGGTGTTGATCCGCCCGCCCTTCGCCGAGAAGGCGATGCGCGCCGCCTGCGTGACGCCCAGGTTCGCGCCCTCGCCGACCGCACGCACGCGCAGATCCTCGGCGTCGACGCGCAGCGCGTCGTTCGCGGGATCGCCGACCTCGGCGTTATTCTGGGCTGCCGCCTTCACATAGGTGCCGATGCCGCCGAACCAGAGCAGGTCGACGGGCGCCTTCAGGATCGCCGAGATCAGCGAGCCGGGGTCGATTTCGGCCACCGACAGGCCAAGCAGCGCCTGCACTTCGGGGGTGAGCGGGATGCTCTTCTGGCTGCGCGGAAAGATACCGCCGCCCTTTGAGATCAGCTTGGCGTTGTAATCGGCCCAGGATGAGCGCGGGAGGCCAAACATCCGCTCGCGTTCCTTCCAGCTTTTCGCCGGATCGGGATTGGGGTCGAGAAAGATATGGCGGTGGTCGAACGCAGCGGTCAGCTGGATCGCCTTCGACAACAGCATGCCGTTGCCGAACACGTCGCCCGACATATCGCCGCAGCCGACGACGCGGATCGTATCGGTTTGCACATCGACGCCCATTTCGGCGAAGTGGCGCTGGACCGAGAGCCACGCGCCCTTCGCCGTGATGCCCATCGCCTTATGGTCATAGCCCTTCGACCCGCCGCTCGCGAACGCGTCGCCGAGCCAGAAGTCGCGCTCCATCGCAAGGCCGTTGGCGACGTCGGAGAAGGTCGCAGTGCCCTTGTCAGCAGCGACAACGAAATAGGGATCGTCACCGTCGTGGATCACGACGCCCTGCGGATGCACGACCTTGCCCGCGACCAGATTGTCGGTGATCGATAGCAAGGAACGGATGAAGATGCGATAACATTCGGTGCCCTCCGCAAACCACGCATCGCGGTCGAGCGCCGCATCGGGCAGTGCCTTGGGATAGAAGCCGCCCTTTGCGCCGGTCGGCACGATCACGGCGTTCTTGACGCGCTGCGCCTTCATCAGCCCGAGGATTTCAGTGCGGAAGTCGTCGCGGCGATCGGACCAGCGGAGCCCGCCGCGCGCGACCGGGCCGGCGCGCAAGTGGATGCCCTCGACGCGCGGCGAATAGACCCACACTTCGCGCCACGGCAGCGGCTTGGGCAGCCCCGGGATCTGCGCGCTGTCGATCTTAAACGCCAGCGCCTCTTCGGCAGCGGGCGCGAACGCATTGGTACGCAGCGTCGCGTTGACGACGGCGTGGAACAGGCGGAGGATACGGTCTTCGTCGATCGACTTGATGTCGGCAAAGCCCGCCATGATGTCGGCTTCGAGCGCTTCGGCACGCTTCGCATCGCGCCCCTTCGGATCGTGGAGCGCGGAAAAACGCTCGATCAATGCGGCGGTTAGCGCGGGCGCATGGCGCAGCGCGCTGACGACGGTGTCCATGCCATAGGCCGAGCCACCCTGACGCAGATAGCGGAACCAGGCGCGCAGCCAGACGATGGCGCGCGGATCGGTCTGGTTGGTGAGCACCAGTTCGTTGAAGGCGTCATTTTCGGCGCGCCCGTCGAGCACCGCCGCGATCGCGCCTTCGAGCACTTCGGAATAGGGAAGCAGCGCAAGTTCGTCGACATTGGCAGGCAGGCGCAGGGTGAAATCGTGGATCACGATCGGCGCTTCGTCGTCGCCTTCGACACCCGGGGCGCGGCTCTGGCCGAGCGCGGTCGGGATTTCCTCGAGCACCTGGAAACCAAAATGTTCGAGCGCGGGAACGACGTCGGACAGCGCGAGCGGACCGACCGCGCTATAGACTTTCAGCCGCAGCTGGTCGTCGCCGTCGAGGCTCTTGCGCGCGAGCCGGACGCTGCGCGGATTGTCGGCGTCGAGGTCGCGCAGCCGCAAGATGTCGCGCGCCGCTTCCTCGGGATTATAGAGGTTGCGGTAATTGGGCGGGAACATCGGTGCAAAGCGCGCCGCGAGCGCCGCCGCGCGCCCCGGATCGCCGCGCTTCGCCAGCGCCGCCTCGACCTCGGGCTGCCAGCCGCGCACCATCTGTTCGAGCTGGGCATTCAGCGCGTCGGTATCGGGCACCACGCCGCCACTACGCAGGTCGAGCGTGTAGCGCAGCAGCGCCGCGCCGCCATCTTCGAGCACCATCGTCCAGCCGATGACGCCGGCCTTGGCTTCGCGCACGAGCAAGGATTCGACCGCGAGGCGGCGGCCCGCCGACACTTCATCGCGCGGCAACCAGACGAAAGCGAACAAATGGCGGCCGAGCGCGCTCCGCACCGTCACCACCTTTGGCCGCGGGCGATCGGTGATCGACATCGAGGTCAGCACCAGCTCTTCGAGCGCCGCCGCATCGAAGGCGATGAGCAGGTCGTGCGGCAGCGCGGTGAGCGCATGCGCCAGTGCCTTGCCTGCGTGGCCTGCGGGATCGAAACCGAATTTCCCCATCAAGGCTTCGAGCTGCGCGCGCAGCACTGGCACCTTCGCCGGCGGCGCCGACAGCGCGGCGCTCGTCCACAGGCCCGCGTGGATCGACAGCCGCTCGACCTTCTTGCCCTTCACTTCGGGAATGATGACGAGGTCGAGCAGCACGCGGCGGTGGACCGCCGACAGCCGGTTTGACTTGATGAGCAAGGGCGCCGTGCCACCTTGATCGAACCAGGCGAAAGCGGCTTCGAGCGCCGCGGGGGACAGCAGCTGGCTCTCGCCGCTCTCGCTGATGCCCAGCGAATCCTGCACCTTGCCATCGCGCGTGCGCCATTCATGGCCGAGCTGGGTCATCGCGCCGCCCTCGAACCAGCGGAGCAGTTCGGCCGCTTCGCCGTCGACGCGCATCGCGGCGTCGGCGAGCATCGCGGCGCGCATCGCACGCCAGTCGCGCACCGCGGCGCGGACATCGCGCAGCGCGGCTTCGAGCCCGTCGAGCAGACGGCGGCGCGCACGCGCATCGCCGCGCTCGAGCTCGATATAGATGACCGACTCGCGGGTTCCCGCTTCGCCCGCTTCCTGCAAAAGCCCCTTGGCGTCGCGTTTCACGGTGACGACAGGATGAAGGATGCGGTGGACGGCAAGGCCCTGCGCCGCGACCGCCTGCGAGGTCGAATCGACGAGGAAGGGCATGTCGTCGTTGATGATGACGAGCCGCATGCGGCGGTCGGTGCCGTCGGCGGCGATCGGTTCGAGCAGCAGCGACGGGGTGCCTTCGGCGCGATCGAGCGCGGCGCGCGCGGCAAACTGTGCCGCATCGGCGAGCGCCGCCTTGTCCATATCGTCGCCCTCGCCCGGCAGCGCGCTGCCGCGCAGCGCGGCCAGATAGGCGGCTGCGATTTTCAGGGGAATTTTGGCGGTGGTGGTGGTGTCCGTTTCCGGCGTGTCGGACAAATTCTGAGACATAAAGTGCAGCATCCCGAACCAAAGAGGGGGATCCCAGCCGACGATCGGCGGGGGCCCGTTCGCTGCCGCCCCCTATGCGCCTCAGCGGCGCGCGGCTCAAGGCCTCGTTCGCGCGCCCACGTTAAATAATTTCAATTTTCGGATTGTCTGTTGCGTGAAGCAAAAAATCCTCCCCGTCGCGCAGCGATTGGGAGGGCCGCTCGCGGAGCGAGTCGCCATAGCCCCTCCGTCAGCGCTTCGCGCTGCCACCTCTCCATGGCTTTGCCACAGGGAGGATCGGATTTTACGAGGTGATCGGAACCGCCTTCTTCGCGAGCTTCGCCACCAGCGCCGGATCGTCGGCCGCCTTGGCCACAATCCCGATATGCCCGCCCGGCATCGCGCGGGCGATCAGCACGACGAATTCGGCGTCGCCGGCATCGTGTTCGAGGATCAACGCGGGGTGCGCGCGGCGGAGCGCTTCGAGCTTTTCGTCGGGCCGCTCGCCGCGGCTCTCCGGCTTGCGGCGCGCGCGCGCGTCTTTGACGAGCCCCTTGAGCCCGCCCGGATAACGATCGAGATAAGCTCCGAGTTCGCCGCGGCCGACGCCCGCTTCCTTGGCATGGCCAAGCACGCAGGCATATTCGGCGAGGCGCGTCTTGTCGTAGGTCGCGCCGAAAACCAGCTTCACGACTGGCGTCATCGGCGCGCGGTCCTGCACCGCCAACCCGGCGTCGTCGAGCAGCGCGGCAAATTCCTCCGGCTGCTCCTCGGCGGCGAGCGCAAAGTCCCACGCCTTGCCGACCGCCTGATAAAGCGCACCGCGGCTGCGGCTGTCGGCGGCAATCGCCCGTTCGGCGGTCTCGCGCGCCAGCGCCAGCCAGTCTGCGAGTTCGGCATCATGTCCGGGATCGACCGGCACATCCTCCTCGTCCGCCCCGACCTCGGCGTCCAGCAAGAGATCTGCACCATCATTCAGCCCGGCAAAACCGGGGGCCGCATCGCCCACGGCATCGTCGTCGAGATGCTCCGAGTCGGGGCCGTCGGCCCAGACGGGCACCGGCGCGGTCAGCGGCGCAGCGCTCCGCAGCGCTTGTTCGACCGAAAGTTGCAATTCCTCCTGCTGATCGGCGGGAACGCCTTCCTTCCAGTTGATCACGCCCATGATGAAATCGATCGTGTCGTCGTCGGACGAAAAGGGCAGCAGGATGCCGCGGTACATTATCGTCGTGCCGCGATCGTTGACGAACTCGGCCTCGAAGCCGATCGGCGCGCGGTTGGCGATGATCTGAAGATAATGATCGGTGAGGCGCGACAGCAAGGATCGGCCGGGAATCTGGCTGATATAATGGACGTCCTCGTCGATCTGCGATTCTTCGCGCAGCTTGTCGCCGAGGAAGGCGAGCCCGGGGTTTTCGACGCCCGCGGTGAAATCGAGCAAAACCGAGTGCGAGCCGAAGTCGGCGCTTTCGAGATCGAGGTCCTCGACCGACGGATAAGCCCGGTCGGCGAGCAGCGAGGCCCAGTAATTATAGGCCCGCACCTGCATCCGCCGCTCGTCGACGCCGACGGACGCGGGCGCATCGATCGCCGCATCCTCCTGGTCGTGGCTGCCCGAAAGCAGTCCGCGCATGCTGTCCATCATTTGTCCCCAGTCGCAAACATCGGTAAATCTTATGCACGGGAACTGGTAAAAGCCGCGTAAACGATGGCCGGGGCGGCCCGTGGCCATGCGCCACCCGCTTCCTGGTTCGAACGCGCCTAGGAAGCGAGGCCTCGGAGCCCCCCTGCAAAAGCCGATATGTCGCCTTTTATGCATGGTACAAACTCCGTATAATGCCATGCCTAACATCCCGATTAGGATAATATATTTATATTTTAAATTCTTATAACACTCCTTTCATCCTCGATTGTCGCGCTCCATATGCATTGTGCATGGCATCTGTCATGCTTCGCATGGGAGTCGAAGATGACGGGCGGTGATGTTGGCAACGAAAAGCTGCGCTGGATCCTGTGGTCCGGCTGGCACGGCAAATGCCCCGAATGCGGCAAGGGGCATATGTTCCGCTCATGGTTGAAGCTCGCCGATCGCTGCGAGAATTGCGGGCTCGACTTCAGTTTCGCCGCGCCCGACGACGGCCCTGCCTTTTTCTCGCAGTGCATCGTCGCCTTTCCGCTGACCTTTGTGATCGTATGGTTGCAGATCGCCTACAGCCCGCCTTTGTGGGTACATTTGGTCTTTTCAATCCCGATCATGGTCATCGGCTGTGTGCTGCCGCTCCGCCCAATCAAGGGCTGGCTGGTCGCCTCGCAATATGTGAACAAGGCGCAGGAATCGGGAACCGAGCAGCTATGGGCAAAGCTGAATGCGCGCGCCCGGCGGGAGGCGGACGAACGGCATGGCAAGTGATCCATGGGTGCCGGACATCGCGGGGGCCGCAGGACCCAAATATAAGGCGGTGACCGCCGCGATATCGGCGGCGGTCGCGCGCGGCGAGCTGCGCCACGGCGACCGCCTGCCGCCGCAGCGCGACCTCGCGCTGAAACTCGGCATCGACCTCACCACCGTCACCAAGGCCTATGACCTGGCGCGGCAGCGCGGCCTGATCGTCGCGCGCGGCCGCGCGGGCAGCTTTATCAGCAAGGATGTGCGGACCGGCGAGGTCGCGACCGCGGCGCAGAGCGACATCGCGATGAACAGCCCGCCGATTCCGATCGAGAGCCGATTGACCGACGCGATGGCATCGGCGTTGGGCACATTCGCGCGGACCGACGGTCTGGCGCGATTGCACTATCAGCGGCCGGGCGGCGCGGCGGCGGACCGCGAAAGCGGCGCCGAACTGCTGGCGCGCACGGGCCTGTCGTCTTCGGTCGAACAGATCGTCGTCACCGCCGGCGGACAGAATGGCCTACATGCCATCGCGTCGACGATCCTCAAACCCGGCGACCGCGCCGCGTGCGGGCGCTTCGTCTATCCGGGTTTTGCCGCGATCGCGCGGCGCATGGGCGTGACGCTCGTCCCGCTGCCCGAAATGACCGCCGACGCGCTGGAGGCCGCACACGCTGCGGCGCCGCTGCGCGCGCTCTACGTCGTCCCGACCAACGACAATCCGACCACCACGACGCTTGTCGTCAAGGAACGGCGGGACATTGCGGCATGGGCGCAGGATGCGGGCGTCCAGATCATCGAAGACGATGCCTATGGCCTGCTTCCCGATGCCCCGATTCCCGCCATCACGAGCTTCGCGCCCGAAATCGGCTGGCATGTCGCGAGCATGGCGAAGATCGTCTCGCCCGCATTGCGCGTAGGCTTTGTCCGCGCGCCGGGCATGGCCGAAGCCATGCAGGTCGCGGCGCACCAGCATGAAAGCGCGGTGATGGCGCCCCCGCTCAACGTCGCGATGGTATCGCTGTGGCTGGCGGACGGAACGCTCGACACGCTGATCGACGCCGTGCGCAGGGAGGCGGCGTGGCGGCAGAAGCTGGCGCGCACCGTGCTCGGCGACGGACGCCATGCCGCGCATCCGCATGGCTATCATTTGTGGCTGCCGCTGGCGGGCGACAGCCAACCCGAAATGCTCGCCGCCGCGCTCGCGCTCGACGGGCTATCGGCGGTGCCGTCGGATCGTTTCGCGGCGGCGCCGGGCGCGCCCAAGGCGATGCGAATCTCGCTCGGCGGCACGATCGACCGCCGTGGGCTGTCGCGCGCGCTACACCGGCTCGCGGCGCAGCTATGGACCCCCGGCGGCACCGCCAGCCATATCGTCTAGCTCGACCAGCCGCCCGCGAGCGCGCGGAACAGCGCAATCTGGCGCCGCGAGATCTGCCCGTCCTGTTCGGCGAGCGTCGCCTCGGCTTCGGCAAAGGTTCGCTCGGCGTCGAGCCATTCGAACGATTCGGACGCGCCTTCCTCGCGCTTGGCGCGGACGATCCGCGCCGCGCGTTCGGACTGGTCGCGCGCCGCGCGCAGCGCCTGCCGTTGTTCGAGCGAGCGGGCGTATGAGGACAGCGCGGTTTCGGTTTCCTCGAGCGCGCGCAGTACCGTGCCGTCGAATTCGGCGAGCGACGCCTGCGTATCGGCCTCGGCCGCCGCGATCCGCGCGCGCGCCGGCTCCTGGTTCGGGAAGGCCCAGTTGAGCAAGGGCCCGAGCAGCCAGCGGATCGGCCCGCCGCCGAACACGTCGCCGAAGCCCGATCCGGTCGAGCCGGCCGACCCGCCGAGCGTGATGCGCGGATACAGGTCCGCCGTCGCGACGCCGATGCGCGCGGTGTCCGCGGCCAGGCGGCGCTCGGCGGCGCGAATGTCGGGACGGCGCTTCAATAGCGCCGCCCCATCACCGACTGGGATCGGGTCGGTGATCTCGAGGCTGATGTTGCGATCGCCAGCGATGGCGGGCAACGCGGCGGGGGCACGACCGGTCAGAGTCGCGAGGCGGAACAAGGCCGCCTGCCGTTCAGCTTCGATGGAAGGAATGTCGGCCGACCGCTGATCGCGCAGCGTCGTGATGCGGGCGAGGTCGAGCCCCGTCGCCATCCCGACATCCTTGCGGCGCTGGGTCAGTTTTACTTGCTGGTCGAGCAGCCCGACGATGCGGCGCGCAACGTCGAGCCGTGCTGCGCCCGAGGCGGCGTCGGCATAGGCCTGCGTCGTGTCGGCGGCTACGATCACGCGCACCGCGTCGGCATTGGCTTCGGCCGCCGCCGTGTCGCCGCGCGCGGCCTCGATCGAGCGGCTGACGCGGCCGAACAGATCGACCTCGTAGGAGACGTTCAGGCCGACATCGACGGCCCAATCTTCGCGATCGGCATTCGGCAAGCGCTGGCCTTCGGGGCTACGACCATAATTGGCGCCGGCACCGATCTCACCTTGCGGCAGCCGGTCGGCGCGCGCGCCGCGCAGCGACGCACGGGCACGGGCGATATTTGCCACCGCGACGCGAACGTCGGTGTTGCTGGCGAGCGCATCGGCGACGAGCCCGTCGAGCACGGGATCGTCATAGAGCCGCCACCAGTCGCCCGCGACCGGCGCGAGCGACACTGCGGGGCTGTTCGCCGAGACGAACGGCCCGGTCGCCACCGGTGCCGACGCCGATTTGGGCTCGGCATAGTTGGGGCCGACCGCGCAGGCGGCGAGCGCCAGCGCCGAGGCCGCGGTGAGGATATTGCGGAGGATCATGATGTTACTCCCTATTCCGCCGGAACCGGCAGCGCGGTCCCGTGGTCGTCCGATCCGCCACGCCGCGCCCGCCGCTCGGCCGACCAAAGGCTGAGCGAGCGGGCGACGACGTAAAAGGTCGGGGTGAAGATGAGGCCGAACGCCGTCACGCCGAGCATGCCGAAGAAGACCGCGGTGCCGAGCGCCTGGCGCAGCTCCGCCCCTGCCCCGCTCGCGATCAAGAGCGGCACCGCGCCGAGAATGAAAGCAAAGCTGGTCATCAGGATCGGGCGCAGGCGGTCGCGCGCGGCACGCACCGCGGCTTCGATCGGCGACAGACCATCCTCTTCTTCGGCCTGCTTGGCGAATTCGACGATCAGGATCGCATTCTTCGCCGCAAGCGCGATGAGCACGACAAGCCCGATCTGCGTCAGCACATTATTGTCCATGCCGCGCAAATTCACGCCGATCATCGCCGCGAGCAGACACATCGGAACGATGAAGATGATCGCTAAAGGCAGCATCAGGCTTTCATATTGGGCCGCGAGCACGAGGAAGACGAAGACCACCGCGAGCGCGAAGACGATGCCCGCGGTGTTCGCTGCCGCCTTTTGCTGGAAGGCGATGCCCGTCCACTCGGTGCCGTAACCCGCGGGAAGCGAATCGCTCGCGAGCTTTTCCATCGTCGTCAACGAGGCGCCCGACGACGAGCCCGGAGCGGTGTCGCCGTCGATCTCGACCGCGGGGAACAGGTTATAACGCGTAACGCGGTACGGCCCCGTGCGGTCCTCGAAATTGGCGACCGACCCGATCGGCACCATCGCTCCTGAATCGGACCGCGTCCGCAGGTTCGCAATGTCGGCGACGGTCTGGCGATAGGGCGCGTCGGCCTGTGCGGTCACACGATAGGTGCGGCCGAGCAGGTTGAAGTCGTTGACGAACGCCGAGCCGAGATAGACCTGCAACGCTTCGAACACGCGCTCGGGCGGGACGCCGAGCATATTCGCCTTCGCCCGGTCGATATCGGCATAGACGCGCGGGTTCGACGGATCGAAGAAGGTGAAGACGTTCGCGAGCCCCGGGGTCTGGTTCGCCTTGCCGATCAGATTGTTCGTCTCGTTCGCGAGCGCGGCATAGCCGTTCCCGCCGCGATCCTGCACGATCATCCGGTAGCCACCCGCCGAGCCGATCCCCTGGATCAGCGGCGGCGGGATGATGACGATCTGCGCCTCGGTGATATCCGCCGTGTTAGCGCGCGCCTGGTTCATGATGTCCTCGAAATTGACGCCGAGCTTCCCGCGCTCCTCAAAGGATTTGAGCGGGAAGTAAGCGGCAGCCGAGTTCGGCGCGAGCGTCTGCGACGGGCCATCGAAGCCCGCGAGCATCACCGAACCGAGCACGCCCTCGATCGGCAGCACGCGGCCGGCGACCTTCTTCAGCACCGCATCGGTGCGCTCGACCGAGGCGCCCGCAGGCAACTTGGCGACGACGAGGAAATAACCCTGGTCCTGCGCCGGGATGAATCCGGTCGGGGTCGCCCAGAACAGGCCTGCGGTCGCGGCGATCAGCCCGGCGTAGGTGACCATCATCTTCTTGGGCGCGCGTACCAGCCGGTCGGTGAGCCGCGCATAGCCGTTGCTCAATTTCTCGAACGCGTCATTGAAGCGTTCGCCCGCGCGGTGGATGCGCGCCATCAGCCATCCGTCGGCCTGCGCGGGGGCGTGCGGCTTGAGCAGGATCGCCGCGAGCGCGGGCGACAGCGTCAGCGAGAGGACAAGCGAGATGATCGTCGCGGTCGAGATCGTCACCGCGAACTGCTGATAGAAAGCACCCGACAGGCCGGTGAGGAACAAGGTCGGCACGAACACCGCGCAGAGCACGAGCACGATCGCGACGAGAGCACCCGACACTTCGTCCATCGAGGTGCGCGCGGCTTCGAGCGCACTCATGCCCTTCTCGAGATTGCGTTCGACATTTTCGACCACAACGATCGCGTCATCGACGACGATGCCGATCGCGAGCACCAACCCGAACAGCGACAAATTGTTGAGGCTGTAGCCGAACGCTGCGAGCACCACGAACGTCCCGATCAGCGACACCGGAATCGCGAGCACTGGAATGATCGCCGCGCGCCATTTCTGGAGGAAAACCAGGATGACGATGACGACAAGGAACACCGCCTCGATCAGCGTTTCCATCACCGCGTCGATCGACTGGGCGATGAACTCGGTCGGGTTATAGATGACGCGATATTCGAGGCCCTTGGGAAAGCTTTTCGATGCCGCCGCCATTTCGGCCTCGACCGCCTGCGCCGCAGCGAGCGCGTTCGACCCGGGGCGCTGGAAGGTCGCCATGATGACGGTTGGATCGCCCGACAAATAGGTGTTCGAATTATAGTCCGACGCGCCAAGCTCGACGCGCGCGACGTCCGAGACACGAACCTGGCGCCCGTCGGCATCGCTGCGGATGACGATGTTGGCGAAGTCCTTGGGGTCGGTCAGGCGGCCCTGCGTTTCGACGCTCAATTGGAAACTGCTGCCATTGGCATGCGGCGGCTGGCCGAGCGAACCCGCGGCGACCTGCACATTTTCGCGGCGCAGCGCGGCGACAATCTCGCCCGCGGTCAGGTCGAGCGCGGCGGCGCGGCCGGGATCGATCCACACGCGCATTGCATAGTCGCGGCTGCCGAACAGGCGCACGTCGCCGACGCCGTCGATACGGCTGAGGCGATCGCGCAGCTGGGTCAGCGCATAGTTGGAGATATAGGCGCGATCGAGCGACTTGTCGGGGGAGACGAGGTTCACGATCAGCAGGAAGTCGGGCGATGTCTTGCGCGTAACCACGCCCAGCCGCTGCACCGTTTCGGGCAGACGCGGAGTCGCGATCGCGACGCGATTCTGCACCAGCACCTGCGCGGCATCGAGGTCGGTGCCGATCTTGAACGTCACGGTGATCGTGACGACGCCGTCGCCGGTCGACTGGCTGCTCATATAGAGCATATTGTCGACGCCGTTAATTTCCTGCTCAATCGGCGCCGCCACCGTGTCGGCGACGGTTTCGGCCGAGGCACCCGGATAAGTGGCGGTCACCGTCACCGTTGGCGGCACGATGTCGGGATATTGCGACACGGGCAGCCCGATATAGGCGACCGCGCCGACGATGGTGATGATGACAGCGAGCACGGCGGCAAAGATCGGCCGGTCGATGAAAAAGCGGGATAGGCGCATGGGAGAGCCCCTGTCTGAAGAAAATGGTTTTGCTCAGCCCCTCTCCTTCAGGGGAGGGGCAGCGAGACTTGGCAGCTTGCTGCCTAGTCGCAGCGGGGTGGGGTCCATCGGCCTCGATCGAGGCCGATGGACCCCACCCCAACCCCTCCCCTGAAGGGGAGGGGCTAAATCAACTTACCGCGCAAACGTCGCCTGCGCCGACACCGGTTCGACCGCACCCGCCGCACCCTTTGGTGGCGCCACCGCGGCGATCTTGCCGGTCTTGGTCACCGCCTTGGTGCCGGGACGCGCGAACTGATAGCCATTGATGACGACCTGATCGGTCGGCGCCAGGCCCGAACGGATGACGCGCAGGCCGTCGACTTCGGGGCCCAGCTCGACCGGCTTGGCCGCGACCATGCCGTCCTTGCCGACGACATAGACGATCTTGCGCGCCTGGTCGGTCTGCACCGCGGCGGCGGGGACCAGCAGCGCGCGCGCCGTCTGCCCGGTCGACAGGCGCATATTGCCGAACATGCCGGGGGTCAGGAACATCTCCGGGTTGCGGAAGCTGGCGCGGGCGCGGATCGTACCCGAGCGCGGGTCGAGCCCGTTGTCGGTAAAGTCGAGCTGGCCCTTCCAGCGATAGTCGCTTTCATCCTGCAGGCGGACTTCGACCGCCGCGGCCTTGTCGCCGCCCTCGCGCTTGGTCTTGAGGAACAAGGCTTCGGACCCCTGGAAGGTGAAATAGACGGGATCGAGCGCGTTGATCGTGGTCAGCAGCGTGCCGCCGGCATCGCCCGCCGACACGAGGTTGCCCGCGTCGATCTGGCGGTCCGAAATGCGACCGCTGAGCGGCGCGCGGACGGTGGTGAATTCGACGTCGAGCGCGCGCGCCGCAATGCGAGCATCGGCCCCGGCGAGCGCGGCATTGGCGGCATTGACCCGCGCGCGAAGGCGATCGATCTCGCTCTGCGATACCGCCTCGATATCGACGAGGCGGCCGGCGCGGTCGAGTTCGAGCCGCGCGAGCGCCAGATCGCTGCGCGCGCTGGCCGCCGAGGCGCGCGCTTCGGCCAGCGCGGCGCGATAGGGGCGCGGGTCGATCGTGAAGAGCGGCTGGCCCTGGCGGACGATCTGGCCATCGGTGAAGTGGATGCCGGTGATCGCGCCCGAAACGCGCGGACGCACCTCGACCGCTTTCGACGCCTCGAAGCGGCCGATATATTCGTCCCACAAGGTCACATCGCGCGCGATCGGCACGGCGACGGTCAGCACGGGCGCGGGCGCGGCGGCGGCCGGCGGCGGGCCGTCGCGAAGCAGCCACCAGGCGCCGATCACGAGCACCAGGAAGGCGCCGATCCACGCGGCGCGGCGGCCGCGGCCGGGATGGAGCAATGTCTTGAGTTCGCGGCGGACCTTGGCGTCGGCGGGGTCGAGCTTTTCGATCGGGGTGTGGACGGTCATGAAGTTGCCCTCTTCTTCTTTTCGTTCGGTTCGGCTGCGCGCGGAGCGCAAAGGTTCTCAGCACCGAAAGCGCGTGCCTTCGGTCCGATCTTGAAACAGTCCTTGATGCTGGGCGGCCCCCTTCGAAGACGACGGCCACCCCTCCGGTTACCCGCACCTTATCGATGCGCGCGCCGGCTCCCTGTTATGACTTGCGGACGATGACCAACAGGTACCGACCGGAACAGGACCCGCTCCCGGGAAAATAATCTGGATGATGAATCCGGCCGCCGCATGATCTTTGCCATACGGCGGCCGGTCTCGGGGGAGAGCCTTTGTATACTGATTGGTATATAAGTCTTGTTGCGCTGCGTCAAGACCATATTGTACCGGTCAGTAAAATAATTCTATCAACGCCCCGGCCACAGCTTCAGACTGGTTTCGACCAAGCGCTCGAGATCAGCGCGCGTCGCGCCCGAACCGGCCTGCACGGCCATGCCCTGGTTCACCGCGATCAGAAACTGCGCGAGCCCGTCGGGATCGGTATCGGGAGGAAAATCGCCGTCCGCCTTTGCGCGCGCGAAGCGTTCGAGCATCGCGCGCTTCGCCGCAGCGCCGCGCTCGACCACGGCCTCGCGAATGCACTCAGCCTCAGCGCCACACGCGACCGAGCTGATCACGCCAAGGCAGCCGTTCGGATTCTCGGGGCAGGTGTGCATGTCGAGCGCACCATACATCAGCCGCTCGGCGACCCCGCGCGCGGTCGGCGCCTCGAGCGCCGCGCGCATATAGTCGGCCTTTTCGCGCTCATACAGGTCGAGCGCCTTGTTGAAGAGCGCTTCCTTGTTGCCGAAAGCGGCGTAAAGGCTGGGCTTGGTGATTCCCATCGCCTCGGTCAGGTCGGCCATCGATGCGCCCTCATAGCCCTTCGACCAGAAGACGCGCAGCGCCGACGCCAGCGCGGCATCGACGCAAAATTCGCGTGGCCGGCCCTTGTGCGGTGTGGCGATGGTGGCGGTTTCTATTTCCATAACGGCTGGTATATAAGTGACGGGCCGCAATTTGTCCAGTGGCACGCGGTCAGGCGAGCCGCGTGTCGATCGGCAGCCCGCCTTTCAGCGTCAGCGTCACCGGCGTCCGCTCGGCAATGTCGGCCAGCCGCGCCTTCTGTTCGTCGTCGAGCCCGGCGATCGTCAGCACCCGATCGATGCGCAGATCGTCCTTGCCCCCACGCAGGCGAAGTCCGACGTCGACCGATTCGAGCGGCCAGTCCTTGCGGTCGGCGTACATGCGCAGCGTGATCGCGGTGCAGGCGCCGAGGCTGGCGAGCAGAAAATCATAAGGCGCCGGCCCCGCGCCCTGTCCGCCGAGCCCCGGCCCCTCGTCGCCGATCAGGAGATGGCCGCTGACGTTGATTTCGGTGCGATAATGATCCTTGCCGATGCGCGCGGTGCCGTGGGCCATGACAATCCTTTCTGCCGTGTGAAGCGACCACCCTATTCCGGCTTGCATCGGAACGACAAGCCGAACCCGGCCGCACCGGGGTTTGGCCATTCCATAATTCTCGGCCGTCTTGATTTGCCGGCGAACACGCTTAACTTGATACCATCGTCAACAAAGCGAAAGGAGGTGGTCGAATGTCTCATTGTCACACGCCGCATGCGGCAGATTTGAGCATGACCTTCCTCGCGGGGGTCCGACTCGGATAATCGTCCGCGAACAGGCACGACAATGGAAGGGCTGCTCCGAAAGGGGCAGCCCTTTGTCGTTGGAGCGAACGACAAGCCGTTCTCGTCAGGTTGCCGTCAGAAACCGGCGCTACAGGTGGCACGATGGGGGCCAGGTCTATGGCAGCGACGCAAGCGAACTTCGACTTCGCAGCTTTGGGAAAATTATGGAGGCCGAGCCGGAATCGAACAACCCAAGATTTTCTATTTAATTACAACTACCTATTTCGAACGTTTGGTTGGGGATGCCCCCAATTAGGCCCCAATATTTTTTTCCTTCAGAATCAATCGAACCGATTCCGATGAGACTTGCCGCAATCCACCGCGTAACTCGCGCGGCTTCTCCGGAAGACGACAATACAGTGTTCTTGTAAGGAAATGAGCGGTGGTTGCCGCCCCGTCCTCTGGAGCTTTAGACGGCTCACATATTCAATGTGAACCACCTACGCCGACGCGGTGGCCAATACCGGCGTAAGGCCCTCCCCTGATCAAAGGGTCGAGAGCCCGCCAGCATTTCTGCCTTGTTCAGCGTGCGCTGCCGGCATCCCTCGAATTTCGACGTGAGCATCGTGAACTCGGTCGAGGTGCGCGAGACCTAGAACTTACCAATCACGTTCACGAAAAATCCTCTTTCGTCATAGCTGAGATCGGAAAGGTCGTCCGAGTAATCGGTGAAATTATATCCGACGCCAATCTTGAGGTTGTTTCCGAGGTGACGATAGATTCCGGCGAGACCGCCAAGCCGGCTGTCCTGCGCTTCCGAGACGGATAGTTCTCGGACCTCAAGCAGCATTTCCCAGCGCGCGAGGATACGGTAGTCCGCCCGCAGCGCCCAGAAGGTCGCTGCGCTCGAAAACCAGGGTGCAGTTGCATCGCGCGATGCCCGCAGCGATCCGACGCGATGCGCGACCTTGCCGCCGACCGCGAGACGCGGCGTCAGCTGATAGGTCGCATCGACCGCGACGATGTGACTTCGTTGCGCAAAGTCGAGATTGAGCCCCAGCGAGTCCACCTGAGCCGGCGAGGGCAGGTCGTAAAGATAGGTGTATTTCGCCAGCACGTTGAGGCGGTCGTTGCTGGTCGGCCGGTAAGCCCCCGCAAGGACCAGTTCATAATAATCGGCATCAAGCGATGTCGTAGGATTGCCGCCGCTCGAGAGAGAGATGTTCGCCCGCCCGAACAGTCGCAGGGCGTCGGTCGCCTGATACGTCACCTGATTGCGGGTCGCCCAGGTTTCGCGGTCACCGAGGAGCGCGGTTCCGTCGCGGCGGAACTCAAGAGCGCTGCTCCAACGCAGCTTGTTATCGCCATAATCGCTGGTCGCACCCATCACCTCGCGATGGATCGTCGAGCCCAGAGCGTCGCGCAGCGAGCCGCGCTCGTAGCGCACGCCGAATGTCCAACCCGGCAGAGGCGTGAAATCGACGCCATAGGCCTGGGTTAGCCCGGTGGGACCCGCGCCATGCTCATAGCGCCCCTCGGCAAAGACCGACGTGCTGCTGCCGACGCGGCGGCGCCCCCCCAATGTCAGGCGGCCGAGCCGGCCCGTGTTGAACGCGTCCGGATTTTCGGCAGCGAGCGCATAGCCGAGATAGAGCGAGCCGCGATCGCCCATCGTGAACGTCGCACGAGCATCCGCGCTCATGCCAAGATCGCCCTCGGATGCCTCGGCATCGACGCTCAGCCGGTCGCTGAGCTCGACCTTTCCGGCAACGCCGAACCGGTCGTTTTCCTGCCGCCCGCCGCTTCGATCGACCGTGGTCTGGCCGAAAAGCGACGCCGACCAGGGACGATCACGCTTCTGCTCGCCTTGTTCGTCCTGAGACGGCGTGGCCGGGGCGGGCGCATGTCGATAACCGATACTTACCGCCACATCGGTGCGCGAGCCCGTCAGCTCGGGCGACGACGGAAATGGCGTGTAAGACGTCGCCTGGCCCTGCTGCTTCTCCGAACGCACGCCCAAGGTGCCGAACCAGCCATCAGACCGTTCGTGCCGGATACCCGCCTCGAGCGCATGTCGCTCGGTGATCGAGCCTTCGGTCAAGTCGGCTTTCGCCTGGAAACGGGTGCCCTTCACGATTTCGACGTCGGCGGTCCCACCATATTGGTCGAGCATTTCGTTGAAGGTGAGTTCACCCGGTCCCGAGAAGCCGCGCCCGCGCTGGCGCCAATACATGCCGATCCGGCCCGAACCCGCACCGAGCACTTCGGCGATGTCCATGGCGCCTTCGACGTTGAAGGCGTTGGCCCGGCGCGCGATGGTGTTGAGCTCGGTAAAATCATATCCGCCGGTCGAGGAATAGAGAGCACCATTGCCCGCGCCCTTCGATTGGGCGAACTCGCCGCGCACATAGGTCCCCGGTTTGTAGCGGACCAGGATGTCGGCGCCGTAGAGATTCTGCGAAGCCTGATCCTCGCCTTGCCGGTAGCCGGTCAAGCCGACGCGCACCTGGTCGGTCAGCCAATGCTGCGCGCGCCCGCCAACGGTCAGCGCGTCAGGGCGCGTGAGCCCGGGCACATATTCGTAAGTAACGACCAGCCACACGGGATTCCCGGCCAGCGACGAGTCGCGCACGAACAGGCTGCCGTCGGCCGTAATCGGCAACGGTTCGCGCAGCAGGATGCGACCCTGAATATAGTTCAGTTCATAGTCGCGCGCCGCGATGAGTTCGCGCCGTTCGAGGACCAGACCGGAATCGCGGTCGCGAACCTCGGCAAACAGCCGCTCGGAGCCTCCCGCGAGATCGCGGTTGCGCAGATAGTAAACCGACCCGCCCGTCGACGTGAAATCCTCACGGCTTCCGACCGTCCCCGGATCAGCGGCAAAGCCGTTGATCTCGGTGCGCCGCTCGCCGAAGCTCGTGGTCGCGGCGTTGCGCCACTTGAGCTGCGCGCCATAGAGGCCGCGCTGATAGCGGATGAGTTCGGTCCCGCTGAGCTGCGTCTGGAAATTGCCCCACATCGCCTCGGCGTTTTCGCTCTCGGCACGGATATAGAAGCGGCCGTAGGTCGGGGCGTCCTCGACCGTCGTCGAATCGTCGCCATAGGTCGGATAATGGCGCTCGGGATCGAGCCGCCGCAGCAGCGCGCGCGGGTCGCGGCGGAGAAACCCGTCGAACAGGTCGGACAGCGGCTGTTCGCCGGTGTCCGCCGAAGCGGTCAGACGCCAGCGCTCGGACAGGCGGCCGCGATAATAGAAGGCAAGCCGCCCGTCGACGAAGTCGCGGCGGGCGTCCGCCTCGTCCGCGCCCTGGAGTTCGAGGCGACCCGGATCGAAGCTCCGGTGACCCGCCGTGACATCCGCTATGGCAACGAGAAAATGATCATCGACGGGTGCGTTCAGCGCACGGCGGAATTCGCGCGCGTCCCCGTTGGCGGGCTCGAGACGCACCACCGCCTCCCCGACGCCGGTCGGGACAATCTGCTGGGCGACGAAGCGCCGGCCGGCATCGACTGGAATGCGCGTGCCGAATGCCATGACCTTCGTCGTAGCCTCGTCGACCAGGCCGTTCACCGTCACTTCGGTGCCGGCAACCGGGATATTCGCCGTCGTGCGCATATTCTCGAAGGTCGGGCCAGTGCGCGTATCGCGGAACGGATCGCGCGGGGCACCGGTGACCGTCACATCGGTGGGGGCCGTCTCGTCGAAACGCCCCTCGGCGTCATAGACGCGCAGCACCGCACGATACGGCCGGTCTTCGGCCGCTCCCGGGCTCCACAATATCGGCTCGCCGAAGCGAACCGGGATGACCGTCAAGGGTGTGCCTTCGATCGAATCCCCCGGACCGAACAGGCGCAGTTCGGCGCGCGCGATGAACGCCGCATAATTGGTCATCGCCTCGAAGCGCACCGGCTGACCGGGCGCGACGGCGGGATCGGCCGGGACAAGGCTCAGCATCGGCTGCCCGTCGAGCCGGGTCACCTGGATGTTGATGTTCGCCTCGGCGAGGGCGACGTCGGCGGCGCGCTGTGCATCGGCGGCAGTGCCGCCCTCACCCGCGCCGTCGACGGTAACGCGAAATGCTTCCTCGCCCGGTCCGACTTCGAGATTGGGCGCAACGGCGCGTCGTTCGACCGAGCTGTCGTCGGTGCGCGGCCCGCACGGGCGCGTCTCATCGCCGCAATAGCTGGCAGGCTCGACGGTCTGCGCAAGAAGGCCGCCGCTCAGCGCGAGCGAGGATGCTCCAAGGGCAAGGGTCGCCAAGGGGCGGATCATGTGCGGGCTCATTTGGCGTCTCCCTGACGCGCGGCGGCCGGAACCGCGGTCTCCTCCTCGATGATCAGTCGATATCGTCCGTCGACCTGCTTCCACTTCGCTGCGATGACGTCCCGCAGGGAGGCCAGCCTGCGCCGGATGATCCGCTCATCTTCTCCGCGCGCCACATAAGCGATGCGCAGAACCGAGGGGCTCATGGCGATAACCTCGAGCAGGCCGTCGATACGGGCATTGAAGGCCGGGGCGATGGCGTCGCCCTCGAAGGCATCGCCGTTGACGTCGAGCCGCACGACCCGGCCCACCGCAGCACCGAAGTTCAGCGTCGCCATGCGGCCGCGGGTGAGGCGCACCGTGTCGGGATTGACCGAGATCATCCGGAAACCGGTCGGCAGCGTCCGCACGTCGACCTTCAGGATGAAATTGGACCCGCGCTCCTCGTTCGGGATCATCGGACAGGTCACATGATAGCGGCCCTCGGCGTCGGTGGTGATGAGCAGGCCGCGCGCGGAGGCCAGGCGGACGCCGGGGAGGCCGGGCTCGCCCTCGTCCTGCACGCCGTTCATGTTGCGATCGTCGAAGACCTTGCCGATCACATCGGAACAATCGAAGTCGGGATCGGGGATGATCCGCACGGTTGCGTCGGCGACGTTCGACACGACCGCACCGACGAGCGCGTTCACCGCATAGGCCTCGTTGACATGCTCGCCCTCGCCGACGCCGGCACCGACCACGAGAATCAGCTGGACCGCCTTCTCTTCGCCGGCCGCGAAGCTCTGGTTGGGCCAGCTGAGCAGGCGGCCGCTTTGCTGCGGCTCGACCGCCGTCCCGTTGATCGTTGCGCTGCCGGTGCGATAGCGGAAACCGGCGGGCACCCGATCGGTGATCGTGATCCCGTTGATCGCGCCGGCCAGCGTGTTGCGGGCAGTGACGACATAGGGAACGAGGCCACCGCGGCTGACATTGGTCATCGGCGTCCGTTTCGTGACTTCGATCGCGCCTTCGAGGATCGGGTCGATCGGAATATGGTTGTTGACGACATCGGCGGACACGCCGGGGGTGAGCGTGAAGCTCAGGAAATAGGCGGTACTCTCGCCTCCGGTCGTGCAGGTCTTGACGGCGCCGGAGGGCGGCGCGCCATTATAGATAGACACGAGCAGCGGATCCGGAGTGCCGCCGACATTGAGCGGCCCCGCGCAGGGCGGAATGATGCTCGACGGCTGGATCGGATTGTAGCTGCCATTGGGCGGCGTCACTGCGAGGGTATAGACGCCCGCAGGCGCGCCGGGCAGCAGCAGATACTGATACATACCGCTGTCGCCGGTGACCTGGGTGACGTTGCCGGCGCCGCCAAGCAGGTGAATGGCAGGATCGAAACCGGCCGGCCCGCTCAGCGCCACCGTCGCGCCGGAAACCGGCGTGCGGCGGACCGCGTCGTAGACCACACCTGACGGATCGAGCGGCAGTGACTGCTGCGGGACGTCGGCGCCGGGAGCAAGCGTCAGCCCCGTCAGCGTACCGCCCTCGGTCCGCGCACCCGCGGGGTTGCTCGCCGACACCACGCCCTCGGTAACCGGAGCGCCAGTTTCGTTGGGGCGCGCGCTGCCATAGAGCGCGTTGCTTTCGGGATTGCGGAAGCGGATTTCATAGCCGGTGCCCGGCGCGACGCCGTTGAAGGCATAGCTGCCGTCCGCCGCGGTGGTGGTGGTTGCAATCAGCGCGTCACCGAGCAGGAGCTCGACTACCCAGCCGGCCCGGACAGCCTCGCCATTATCGAGCGAGCGATCATGATCGTCGTCCGTCCAGACGCGGCCCGTGACCCGCGCGCCCTCGCCCTCTTCGCCGAACAGATAGCCGGTGGCCTCATCCGCCGCGGTGAGATTGATCGCCGAGATCGTATCGCCGGCGGCCGAGCCGCCCGAGGTGCCGGGCGTGTCAATTCCGTCGCCATAGCCGTCGGGCTGTGTCTCGACGATCGAGTAGCTGCCGCCGGGAAGACCAGTGAATAGATAGCCGCCATCCGGCCCGGAGACTGCCGTCCGGGTCACCGGATTGCCGCGCGCGTCGGTCCCGTTGAGGGTCAACGTGACACCGGGGATCGTCGGCTCGTTCGGGTCGCGCTGACCATTGCCGTTGCTGTCGTTGTAGACGAGGCCGGCGATCGAGCCGACCCGCTCGCCGAAATTGACAGGCGTTACGGGGTTTCCGACGCCGACCGTCAGCGGGACGCGGTTGGCAGGATTTTCCGCAGCATCGCCGTAGCCCGCCGGCTGGGTCTCGACGATCACATAGTCGCCTGCCTCGATGTCGGCGAAGTCATAGCGCCCGTCGGGACCGGTGGTAACCGTCTGGACGACCGATCCGTCCGGACGCTGCAACTCGACGATAACGCCCGGAATGCCAGGCTCGCCCGGATCCTGGACGCCGTTGCGGTTGTCATCGACATAGACCGTGCCGCCCTGGCCCTGCCCGACCTCGCCGAACACATAATCGGTGGCATCGATGCCGGCTGCGAGTGCGATGGCTGAGATGCTGTCGTTCGCGACCGAACCGCCCGACGTGCCGACGCTCTCGCGTCCGTCCCCGAAGCCGACCGGCTGGGTTTCAGCCAGAGTGTAGGTGCCGGCGAGGACATCGCCGAAGCGATAGTTGCCGTCCGCATCGGTGGTGAGCGTGCGGTCGACCGCCGCGCCCGCCTCGTCGGTACCGGTGAGACGCACGGCGACGCCTTCGATGCCGCGCTCGCCGGGCTGACGAACGCCATCATCGTTGCTGTCGACGAAGACCGAACCGGCAAGACTGGAGTTGGTGTCTCCAAAATCGATCGACTGATTCTGACCGGCACTCACATTGACCGACTGGCTGTTCGGAGTCGACGAGCCATAGCCTGCGGGCTGGGTCTCCTCGACCGTGTAGCTTCCGGCGGGCAGGTTCTCGAAACGGTAGCTGCCATCGGGACCGGTGGTCGTGGTGGCGATGACGGTTCCGCCCTGGCGAAGGGTGATCGTCACGCCCGGGATGCCGGTCTCTTCATTGTCCGCGCCGTCGCGCTCGGGATCGAGATAGACCCGGCCCGAGATGGTGATCGCGCGCTCGCCGAAATCATAGCCCGTGCCCGCGACACCATTTCCGAGCGCGATCGAGGCCACGCGGTTCGTCGCGGGGGTGCCGCCGAAGCTGCCATTGTCGATGGTACCCGCCGGGGTGCCGGCCGCTTCGCGTCCGTCGGCATAGGCGCTCGGCTGGTCTTCGGTCAGCGTGTAGGTGCCGGCCGGGAGGTCGTCGAAACGATAGCTGCCATCAGGTCCCGTCGTCGTGATGCAGCCAAGCGCGGGATCGAGTGCCGCCCGAAGCGCGCAAATGTCTTCGCCGCTTGCGCTCGACCCGGACAGCGTAACCATGACCCCGGGAAGAGCCGTCTCGCCGCCCTGACGCACGCCGTCGTCGTTGCCGTCGATATAAACACTGCCCGCGAGCGACGAACCACGCTCGCCGAAGGCGTTGTTGATGCCGAGTTCACCGGCGCCGAGTACGATGCCGCTGATCACATCATTGCCGGCCGTGCCGCGCGGACTTCCCTCGACCGTACCCGGCGCGTCGACGCCGTCGGCAAAGTTGGATAGCGGCGCGGTCGACTGAGCCTGTTCGGTCAGCGTGTAGCCCGCGGCCGAGGAGCCCGGCACATTGATGAAGATGAAATTGCCGCTCGCGTCGGTGGTCGCGGTGCAGGTCGCGATCGTGCACACGTCCTGATTACCGCCGGTTTCGCCCGAAAGCGTGATCATGACGCCGGGAATGCCGGGTTCACCTTCGTCGCGCGTGCCGTTACCGTTGCGGTCGACGTAGACGTAGCCGCTGAGCCCTTCGCCGGTCGCGCCGAAATCATAGCGCTCGGCGCTGGCGCCAGCTGCGATGACGACGCCGGCGACCGTCGTGTTGGCCGTGCCAGGCGACGGCACATTGGTACCGCTGACGCCGCCCGCGCTGCCGCCCATCGAACCGATGAATGCACCGCTCGGGGTGAGCCCGGGGGGAGGCGTCTGCGCTACCGTGTAGGTGCCGGGCCGCAACACGCGGCAGGCCGGATCCGGGTCGCCGTCCCACGGGAAACGGTAGGCGCCCGTCGCGGAGGTCGTGATCGAGCAGTCGACCGACTGACCGACATCGTTGGTCCCGGTGAGGCGAATGATCGCGCCGGCGAGACCGGTCTGCTCGCCCGCATCGCGCGCCGCATTCTCGTTCGGATCGAGATAAACGATGCCCGACAGGGTCGAACTCGGAATCTCGCCGAAATTCCTGCCAGTGAGAGCAGCACCCGAGCCGACGGGTCCGACCGCGATATCCTCGGGCGCGGCCCGTCCGGCCGAGCCGGCGACGATATTGCCGGCCCCGTTGCTGTCGAGGCCATCGGAAAGGCCGTTCGGCTGCACGAGCTGGGTCACGATATATCCGGCCGCGTCCGACGGCGGCAAATCGGCGAAGCTGTAATTGCCGCTGGCGTCCACCGTCGCCGTGAGATTCACGGGATCGCCGGTGTAATCATTGCCGGAGAGGCGAATTTGCGGGGTCGCCGGGAAGTCGGCCGGCCCAACCCCAGTCTCGCCGGGATCGATAACGCCGTCGTTATCGGCGTCGCGGAATATGATGCCACTGAGGGACGCGGCGCGCACCTCCTGGAACAGATAGCCGGTGGCGTCGGTATCAACGGGGAGCGAGATGCTCGCGATAGAATTGGTCGCGGCGCCGCTGCCGAAGGCGGCATTGTTGACCGTACCGCCCGCGCTGCCCGCGGTCTCGCGGTAGTCGAGCAGGCCGGCGGGCTGAGTTTCGACGATCGTGTAGGTACCCGGCGGCAGGCGATCGAACAGGAATGCGCCCGACGCGTCGGTGGTCGTGGTCCGCGCCGCGATCGCATTGCCAAACGCATCGGTGCCGCTGATCGTCATCGTGACGCCGGCGAGCATCTCGCCCGCCTGCGGCGCATCGTCGAGATTGTCGTCGGCATAAACCGAGCCCGCGATCGAGGATGCAGCAATCTGCACCGCGGCGGTCTTGCTGTTGTTGGTCGGTTCGGCGTCGCGCGCCAGTTCCTGGCCGCCGCTGTCCTGGCCCGGCGCTACCGTCGCGCTATTGGTCAAGTCGGAGCCGAGCGGTCCGCTGAACGGATAGGCGGCGCGAGCGAAGAGGCGGATCGTGACCGGCGAGCCGTCGGGCGGAAAACTGCCGTCGAGGATGCAGAGCACAGAGGTCGTCCCGCTGCAATTGATCGCGCCGACACTCGCGGAGCCGGCCGCGGTGGCGGTCGGCGCGGGTGGTGCGAAGACCAGACCCGCAGAAAGATCATCGGTGACGCGAATCTGTGCGATCGGCGAGATGCCATTGTTGCGCACGACGATTGCATATTCGACGGGCTCGTTGATCCCGGCGGGCGAAGCGCTGACGCGGGTCTTCGATACGGTTTCGAGATCGACCGACGGCAGCACCGTGGTCGTCTGGACCGCGCTGTTGTTGGCGAGCTGGGTGTCGGCCTGGTTGACGCTCGTATTATCCTGCTCGAGCGCGATCACGTTCACGCCGTTGGTGAAGGTGAGCGAGGTCGAGGGCGCCGGGCCGGCCGGCGTGAAGCGCAGCCTGAAAATCGTCTGCCGCAGCGGATCGAGATAGTTGAGGGCTGGCTGCGTGCCGTGCAGCCGGCAGACAACGTTCGCACCGGACTGCACGCAATCGGGCGCGGGCGGCGTATAAAGCGTGAGGCCGCCGTTGGCCGGCACCTGATTTGTCTGAAAGCCTGCCAGCGTCATCGTGTAACCAGCCGGAGGCTGGGGAATATCGGTGATGACGACGTTCGTCGCGCGGGAGGGACCGAAGTTCGAGATGCGGACGTCATAGACGAGCTCATCGCCAAAGCGCCGCGGATCGAACTCGGGGCCCGGCTCCTGCTTGCTGATCGCGAGGTCGAAGCCCGGCGCCGTCACATCATGGACAAGCGACGTACTGTTGTTGGTCGTGTCGCTCTCGGTCGTCGTCGTCGTGACCGAGGCGGTATTGGTGTGGCTGATGGGAAAGCCCGAGGTGGCACCGCCGAACGGGAATCGGGGTCGAACCTGCTGACTGACCTGAAAGAGCTCGCCGCGGCCATAGGTTCCGAGATTGCAGCTGATTTCGCCGCTGGCGTCGTTTCGGCTGCAGATCGCGCCAGGCTTGGTCGTCGTCGGATCACCGACCAGCTCGAAGCGAGTCGGGTCGATTGTATCGCTAACCACAACATTTGCGGCGGGATTTGCCCCAAAGTTGCGGATGTCGAGACGGTAGGTCGCAATCGTGCCCACCTGCACCGGATTGGGGGCGATCGTCTTGGCTACGGCAACGACGTCAGCCAGCGGCTCGACGTTGTAGAGCGCGTTTGACTGGTTGTTGGCGCTGTTTGTGTCGATCGTGTCGGGCGAGGAGATTCGAGCAGTGTTGGTCTGCGCTCCCTCTGTGAACGGTCGGGTCACGCGCACGATTGCCGTCTCGGAGGCTGCCGGCGCGAGATTGCTCAGCGTCCAGCGGATCTCGCCGTTCGACGCCGTGTAGGCGACCGAACCGCTGGTCGCGCTTTCCTGGGCGACCCCGGTCACGAACCCGCCCGTGTTGAGCCGGTTCGGAAGGACATCGCTGACCACCACGGTGCCGGCCGTCTGGCTGCCAGGGTTGGAAGCGGTTAGACGAATGTAGAAGCTCTGGGTCGCCGCCGGAATGCTAAGCGCCGGAGTCTGGCTCCAGGGGCCAGCCGGGCTGAGCGACACTTCCTTGACCACTGCCAGGTCGGTGGTGACCGTGGTCGCCCGCGCGCTTGCGCCCGCGCAGTCGTTGGCGGCGTTGCCGTCAGCCGGGGTCGCCTGCGAGCCACCGGTGCCGCCGGTGCAGGCAGTGTTGGTGAGATTGACGTTTGCGGTTGGTCCCGCCTGGGTGACCAGAGAAAGCGTGATCGTCGCGCCGACCGCTAGCGTGCCAGCGTTGGCCGTATCGCAAGTGATCGTCGTGCCTGCCTGGCCGCAGTTCCAGGCCGCATTCGCCGACACATATGCCTCGTCGACCGAGACGCTGTCGGTGACCCTGAGCGGATTGCCCGGACCGTAGGTCAGCACGCCGGGCCCGTTGTTGCGGACCGTGATCGTGCTGGTCATGTTCTGGCCCGCCTGGACCGGGTTGGGGGTCTTGCCCTTCGTGATGCTGAGATCGGCGGTCGGCGCCACGATCTGGAACGCGGCCGTCGCGCTGTTGTTGGCCGTATCCGGCTCGGCAAGGCCCGGAGGCCCGGTCACCGTCGCGACGTTGTTCTGAACGCCAGCGGTCGCCGTGTTGGCGGTGACCGGGATCACGAACGCGCGGTTGGCGCCGCTCGCCAACGTGCCGGCATTGCATGTCACGGTCTGTCCGGTCGCCGAGCAGCCCGCAGGCAGGGCCCCGATCGCGAAATTGCTCGCGAACGTGTCGCTGATCGTCGCGCCGGTAACGCTTTGCGGGCCGTCGTTGAATATGGTGAGCGTGACGTTCGCGCTCGTGCCCTCGACGATCGTTGCCGCCGAAAATGCCTTGGCCGCCCTGAGATCGGTGCCTTCGAGGATCGTCGTGACCACAGCGGGCGCGGCATTATTGTTGCCGTTCGGGTCGAGAACGGTGGGCACCGTAAGCTCGGCAAATGCTGTGTTCGTGATCGTGCCGCTCGACTGGCGGATCACGCGGCCCGCGATGGTGATCGGCGGTAGCGCGCCGGTCGCGGCGGTTCCGGAGTAAAGGCAGGTCACCGTCGTGCCGGACCGCGAGCAATTCCAGTTGCTACCGCCCGCTGAGAGGAACTGAAAGTCCGAGGCCGGCGGCAAATTGTCGACGACACGAACCGCCGCGGTGGCATCGGGGCCGGCATTGCTGGCGGTCAGCTGATAGGAAATGATACCGCCAGCTACGATGCTGCCGCCGGACAGACCATCATTCTTGACCAGCGAAAGGTCCGCGCCGTTCTGAACAGCGGGCGTAACGATTAGGACGTCGTTGGCGGCGTTGGTATCGCCAGCCGTTGCGCTCGAGACGGTGGCCACGGTGTTTGCCGAGCCGACGGCGATCGCGGTCGCCGAATAGGTGAAACTACGATCGCCAACTGCAAAAGCATCGAGGTTGCAGGTCAGCGTCTGCGACCCGGTAGCGCCGGACAGGGAACAATAGGAAGGAAAATTGCCTGGATCGACACGAAAACGATTGGAGACAGCGATCGAAACCACCGTGTCCGAAACGGAGCCCGGCCCATTGTTGGTGAGGCGTACCGTGAATTCGGTCGCCGCGCCATTGGGCACGGGGTCGGGAGCCCAAGTGTAAGCCGACACTTGCAGATCGGCCGCCCAGGCCGGTGCCGCGACGAGCATTGCAATGGCGAGCCAGACGAAACGCGCAACGCGCCACATGCGGAACGACCCGCCGGATAGATTCTGAAACACTGTAAGCCCCCGCTCTCGCTATGAGATCGAGGCGCCTTAGAGGCTGACGGTAGTTAATGAACAGTTGGAGAATTGTTAAATTTACACTATTTAACAATGTGATGGCGTGAAGCTCGCAATGAGGGCGAGCGCGAAAGATCTGCCGCACGGCACCATTATCGGGATGCACGCGTAGCCCGCATTAGAGCTTGTTAATGATGCCTTGTTACAACCAACGCGGCCCTACCCCCACATCGGGCCAGCCAGAGCGGTGGTTGGTTGGTCCCGACCGCCGCTCATCGTCCTGGCGCGTTAGCGGGAATGCGTCGACGCCTCGGCGACGGCAGCGCCGATAAGCATACGATGCTCGATTGCCGCCCAGAGAAGTTCCTGGCGGGTCAGATGAGCGAAACGCTCGACAAATTGGGGATCGAATATGTCCGCGCGCGGGAACTGCTCGAGCAACCACGCGGCGGCGGCGGACGAACCGTCGCTCCGACCGGGGTGGCCAGCCGCGACCGACGCGGCATCAAAGGCCGAACAGACGGCGTCGCCGCGGCGCTCGAGTTCTCGCTCGACTTCGGCCAGTTCCAGGTCTTTCATGCCGGGCCAGCGGGAGTGAAATGCTGGCCACTCGGATGCATCGACAGTCCACGGCACATTCTCCGCGACCCAGTCGGCGATCGCCGCAATCCGGTGCCGGCGGTCGCGCGCTTGCGAAATCCTGCTAATTCCCACAGCACCCTCCACGCGAGCCTTCGTCCGGCCGGAACGTACCGCGTCGTCCAGCGTTCCCAGGCGTTCGCAAGCGATATGCCGACGGCGAACGCGCACCTGCGGCTGGAGCAACCAGGACTGGCGAGTAGGGCGAGTAGATGGTCCGGGGCGGGAAGCGAGACCAGCAACCGCTGGTCTCGCCCGCATGGTCTGGACCATGACACGCGACCCGGAGAAGCTAACTCCCCCCGTTGCAGAAGACCAGAAATGTGCGGAGAACTCAACAAGATGAATGTTAAATTGTGCAAAGTGCGCTCCTTTCCAGTGCCGTTCCTGGATTAGGGGCTTTTTTTCACTTCGGCTTCCGGCGACGCGATTGTAGGGAAGGAGGCATGACATTTCGGCCTCTTCTCCTATTCCTCGTCGCGGCGCTGTCGGCCTGCGCCAGCCACCCCGCGATTATTGCCGCCGAAGCGGGAAGGATGCCGGACCCGAGGGGCTACTGGCTTGTTGCGGCACAGCCTGAACGGTCTCGCGTCGAGGCGGCCCTTGCAGCGAAGCTCGAGACAAGCGGCTTCTCGGCCGACGAAAAGGCCTCGCTCATCGTCCAGGTCAGCCTCTCCGAACCTCCGGCCAAAACGGGCCTTGCGCTCGATCAGAGTGTCGAACTGCAATGGCTTCTGCCACCGACACGTTCGAAATCGAAGCGGACGCGGCGTCTCGTCGTGACCATGACCGACAGCGCGACGGGCAAGGAAATCTATCGCGCCTACGGCAGCGAGGTCTTCCGGGAAAAGAAATCTGACGATGGCGAAGCTCTGCAAACGTCGGTGTTCGCCCTGATCCCCTAGGGCAGTGCGGGCAAGGTAAGCGTAAAACTCGCTCCTTGGCCGGGCTCGCTCGCGCAACGCACCTCGCCCTTGTGACGCACCATGACGGTGTACACGAAACTCAGCCCGAGTCCGACCCCCTCGACCTTTTGTCCGATGCCGAGCGGGCCGCGCGCGAAGCGCGCAAAGATTGTTTCGCAGTGATCGGCCGGCAGGCCAGGCCCCTCGTCAGATATCGTGCATCGCGCAAGCCAGCCCGCTCCGGAATCAGGCTCACGCCGAAGCGTGCAGCGCACGCAAGTGTCCGCCGGACTATATTTGATCGCATTGTCGATGATGTTGACGAGCGCCCGCGTCAGCAGCGATCGCTCTCCCTCCACGATGATCCGCTCGTCGCCCCCGAGCGTCTCGGCGCGGATATTCTTCGCGGTCATCTGCGGCCAGAGCTCGTCGAGTGCGTCGATGAGAATGTCGTTGAGATCGATCTCCTCAATGACATATTCGAGCGATTCCGCTCGCGCGAGTTGCACGAAGCCATCGGCGAGACCAAGCGTTCGCTGGGCATAGTGCCTGATCCGTGCCGCAAAACCGGGGTCGATCTCATCCGGCGCAGCGGTGTCGAGCAGCGCCATGATCGACGCTTGCGGCGAGCGCATGTCGTGCGTCAGGAGCTGGACGATATCGTCGCGCTGACGCTGCGACGCGCGGCTTTCGCTGACGTCGAGAAAACGGATGAGCCAGCCGACCTGTGCGCCGGTCGCGGCGCTTTGCGGAGCGAAGCGTACCGAGTAATAATGGCCTTCGGCGGTTGCCGCGTCGAGATCGCCGCAATCGACCTTCAGCAGCCCTTCCTTGCGGGTAACGGGCAGTGGATCGCGCGAGGGATCGAGATGAAAATGGGTGAACAGCGCGAGGCAGTCATCGCCTTCGGCGATCGATGCCCCGAGCGAGCCGAACAGGGAAGCGGCTGCGGCATTCGAAAGGACGATATGACCCTCGCGGTCTGTAACCAGAATCGCGTCGGGCAATTGATCGAGCCGATCGAGAGCGAAATGCCGCAGCTCGCGGGCATTGGAGATGGCGAGCCTCAGCTTTGCGATCGTCGATTCGAGCTGTCCGCCGGGCGGGAACCGTCGTTCCGGCTCGGGCAACCATCGCGAATCGGTCCGGAACCGATCGAGCTCGGCGCGCATGAACTTGTCGGCCGATGCGAGTTGGCGCCAGGCCCATAGTGGATAGCTACAGACGAGACCGGCAAGCGCCGCCGCCGGGGGGAGCCAGAATTCGAAGACAATCAACGCGCTGGCGGACGCGAAGAGAACGGCGCCGATCATGACGGCGGCGGCTAAGGCGGCGGCGCGGCGAGGGAGGAAGCGGAAGGCGAGGAACGCCATCCACAACGGAATGATTCCGAAGAAGAATATGGCAGCCGGGCCAGCCTCGCGCATGGCTCGCCCGGTCATGAGGCCGTTTGCGATATGCGCCTGGATCTCGACACCCGGCATGCGGCCACCCGAGGGAATCGGATGTCCTGCGCCGAGTGCATTCGCTGTGGCGCCGACGAACACGATCTTGTCGCGAAGAAATTCTGGCGGAACTTCGCCCGCCAGCACCGCCGCCGCCGGGATCGTCGGCCAGTGACCGGCCGGGCCTGCGAAGGGAATTAGGACGGCAGCCCCCGAACCCGCCGGAGGTGGGCGCCGTAGCCCGCCATGGGCCAGCTCGGCAAGATGCCACCAGCGTTGCCTAGAATCGCCGAAGCTGGGCGAAAAACGGCGCACCGTGCCGTCGGGATCGAAGCTGAGGTTAACGTGGCCGATCGCGGCCGCCGCCCGCCTGACAGGAGCGATCGGTTCTTGAACGTCGAACCGCGCGCCATTTCGCCCGGGGGCGACGAAGGAAAGCGGCACATAGACATTGGCCGCGCGCCGCATCGCGTCGCCGAGGCTTGCATCGCCTGCGGCGTCGGCCGCTTCGGTAAAGAGGATATCGTAGCCGATCGTGCGGGGTTTGGCATCTGTGATCGCGTCCAGGAGCGCCGCATGGGTCTCGCGCGGCCACGGCCAGCGCCCCACCCGCCGCAGGCTTTCATCGTCGATCGCCACGACGATGATCGCGTCGGACGAAGCCGGCCGGTTGGCTTGCAACAAGCGATCGTAAATGAGATTGTCGATGCGCAGGAGCGACCGGTCGGCGCTCACCCATCCGACAAGGAGACTCGCGGCGAGAAGGATGATCGCCCATTCGACCTTGAGGCGCGTCCGGCTGTATTCCTTGTTCATCCGCCGAGCGTCATTTTTCGGTGTCGACCCGCAGCTCCTGGAAGCCAGACCAGGAATCATAAATACGGCCGCCGACAAACTGAAGCGTCATCACCCGCCAGCGGTAACTGCCGTCGGGAAGATCCGCGACGACGAACGATGTCGAAGTGAGACCGGCTTCGTCGACGATCGGGTCGGCCTGCGATGCGGCGAAAAGCTGGAAGCGATACTGTGCGCTCGGTGCGTCGGGCGTTCGCCATCGGAACAGATAGTTCCGGTGACGCCCTTTCCGCGCGTCTTCGACGCTCGCCTCGATCCGGTTGAGACGCCGTTCGAATCCATAAACCGCGGGCATTCCTTCAAGACCTCGGGCGTCGATGGCGGTGACGCGGACGAAATAGGTCCCGTTGGCGACGGGTTCGAGTTCGACGATCGGCGCTACGGTCTCGGCGTCATCGAGAAGTTCGAGGAAACCCGCGTCGCGCGCAACCTGAAGGTGGTAGCGTAGCGCGCCGACGATCGGCCGCAGTTCGAACCGGAGTTTTTCTTCATCCTGCACGCGCCCGGGCCGCAAGAGATCGGGCGCACGCAGCAGCGCGACGGGTTCTGCGAGATCGGTCGCGATGCCGAAACCACCGGCCACGAGCTGCGCACGACCCGGAGCGGCCGATCCGCCGGCGTCGGCGGTGAAGGCGACCTTGCCTTCGGTAACTTCGGTTGTCGCGCGCCGGGCGTCGGGATCGAACGACATGCGAAACTCCGTACCGCGGACAGCCGAGACCGCCATTGGGGTCGACATGTCGAAACGGCTGTCGGGATCGGACATCGGGGTTACATTGGCGCTCGCCCGCCCCTTGACGATCGAGAACAGCCTGTCGATCGCACCGCCGAGCAACGTCCTGCGCAAGCGTTCGATGCGAACCGACGAGCGCGAAGGCATGGCGACAGTCGAATCGTCGGGCAGCCGCAGACTGACGAAGGATTTTTCGGCCGTTTCGAGAATGTCGCCTTCACCAAGCCGCATTCCGATCGCAGCGGGCCGGCGGGCGCTGCCGCGCTGGACGGAAACCGTTCCACGATAGCTCTGGACGACAGCCCGGAGCGGCTCATGGCGGAGCAGCGAGCGCGGGATGCGGATCAGCGATCCCGGCTTGAGGCGCCGGGGATTGGCGATCGCATTGAGCCGCTGGACGGCGACATAATCTTCGACACGCGTGAGATAACGCTCGGCGAGTTCATAGAGATTGTCGCCGGCTTTGACGCGGTAAAGCACGACCGCCGCACCCGGTTCCTGGCGGTTTTGGGCAGCCAAAGGCGAAGCCGGCGCGGCGAGACACAGGAGGATAAGCGCCGCGAGAAGGCGAAGATCAGGCAAGCGCTTCAAGACGATATCCATATGCGTAGACGGGGACGAGCTTGTACCCGTTCGACGGGCGGAGGTTGAGCTTTGTGCGAACATTCGAGATATGGACGTCGAGCGTCCGGGTCGGGAGGTCGGGGCTGCGGCCCCACAAGGATTCGAAGATATAGGCGCGCGAAAGGGCGCGGTGGGTATTGCGGAACAGGAGCAGCGCCAAGGCGAATTCCTTCGCGGTGAGACTAACCGGAACGCCATCGATCTCGAGGCACTCTGCGCGGGTGTCGAAGCGATAGGGCCCGAAACTCTCGGTGCCGCTGACGGAATGGGGGTGAACGCGTCGGGCGATGGCATTGACGCGCGCAAGCAGAACCGGAGCCGAAACGGGCTTGACGACAAAATCGTCGGCGCCGGCCCGGAGACCTTCGACAATATCTTCCTCGGTCGAGCGGCTCGTCAGCATGAGCGCCGGCGGCGGCGCGTCGAGATTGATCCTCGTCCATTGCAGCACATCGAAACCCGACGCCCCCGGGACGTTCCAGTCCAGAACGAGGAGATCAAACGTCTCGCGGCGCAGCGCGCGGATCAGTTCCTGGCCCTCGGCGAAATGTTCGCACCGATGGCCCGCTTCGTTCAAGAATTTAGTAACATATCCGGCCTGCGCCAGATCGTCTTCCAGTATCGCGACCCGCATCACCACCCCTGCCTCCAACGGAGCGGAACCTTAGGGAATCGAGCGCAGAATGCGAGGACAGATGTGATGGTTAACAATGTTTTACAGCGAGCAGCGAAAGCGGGCAGAATTTGCAATCCTTAACATGACAACCGCCGGTGTAGGAGCCAGAGCGCCCCCACAAGTTCAGTCGACGGAGTTGAGCATGGAACTCGCCTTGGGGTCGTGGGCGCGCACGGCAGGCAACCGGCACGGAGCCGGGACCGGCACGTCGCGGCAGCCACCGGCAAGCTCATCCGGACCCCGACGTCCCGCCTATTTTGCGATAGCTCCGATTGCTCTTTGCGTCATCGACCGGCAGCGCCGGTTCACCGCGGCGAATGAGCGCATGGCCGAGCTTGCAGGATGTCCCACCGGCGCGCTTGCGGGTCGTTACGCGGCGAGCCTGCTGGCCGATGCCGATACGATATTGAGCTCCTGTTTCGCCAAGGCGGATGCAGGCGAGCAACTCCGCGATCTTGTCGTCGCCTGGCGTGGTCGTCAGCTGCAACTTTCCTTTGCGCCGCTCGTCGAGGACGGGCATGTCGGCGGACTGTGCGTTGCCGCCGCCGATATAACGCGGCGCGTTCGCACCGAAAGGCGGCTTCAGCGGTCGCGCCGCCGGCTGCTCTCGATAGCGGCCCGCGACCATCTGACGGGATTGCTCAACCGACGCGGTCTCGAAATGCGATTGCGCCGCGAATTGCGCCGCGCTGGCGCGGAATCCGCAAGCGTGGCGGTGTTGCTCATCGATATCGACCATTTCAAACTCTATAATGATCGTTTCGGTCACCCCGCGGGCGACAAATGCCTGCGCGCGGTTTCGGCGGCGCTCGAGGAATGTAGTCGCGGGACGGCTGCCGTCGCCCGCTACGGGGGCGAAGAGTTTGCGTTGGTCCTTCCCGATGCGAGCCCCCGAACTGCCGGCGAGCTTGCCGACCGGTGCCGACAGGCCGTCAACAGCCTCGCGGTTCCGCATCCGGCGACGGATCGCGGGCGGGTGACGATCAGCATCGGCGTCGCCTTGATCGAGGGGGATGCCGTCGACGGATCGATTGTCAGTCACGCGGCCGAATTGCTGCGCGCTTCGGATGAATTGCTTTACCGCGCGAAGCGCCTCGGCCGCGATCGCATCTCGATCGCGTCGGTCACGCGCTGATCCTCGCGAACAACACATATCGGTGGCCGAGCGGACGGCGACGCAGCCGGTCATGCTCCGATATCGGTCCGGTTTGCGGTCACCCGGCTGATTCGATAACGTCCGCCATATGCCGACAGGCGGCGAATATTTCCCTCGCCTGTAACGGTGAACTGCGCGCCAGTGACCGTTCGATAGACCGGAGCATAGATGGGCGTCCGGCAACCGCGCGGCCCGACGCTGCACAGCAGAAAACCGGCAGGTCGCGGCATCACCCGCCCGGATCCGGCGCGCTCGGTGACGCAGCCGTCCGTCCCGAAGCGCGCCTCGCAAAGCGCCCGCGTATTGAATTTCGGACCGGACCGGCCGTGCTTGGCGCGGGCGGCTCGATCGCCCGTCACGCAGACCGCATGGCCGAGGCCGGACGCGGCCGCGCAGTCTTCCACCGACGTGAAGACATCAACGAGGATGATCCGATCGTCGGCTGAGGTGTCGTGGACGCGCGGAGCAGTGCTTCTTCCCGACCACAGCAGGGCGGCAATGGCGGCCGCCGACAGGATGATTTCCCGGCGCATCGATCCTCAATTCGCTTCAGCGTCCGGACATGACATGACATTTCAGCGTGCGCGGTCGACATGCCAGCGGCGTCGGGCATCCTGGACCATCGGCGTTCGACAATGCTTGCACACGCCCTTGTAGAAGGAACCCTCCCGCCATACCCGCTCGCGCCAGCGCTCATGTTTGCCGACGAAGCATCCAAGACGTCGCAGCAAATTCATTGTGACGCGGAGCCGGCAGGGGAGCCTTGGAATTCAGCGTCAGGTCGCGACGCGGCCTGCTGGCGATTGAAGACCTTGCTCATCAGGCCCAGCGAAAAGAGATGAGCAATTACCAGGGTCAGCGCGCCGTTCCGGTTCCAGTCGCGAAGCACCTCGGCATCGAGTTCGCGAAACTTCGCCTCGTCGATCATCTGAAATCCGCGATAGACGAAGGGCGGACCTCCATTTCCGGGCTGGATCGTCAGTTCGCCGTCCATGAGAAGGCCATGCTCGACGAGCTCGGCCACGAAGGCGCTGGTCTTCTGGCCGGCGATCTCGAATTGCTCGCAAAATTGCAGCGTCGAGCGACAGGCTTCGCTGGGAGCGTCGCCATCGAACAGGGCGGTACCATCGGCAAAGTCGCCCACCAGATCGGTCGTCGCATCGAAGCAGAGCGAGAGATCGCTGCTCTCGGGCGATATGCGGGCCAGCATGAACGGATAACGCCGGACATAGGCGGGGATATAGACAGCTTCGGCGAGGCTGCCGTCCGCTTCGACAAACACGTTCACTCCGTCGTTGAGGCCCATCAACGCGAGCGGGACGGGATTCTCGCCCATCGAAAAGATGATTGGATAATGACGCTGCGCCTCGGCGAACTCTTCGACCGTGAGCGGCACGACATGCTGCGCGGCGAGCCAGCTCGCCTTGTCGGTCGTGCGGCTCCGCCAGCTACCGTGATCGCGAATGTTGATCGGCGTCAGGTCTTTGTAGAACAGGGGCAAGGTCGCGCTTTGCGCTGCGCTGGCCATCATTTTCTCCTATGTGATCCCATAAATCCGAAGCCTCAAAAGGCGACCCGCACGCCGGCGACGCCCTTGATGCTGTAATCGTCGCCGAAATCGCGGAAGGGCGAGCTCGCCGACGCCTGGCTGTAGATGGTCACACGATCACCCAGACCGAGGCTTCCACCCAAGGCAATCTCGCCCCGCAGCCGGTCGTTCGCGTTGCGAATGGCAGTTCCCGACACATTTGCCTCGGTACCGTCGAGCCATTCGTAGCTCACGTTGATCAGACCATAGAGGTGGCTCCGGCGCGATGCGCCGTTCGACTCCCACGCTTGCTGATGATCGAGCGAGATGCCCCAGCGCGTCTTCAGGCTGTCGCCCTTCGCCGAGGAGACGATGGCCTCGGATGGGTCGGCGAAGCTGTCGAAATCGGCATCCTGATAGCTCATCTGGACTTGCGGCGTAACCGTGAGCCCACCGCCGACGGCGGCGCGCTTACCGAGCTCGAGGCTGAAGGCCTTGCCCGTGCCGCCGTTGCCGTCGACCAGCGTTCCGAGAACCGACGAGGTCAGCCGCCCATCGAACCAGGCGAACTGGGCCTGGCCGTCGGCATAGAAGCCCCCCTGGCTATACCAGGTCAGCGTTGCTCCGGCGCCATAGGCCTTGGCCTTGATCGTGCCATCACCAAACATCGAACGGACCGATGCATTGGACTCGCCATAATGGCCCGTGATGCCGGCGACGAGCGCGCCCTCGTCGCTTTCACTAAGCGTCCGGTCGGCGCCGACCTGCAGCTTCCAGCTGTCGATATTGGCATCGGTGCCGGCGGTCGACACCCGGGCCTCGGGCCGGGCCCGCGTACTTTCCATGCGGCCCCAGATGCCGGTGCTGGCGCCGTCGGCCGAGCGAGCCCACTGGCGATTGCCGACACGTTCCTGGAGCGTCGGGAGGGAGTTGAGCGACGCCAGAACCTGACCGTAATTTTCATAAAGCGGCACGCCCGGCTGATAGAGCGGACCCTGCGGCTCGTTCGAGCCATTGAGCAGCGCCGAACGCAAATACCAGTCGCCGTCGGTGGGCGTCGAAACGCCGCCCTGGTACAGACGATAGCCGTAGGCGCCGGCGATCACCGCCGGACTACCGTCGAAAATATAGTCGCCACGCAAGGTGAACATACCGTTCGACGCACCGCCGGTGACGTCAACGATCTTGATGCCCTCGTTGGTCTGTGCGCCAAGGCCGCCCCGGTTGATGACGACCACTTCCGTCGAGCCGGCCGTGCCGTTGGTGACGACGAGCCGGTCAGTCGGCGAGGCGTCGCCACCGAGTTCGGCTTCGATCTCGATCACGCCATTGTTGCCGGTGTAGGTACCGGCGACGGTGAGCGTGCCGATCGACTCGCCGGGAGCGATCGTGCCTGAATTCACGGTGGTGCAGATGGTGCCAGTGCCACCGAGGCGGCCGCCGGCCACCACATCGACGTCGCCGCACAGACTGCCGTTGACGATCATCGTTCCTTCGACCCTGGTGCTTCCCGCAAAGCCGGAGCTGTCGCCGGTCAGCAGAAACGTGCCGGCTCCTGCGTTGGTCAGCGCGCCGGTGCCCGAGAGCAGGCCGTTGAATGTGAATGTCGTACCGCTCGCGGCCGAGATCGTGCCGGCACCGGTCATCATGATGTCGCGCGTGCTGGTCACATCGGCGCTGGTCGAAAGCCTACCGCCGTCGAACGTCACGGCGCCCGACGCGGCGCCAAGATTGGCATCCGCCGCGATCTGCACGGTGCCGCCATGGATCAGCGTGCCGCCAGTGTAGCTGTTGGTGCCGCCGAGGACGAGCGTGCCGGCATCGGTCTTGACCAACTGCGTGTCGCCCGAGAGCGGACCGTTGATCGTCGCGGTGAACCCAGCGCCGGCCGTGCTGCCGTCGCCGACCCGGATGGTCGATTGCGGACCGGTCAGCGCGATCTCACCCCCGCTGATCGTGTAGCCATTCGCGGCAAACTGCATGCCGGCCGCGGTCACCTGGCCGAGACCGTTGTCGACCGTGACCGTGCCGCCGGTGCCGCCGAACACCGCGAACGCGCCGTCGCTATATGCCGCATTCACCGTGCCGTTGATGTTGGTCCAGTTGTCGTTGCCAGCGCTGTTTTGCCAGGTGCCGGTGCCGCCATTGATCGCGCCATTGTTCTTTGGCCCGGCCCCGTCCCAGAAGTTGAGTGTCAGACCGGCGCTGTTGACCAGATTCACCTGTCCGGCGATCGAGGTCTGGACATCGACGTCGCTGCCGACGGGCAGCGACCCCAGCGTCAGGCCGTTGTCGGTAAGCGCGCCGCCATAATTGAACACGCGGTAGACGCCTACATCGAAGGCACCGCCGGCGGGAACTGTTACGTTGATCGTGCCGTCGAGCACCAGGTTGCCGCCGACATTGACAAGATCGTTGAGCGCGCCGCCGGCAACATTGGCGGCGCCGAACTCGTACGCCAGCGTCGTTCCCGCCGCGAGCGACAGATCTCCGGCGATCGTGAGCGTACCGGCACCGCTGGCGCCGGGAGTCAGTGTCGCACCATCGGCAAGGCTCACATCGCCGCCGATCATGCCCGTACCGCCGAGGCTCGCTCCCGAGGCAACGCTGGTCAGGCCGGTCGCACCCGTATAGTCGCCGTTCACAAGCAGCGTGCCGGCGTTGACATTGGTCGCGCCGGTGTAGCCGCCGGTTCCGGAAAGCGTCAGCGTGCCACTGCCGGTCTTAACCAGACTGCCTGCGCCGGTAAGAGCGCCGCTGAGGGTCAGCGCCGTGCCTGGGTCGGTGAGGAACGTCCCGCTACCAGCAAGCTCAACCGCGCGTGCGGAGGTCAGGTCCGCAGTGGCGTTGAGGGTGCCGCCGTTGAGGCTCAGGCCGCCAGTGGCTGCGCCCAGATTGGCGTCGCTTGCGATCCGCACCGTTCCGCCATTGATCGCAGTGCCGCCAGTGTAGCTGTTGACGCCGGTCAGCACGAGCGTACCGGCGTCGGTCTTGACCAGTTGGGTTCCGCCCGCGATTTCGCTGGTGATGGTGGCCGTGTAACCTGCTCCCGCTGCCGTTCCGTCGCCGACACGAATCACCGACTGCGGTCCGGTCAGCGTCAGCGCATCACCCGCGACGGTGTAGCCATCGACCGCGAACTGCAGACCCGAGGCGGTGACCGCGCCAAGCCCGTTGTCGATCGTCACCGTGCCGGCATTGCCGGTAAAGATCGCGAACGCGCCGTCGTCATAGCCCGCGTTGACCGCGCCGGTCGCGTCGGCCCAGTTGTCGTTGCCTGTACTGTTCTGCCAGATCCCGTCCCCGCCGTTGACCGCGCCGTTGAACTTCGGTCCCGCCGCGCCATCCCAGAAGTTTAGCGTGACGCCGCCGACGTTGATCAGATTGACCTGGTTCGCGACGGAGGTCTGCACGAACGCGTCGGCGCCCGCCGGCAACGTGCCGAGTGCAAGGCCGTTATCGGTCAGCGTGCCATTGTAGTTGGCAATCCGGTAGAGGCCGATATCGAACGCACCACCCGGCGTGACCGTAACATTGAGTGTGCCGTCAAGCGTCAGATCGCCCCCGACGTTGACGACATCGTTAAGCGGATTTCCGGGCGCATTGGCTGCGCCAAAGTCGTATGCCAACAACGCACCCGCCGACAGCGCAAGGTTGCCGTTGACCGTGAGCGCTCCCGCGCCGCCGGCGCCCGGCGCCAGCGTGGCGCCGTCTGCCACAAAGACATCGCCGCCGATCGTTCCAGTGCCGCCCAGCGTCGCGCCCAGGGCGACGCTGGTGAGCCCGGTCGCAGCCGACTGGTCGCCATTGACCAGCAGCGTGCCGCCGTTCACGGTCGTCCCGCCGGTATAGCTATTGTTGGCGGTTAGAATGGTGGTTCCGGTGCCGATCTGGTTGACGGCGCCCGCGCCGGTGACGGCGCCAGCGAAGGTGACCGCATCCGACCGGTTGAACGCCAGCGTGCCGTTGTTGGTCACATCGCCCAGGATGAAGCCGGTCGTGCCGCCGCCGCCGAGCTGGAGCGTTCCGGCGCTGATCGTGGTGCCGCCGGTATAATTGTTGTTCGCAGTAAGGATGGTCGTGCCGGTGCCGATCTGATTGACAGCGCCCGTTCCGCTGACGGTGCCGGCGAAAGTCAGGCTGTCCGACCGGTTAAATGCCAGCGTGCCGTTGTTGATGACATCGCCGGTAAGGCTGCCGGTCGTGCCGCCGTTGCCCAGCTGCAACGTGCCCGCCGCAATCGTGGTGCCACCGGTATAGCCGTTGGCGCCGGTGAACAGGAGCGTGCCGGAGCCATCCTTGGTGAGTCCGCCGGCGCCCAGGATGACGCCGCTAAGAGTGAAGGTCGTACCCGTGTCGGTCAGAACCGTGCCGCCGCCAGCAAGCGTGACCGCGCGGCTGGAGGAGATATCGGCCGTAGTCTGAAGCGTGCCGCCGTCGAAGCTGAGCGCACCTGCCGCGTCGCCGAGATTGGCGTCGCTCGATATGCGAATGCGACCACCATTGATCGCGGTGCCGCCGGTATAGCTGTTGGTCCCTGACAGCACGAGCGTGCCGGCGTCGGTTTTGACCAGTTGCGCGCCACCTGTAATCTCGGCGGCGACGGTCGCCGTATAGCCGCTGCTGGCGACACTCCCGTCGCCGACCTGCACGATCGCCTGGGTGCCCGTCAGCGTCAACGCGTCGCCGGTGATCATATAGCCGTCGCTCGCAAACTGCATGCCCGAAGCCTGAACGCCGCCGCCGACATCGTCGATGGTCACCGTTCCCGGCGCGGCCGAGAAGATCGCAAAGCTGTTCTGCATATAGTCAGCGTTGGGCGTGCCCGAGGCACTGGTCCAGTTGTTGGAGCCGCCGCCTACGCGCCACACGCCGTCCCCGCCATTGATGGTTCCGTCGTTCTTGGGGCCGGCGTTGCCATCCCAGAAGCTCAGCGTCAGGCCAGCGGTATTGACGAGATTGACCTGCCCCGCGATCGCCGTCTGGACTGACACATCGCTGCCGCCCGGCAGCGCGCCGAGGGTGAGGCCGTTGTCTGTCAGCGCCCCGCCATAGTTGAACACGCGGAAGATGCCCGGGCCGAAACTGCCGCCTGCCGGCACCGAGACGTTGATCGTGCCGTCGAGCGTGAGATCGCCACCGACATTGACGAGATCGTTGCGGCTGCCGCCCGCGACGTTGGCCTCGCCGAACGCGAAGTCGAGCACTGAGCCCGCACTCAGCGCGAGATTGCCGTTAATTGTGAGCGTGCCGACATTGTTGGTGCCAGCGGCCAGCGTCGCTCCATCGGCAAGCGTGACATTGCCGCCGATGATGCCCGAACCACCCAGCGTCGCGCCGGAGGCGATGCTCGTCGCGCCGGTCGCTGCCGACTGGTCGCCGTTCACGAACAGGCTGCCCGCGGTCACGTCGACACCGCCGCCGAAGCTGTTTGTGCCGCTTAGGACAAGGCTGCCGGCTCCGGCCTTGGTGAACCCGCCCGAACCGGCCATTGCACCGCTCAGCGTCAGCGTCGTGCCCGCATCGGTGAGCAAGGTGCCCGCTCCGAGAAAATCGACCGCACGGCTCGAACTGATGTCGGCCGTGGTGTTGAGCGTACCGCCATTGAGGCTGAGCGCGCCCGCAGCGTCGCCAAGATTGGCGTCGCTCGCGATGCGTAGCGTGCCCGCGTCGATCTGTGTGCCGCCCGTGTAAATGTTGGTGCCCGAGAGCACCAGCGTGCCGAGATCGGCCTTGATCAGTTGCGTATTGCCGATGAGCGCCGCGTCGATCGTAGCGGTATAGCCAAGGCCGAGCGCCGTGCCGTCACCGACGCGGATGGTCGATTGCGGCCCCACGAGGGTCAGATCCTGGCCAATGATCGTGTAGCCGTCGCTCGCGAACTGCAGGCCCGAAGCGGTGACTGCGCCGAGGCTGTTGTCGACGTCGACCATGCCCGGTGCCGCCGCGAAGATGGCGAAGCTCGCATCGGTGTAAGCGCCGTTCACCGCGCCGCTGGTTTCGGTCCAGTTGTCGTTGCCGCTGCTGTTCTGCCAGGTGCCGTCGCCGCCATTGACCGCGCCGTCACCCTTGTTCGCGAGGTTCGCGCCGTCCCAGAAGTTGAGCGTCGCGCCGGTCGCGTTGATCAGATTGATCTGGTTCGCGATGGAGGTCTGTACCGAGACCAGGCTGCCCGGGGGTAGCGTCCCGAGGTCGAGGCCCTGATCGTTGAGCGCGCCGCCATAGCTGATCACGCGGTAGAGGCCGGGGCCGAAATCGCCGCCCGGCGAGACAGTCACGTCGATCGTGCCATCGAGCGTGAGATCGCCGCCCACCTGCGTCAGGTCGTTGAGCGGGCCGCCGATCACGTTCGACTGGCCGAACTCGTAATCGAGCCGTGAGGTGCCCGCGAGCGCAAGATTGCCGTTGATGGTGAGCGTGCCCGGGCCGGTCGCGTCGCTGGGCGCCAGCGTCGCGCCGCCCGCCAGGGTGACATCGCCGCCGATGATGCCGATGCCGCCGAGCGTCGCGCCCGAAGCGACGCTGGTCGCGCCCGTCGCCGCACTCTGGTCGCCGTTGATCAACAGCGTGCCGCTGCTCACCGTCGTGGGGCCGACATAGCTGTTGGCGCCGGTGAGAATGGTGGTACCGCTACCCGCCTGCTCGATACTGCCGGTGCCCGAGATCAGTCCACCGAACGTAAGCGCGTTCGACCGGTTGAAGATCAGCGCCGCATTGTTGACCACGTCGCCGATGATGCCGCCGCTGGTCCCGCCCGAGCCGAGCTGAAGCACGCCCGCGCTGATCATCGTCCCGCCGGTATAGCTGTTGTCGGCGGTTAGAATAGTGGTTCCGGTGCCGATCTGGTTGACGGCGCCCGCGCCGGTAACGGCGCCAGTGAACGTAACCGCATCCGACCGGTTGAACGTCAGCACGCCGTTGTTGACGACATCGCCCAGGATGGAGCCGGTCGTGCCGCCGCCGCCGAGCTGGAGAGTTCCGGCGCTGATCGTCGTGCCGCCGGCATAAGTGCCGGCGTTGGTCAGGACGAGCGAGCCCGCACCGTCCTTGGTCAGCGCGCCGGCGCCCGAGATCGCACCGCTCAGCGTCAGCGACGTGCCGGTGTCGGTGAGGAAGGTGCCGTCTCCGGCAAGGTCGATGATCCGGGCCGAGGTGAGGCTTGCCGTGGTGTTGAGCGTGCCGCCATCGAGGCTGAGGCCGCCTGCTGCATCGCCCAGATTGGCGTCGCTCGAAATGCGCAGCGTGCCGCCGTCGATCGCGGTGCCGCCGGTGTAGCTGCTGGTGCCGGAGAGGACGAGCGTGCCGCCGTCGGTCTTGACCAGCTGCGCCGCACCGCCCAGCGCGGCGCCGATCGTGGCGGTAAGCCCCGCATCGCCCGCGCTTCCATCGCCGACGCGAATGAACGCCTGGGTGCCGGTCAGCGTCAGCGGTGCGCCCGTGATCACATAGCCATCGGCAGTGAATTGCATGCCCGAAGCCTGAACGCTGCCGCCTGTGTTATCGACGGTGACCGTGCCACCCGTCCCCTGGAAGATCGCGAAGCTGTCCTGGGCATAATCGGCGTTCACCCCGCCATTTTCGTCTGTCCAGTTGTTCTCGCCGCCGCCGACGCGCCAGATGCCGTCGCCGCCCTGGATGGAATTGTCGTTTTTCGGACCCGCCGCGCCATCCCAGAAGCTCAGCGTCAGGCCGGCGGTGTTGACGAGGTTGACCTGGTTGGCGAGCGCGGTCTGCACGAACGCCTGCGTGCCGGCCGGCACCGAGCCCACCGTCAGGCCGTTGTTCGTCAACGCGCCGCCATAGTTGAACATGCGGTAGACGCCGGGACCAAAGCTGCCCCCCGCCGCCTCCGTCACATTGACCACCCCGTCCAGCGTCAGATCGCCGCCCACATTGACGAGGTCGTTGAGCGGTCCGCCCGGCACGTTCGCCTGGCCGAACTCGAAATTGAGCTGCGAGGTGTTGCCGAGCGCGAGGTTGCCGTTGATCGTCAGCGCGCCGACGCCGTTCGAACCCGCTGCCAACGTTCCGCCATTGAGAATGTTGACATTGCCGCCGATCGTCCCGGTGCCGCCGAGCGTCGCGCCCGAGGCGACGCTGGTGAGACCCGTCGCGCCCGACTGATCGCCATTGATCAGGAGCGTGCCGGCGTTGATTCCGGTCGCGCCCGTATAGCTGCTGTTGCCGGTGAAGATCGTCGTGCCACTGCCAAAGTGTTGGATGAAGCCGGTTCCGGAAATTGCGCCTGCGTAGGTCGAGGTGCCCGCGCGGTTGAACCTCAGGGTGCCGCTATTCGCGATGTCCCCGATGAGCGTCCCTGTCGCGGTTCCATCGCCAATCTCCATCCTGCCGGCGGCGACGGTCACGCCATTGACGTAGCTATGGTCGCCTGTCAGCGTCAGGATACCGCCCAAGGTTTTGGTTAACGTCTCGAAGCCGGTGACGTTGGCGCCGTTCAGCGCACGGAAGGACGCATTGTTGATCTGGAGCGCATCAATACCCGTGCCGCCAGCTATGCTGCCGCTGAAGGTTCCCGGATCGTTGAACACCAGAGCATCGTTACCGTCGCCGAGCGAGAAGACACCCGCACCGGTGTTCAGCGTTCCCGCCACGGTGACAACATCGTTGCCGCCGCCAAGGTCGCCCGCCGCGCGCAGCGTAATGCCTGACGCGACATTGATCGTGCTGGCGCCCGCATCGCCGGTAAAAATCGCAGTTCCGCCCGCCGCCGCGCCCGTCGTTGCGTTCACGTTCAGCGTCGAGGTGCCCGTCATCGCGACGGTCTGCGTCGTGAGGGCCCCGTTGACGTTCAGCACGCCCGCGCTGATCGTCGTCGCGCCAGCGGTGTTGGCGGCGGTAAGCGTGGTCGTGCCGGTGCCGATTTGCGCGATCGTGCCGCTGCCGGTGATCGCCCCGCCGAATGTGTAGGCATTGTTGCGGTTGAACGCGAGCGTGCCGCTGTTGGCGACGTTGCCGACGATCGAGCCGGTCGCGCCGCCATTGCCAAGCTGCAGCGTCCCCGCGCTGATCGTCGTGCCGCCGGTATAGCTATTGGTGCCGGTCAGCGTGGTCGTGCCGGTCCCCAGTTGCTGCACCGCGCCCGCACCGGCGATCGTGCCGGCGAAGCTCACCGCATCGGAACGGTTGAAGCCGAGCGTGCTGCCACCCGCGACGTTGGCCGTGGTGCTCTGGATCGAGCCGCTCGTGCCGCCGTTGCCGATATAGAGGATCCCGGCATTGACGTTGGTCAGACCGGTATAGGTGCTGTCGCCGGTCAGGGACCATGTTCCGGCATCGTTCTTCGCCAGCGTGGTGACGCCCGCGCCACTGTTGCCGATGCTGGCGCCCATGATGTTGTTGCCGGTGTTCGTACCCCCCAGCGCGACGACGCGGGCCTGGCCCGGATCGGCATAGGCCACGGCGCCGGTGTTGGTGAAGGCAATCGCCCCGGTGCCGGAGGATTCGATAAAGCTGACGCCCTTGGCGAGGGTGAACAGCCGGTTCGTGCTGTCGCCGCCGCCCGTGTACCGCAGCGTCGAGCCTTCGCCGATCACCAGGTTGGACGCGCCGATGGACGATTGGCCGATGCTGCTGGCGAATCCAGCGTCCGACAGTTTGTCGACCCCCAGCACGCCGCCGCTGATCGTCGTCACGCCGGTGTAGGTGCTGTTTTGATTGGTCAGGATCCAGGTCCCGCTATCTTCCTTCGTCAGCGACGTAAGCCCCGTGCCGTTGTCGGTGATTTGCAGTGCAAAGCTATTGTTGCCAGTGTTCGTGCCGCCGAGCCTGATGGTCTGACCCGTGTCGGGGCTGGAGAAGGCAATCGCGCCGGTGTTGGTGAAGCTGAGCGCGCCGGTCCCGTTAGCCTCGATCTTGCTGTTCGCGGAGGCGCCGAGCGTGAAGAGACGGTCGGTGCTGCCGCCGGAGCCGACGTAACGCAGCGTGCCACCGCTGAGGATCAAGTTGCTCGCGCCGCTGCCGGAGCTTCCGATCGAACTGTTCGTGCCGCCGTTCGTCAGACAACTCACTTGGAGCGCGCCAGAATTGATTGTGGTCGCGCCGGTATAGCTGTTGTCGCAGCCACTGAGGATCTGGACGAAATTGGTGCTGCCACCCTTGATGAAACTGCCAGTGCCGCTGATCTGGCCCGCGTAGTTTTGCGCAGTGACGGTCCCGTAGTTAAGCGAGAGGTTGGCGCTGCCCAGCACGATATTTCCGCCGAGTGTGCCGCCGCCGTTCAGATAAGTGAATGTCGAATTGAAATTGTTAAGGTCGAGCGTGGCGCCGGCGACATTGCCGAAGCTCACGAAGTTCTGCGAGAGCGCAGTTGCCGAGCCGGCGCGAAGCACGCCACCAGTAATGCTGATAGGACCGGTCAAGGTGTTGGCACCCGAGAGGACCAGGGTGCCGGCACCGTCCTTTCGCAATGTGCCCGCGCCGGTCGCCACGCCCGTGAAGGTCAGGGTAGTCGCTGCGTTCTGAACGCCGATTGCGCCGGTTCCCAGAAGCTGGAAACCGCGATTGGTCGTCACCGTACTGCCCGTGTAATTCAACGCACCCGTATTGAAGACCAGATTGGTCGAAGCGCTGCCCGAAGCGCCAACACCGCTCGGCTGTCCGCCATTGGCAAGGCAATCGATGTTCAGAGTGCCATTGCTCTGAATGATAGTGGAACCGGTGTAATCGTTGCTGCAGCCGGAGAAGGTTTGAGCGCCGCCGCTGACCGTCACGCCGCCGGTGCCGGTCACGATACCGGAAAAGTCCAAGCCCGATCCGTTGAGCGTCAGCCTCGCAGTTCCCAGGTTCACGGCCCCGCCGCCGGCAATCCCGCCGCTGGTGATGGCGTTGTTGCCGAGATCCAGCGTGGCGCCGTTCGCTACAGTCCAGCCGCCAGTTCCCAATGCCTGGGTCGAGCCAGCGCGCAAGGTGCCAGCATTCACAAAGCCGCCGGCACTAAAGCCGCTGTTGGCACCCGAAAGCACCAGCGTGCCAGCCCCGTTCTTGGTCAGCGCCTGCCCGGCAGTACCGACGACCATCCCGCCGATCGTCAGCACAGTCGACAAATTAGCCACGTCCACCGCGCCGCCGCCGGCGCCAAGGGTGAACCCGCGATCGATGCTAGTGGTGCCCCCGGTATATTCCAGCTCGCCGCCGCCTTGCATTACCAGATTCGAGGACGCCGACGTCGAGGCGCCGATGCTGCTGACAAGTCCTCCGTCGGCGAGGGTGCTCGCCGCCAAAGTACCGCCACTGATGGTCGTCACGCCCGTATAGTCGTTGCCCGCCCCGGCGAGCGTCAGCGTGCCCGCCCCGGTCTTGGTGAGACCAGCGCCATCCGGACTGGTGACGAGGCCGCTGAACGTCAGGTTGGAACCCGCCTGGGTAACGCTGATCGTGCTGCCCGCCACCGGTCCGTTGGTCTCGATCGTGAAGCCGCGGTCGCTGGTGGCATTGGCTCCGGTATATTGCAGGGTCGCGCCCTGGATCAGCAGATTGGAAGATGCGTTGGTCGAAGCGCCGATCGCGCTCGCCACTCCGCCGTTCGCGATGGTGTTGACCGACAACGTTCCTTGGCTGATCGTGGTGGCGCCGGTATAGCTGTTCGCGCCGCTCAACGTGACGAGACCGGCGCCCGCCTTCGCGAAACCGGTCGCGCCGCCATTATCGACGACGGTCGCAGCAATGGTGAAGCTGCCGTTTCCGGTACTGTTCTGCTGAACGCCCAGCGTGCCGCCGCCGGCGCCCCCCGTCAGGTTGCCGTTGCTGATGGTCTGGGTGGCGTTCCCCACGGTCGGCGCAACGATGATCGAGCCATCGGTGCTCAGCGTGTGACCGCCCAGGTCGACCAGCGAGTTGGCAGCGGCAGTATATTTGATGCCGCCGAGCGCCACGTCGCCTGCGAGCGTGCCGGTATAAGGGCTGTTGGCGGGCAGGGATTCGTCGCTAACGACGTCGCCGTTCGCCCAGGTGGCGGCATCGTCCTTGTTCACATAGCCGGTGAAGGCGACGATATTGCCGCCCACGACATCGGCATAGTCGGAGCCGTTGACCGTCGCCCAGGGTCCCATCGACAGGTTGCTGGTGGTGAAACTGCCGCTGGCCGGCAGGACGAAATTGACGAGTCCGTTGCTGCGGGTGATCGCGCCGAAATTGACGGCCATGCTGCCGCCCGTTCCGGACGTTGCGCTGATCGTGTTGTTACCGCCGGTGATGGTCAAGCCGCCGAACGTCTGGCTGTTAGCCGTGCTCGCCTGCCCCAGCAGGCTGAGCGTGCCGCCGGCCATGCTCACTGTCGAAGTGCTCGCCAGGATGTTGCTCGCCGGCGCGCCACCCGCCGAGAAGTTGAGCCTCACCGTGCCGTTGTTGATGGTGGTCGCGCCGGTATAACTGTTGGCGCCGGAGAGGGTCAGCATCGCACTGCCGAGCTTCATCAGGCCGCCGCTGCCGCTGATGCTGCCTCCAAACGTCTGGGCCGTCGCCGCCGTGACACTCAGCGTTCCCGCGCCAAGCGCGATGGTCCCACCAGTGCCGGCAAGCGTCGGCGTCGCCAGATTAAATCCGCCGGTATCCAGCGTGCCGCCGTTTACAGTGATCCCGTTCACGGTGCCGAAGGACGAGGCATTGGTGCCGCGCAGCGTGCCCCCGTTGACCGTGATCGTGCCCGTGCGGGTGTTGGCACCGCTCAGCACCCATGTCGCCGGACCCGAACTGACCAGGTTGCCAGTGCCCGAAATGATGCCGGACATGGTGTTGTCGGCACCGGTGAAACTGCCGCCCAGCGTCATGCTACCCGCAAGCGATGTGGCGCCGCTGAGCGTCAGCCCTCCGGTCAAGCTGTCGTTGTTGAGGGTACCGTTGGTAAAAGACAACGTGCGGTTGCTGCTGGCGGTGCCGCCGGTGTAGCTGAGCGTGCCGCTGGAACTTACCGCGATGCTTGTCCCTGCGCCCAGGGAAGAGCTCGCGCCACCATCCGCCAGCTTGCTGACCCTGACTTCGCCGCTTTCGATCGAGGCGCCTGCGGTAAAGGTGTTGTCGGTACCGAGCGTGATCGTACTGGTACCGCTTGCAAGGAACCGGAACCCGTTATTCGTGCCGCTAAGGACACCGAGCAGTTGCAAATCGGCGCTGCTTGCGTGGAACCCGGCGGTCAAAGCCCCGGTCGCCGAGATATTTCCGGTCAACGTCAACGTGCCGGTGCCGCTGTTACGGAGCAGGACCGTCGGCGATCCGCCCCCAGTTGTCATCTGCCAATCGCGGTTCGAGCTGTCTCCGCTCCCCGTGTAATTGACGTAGGACGTAGTCGTCCTGCCCTCTATGACGATCGTGCCGCCGGCGCCCAACGCGCTGGTCTGGCCAACGTTTCGCACCGATCTGAAGGATGGCCCGGTTGGGTTATTGGAGTTCAGCGTCGCCTGGCCCGTGAAGTCGTTGGTGGTGTCGCTGAGCTCGACCACGACGCCGCAACTGCCGCAGGAACTGGCGCGGACCCCGCCGCTGCCCGTGAAATGAGCCGCGCCCGCGCCAGAGAGCACGTCAGCAATTCCGCTTGAGACGTTGACGACACGGCCTGTCAGCAGCCCGGTCGAGCGCAAAATCACGCCATTGGCCAGATTAACGACGTTGGCTGAATTGCCCAGTGATGCGTTCGTACCAACAGCCAGTTCGCCGGCGTTGACATTGATCGTCCCGGTGAATGTATTCGTCCCATTGAGCGTCAATGTGCCGGCGTTGACGTTCAAGCCGCCCGAGAAGGTGTTGGCGCCGCCCAGGGTCAAATTGCCCGTACCCGCTTTCGTCAGGCCGACGTTGCCGGTGATAATGGAATTGATGGTCGATGTGCCGCTGTTAACCGTGATGGTCGGCGTCGTACCGGCGAGGGTCAGCGTATTCCCGGTGAGCGTGTAATTGGCGGTATTGAACGTGATGTTGTGGACAGTGATCGGCACACCCAGCGTCACCGTACCGGCGGTGCCGCCGAAAATGGCGTTGTCGAGCAGCGTGTTATCCCATGGCACATATGGGCCGCTGGTGCCGTCGGTATTCGGGGTCCAGGTCGAGTTCGTCGTGTTCCAGGTGCCGGTGCCGCCATTGCCGAGCGCCGTGCCATTGGCGTCCCAGTTTCTGTCAGCATTCTGCGCGAAAGCAGCAGACGGGACTGCCAACAGGAGCATTGCAGAAAGAGAGGTGCCGCACATCAAGCGCCCAGCGCCCGATCCATTCCGACGCCCGGAATATCCAATCCCTCTCATCTCGCGACCCCTTTTTATTTCCCGGACATGCCGGGAGCCTTTCCCGAGGATCTCGATCTGTCGGCGCGTTCGAAAGGGTGGTCATATCCAGCCGTACGGTGCCGCGATCGCTATCCGAAATTCACCCCCACAATTTCGGCGCCCGTCCGCGAAACGCCGCGAGACAGGCCCAATGCGGCAAACCGAAGCCCAATCTTCTTACAAAAAAATGAATTATCAACTCGAAATATGCGCTTGGCTCGATTTTTGCCGAATTAAAATCGGTAGTTAACGATGTTTTACAATTCGAGTCTGCCGAGTTCGCGCATCCCGACGGAATCCCAAACGGTCGGATCTTAGGTGCGCCTGCTTTTGGGCAACGGTCGCCAAGCCCACGAACCGCGCATCGCCAACATCGCGGCGCGCCCACGTCTTTCAATTGAACAATGACACTGCTAGGATCGTGCGGATCGAGAAATCTCTCGATGAATCTGGCTTCCTCCAGCCGGTCGATGCACTGCATCGCCGCTGGGCGCAAACCCGCCGTTTCGCTCCACAGCGAGCTACGTCCAAATGGACACTCCCAGCAGCGTCAGAAACGCCCCGAATAGCAATCCGCCGGTAGCCGCCCAGGTCACCCACCAATCCTGCTCGGCGGTCGAACGGCGCTGTTTGATCATGCCCTCGACGCGGCCAAGTTCGTAGGAGAGCGCGTCGCGCGCGTCACCAATGGCCTTGCGGTCTTCCGCGCGGACCATGATCGCCGCATCCGCAAGCCGTGCTGCGAGCCCTTCAGGCGTGAGGAGCATGGCGGGCTTGTCGCGGATGCTTTCGATATGCTGGTCGACAAGCTCAAGGCGCCCCTCGATCTTGCGAAGCGTGGGCGAGTAATCGGGGAGCTTCTCCTTCGCTGCCGTGAGGCCTTCGATCGCCGCGTGCAGGAGCGATACTTCGTCGCGCAGCTTGTCGAACGCTTCGGCGGCATTGTTGGATGTTGGGGTCGAACGGGGGCGTTTCACGGTCATGGCATCGGCCTACATCGATATGCCCATCCCGCGCGAGCGGCCGAGATATTGCTGGAGGTCGTGCGACAGCGATCCTGTCGCAGAGGATTTCAGCCCGAGGTCGGCGCGGCGATTCTGGAGCAGCGACTCGAGCTGCGGGTCGCGGTGGAGGCTCTTCGCCATGTCGTTGAGGTTGGCGCGCGCTTCGTCGCGGGCGGCATAGGTCGGCGCCTTGCGCGCCCGCAGGCTCTCCTCTTTCCACGAGGCGACGAACAGCTCGGCGCGCTTCTCGGTCTCGGCGGCCTGCCGCGCCCGCTCGCGCCCCGCGCGCTCGGCCGCCGCGCGCTCCGCGGCACGCGCAGCCGCTTCCCGATCCATCGCGGCGATCGCCCCCGCGGTTTTTCCTTCGGCTGCTTGGCTGGTGAGCTTGTAGCTCTTCCCGAACGCCTCGCGCAGATCGCTCGCCCCGCCGGGACGCAGTGCATCGAGCTGGCTGTACGCCTTGCGATAGCTGTCGAGTTCGTGCGGAAGTTCCTTCCCGCCGGCGCACCGGACATCGACGATCTCCTTCGTCACGCGCGCAAAGCGTTCGACCGCCCTCTCGAGGGGCGAGCGCGCCGCGGCCGGATCGAGACTGCGGGCACTGATCTTGACCTCGGAGAGGCGAGCATCGCGCCGCAGTTTGGGCGCTGGCGCATCGAGCGCCTTGCGCGAGACAGTGAGCTTGAACCCGTCGAACATGGAACGTTTGGGCTCGGCGGCCTTCGTCGCCTCCGCAACCTTGTAATCGCTCGCCATATCCTTGCCGCGCTCGCGCGAGGCGAAGCGCACAAGCTTCGACTGATTGGCAAAATCGTCGCGGCCATAATATAGACTCACCTGCTCGCGGTGCCTGGACAGCGCGACATAAGTCGAGTGGCTGTCTACCCCCGGCGTCGCGAGCACCTGCACCCGGTCGACGGTCATGCCCTGGGCCTTGTGGATCGTCGCGGCATAGCCATGATCGAGGTGAGCATAATCTTTGAGGTCAAACGCGACGCGACGCCCGTCGTCGAGCGTCACCGCCATGCGCGCCGGGCTCACGCTCTCGACGCTGCCGAGCGAGCCGTTCTTCACGCCAAGCTCGCGCCCATTCCTGAGAAAGATGATGCGGTCGCCCGATGCAAACGCACGCTCGCCGCGCTCGACGGTGATGCCCACCTCTTTGGCAAGCGCGCCGCCTTCCTTCAGCCGCTCGCGCACCTCGGCATTGAGCAGCCGCGCTTCGTCATTGGTGTGGGTCAGGATGATGCGGCTGGCACCCGGATGCGCCTGCCGGTCACGATCCCACGCATCGACCAGCTCGGCGCGCGCGGCCTCGCGCGTCTCGGCGGCGTGGACATGTCCCGCCTCGACATAGCGACCGATGGCCGCGCCCGTCCGCCCGGTGGCAAGTTCGCGCGTCGCTTCGCGCTGCCACTCTTCCTGCTGGCGACGGATGTCCATGATCTCGACGGCGCCGTGACGTTCGGCCGCAGCGCGGAACGCGGCGCCCGCCTCGATCGCCTGGAGCTGCTGCGGATCACCGACAAGAACGACTTTCGCGCCCTGGCTTTCCGCCTCGGACAAAACACGCTCGAGCTGACGGGTGCCGACCATGCCCGCCTCGTCGATCACGAGGATATGATTGCTCGTCAGTCGTTCGCGATCCTGACCCCATTGATGCTCGAGGCTCGCGAGCGTGCGCGACGCGATGCCCGAGCCATATTCGAGGCCTTCGGCGGCGATGCCCGAGAGCGCCGCACCCTGCACGTTATAACCCGCCGCCTCCCATGCCTCGCGGGCGACACCAAGCATCGCGCTCTTGCCCGTTCCGGCATAGCCGATGACATTGCTAATGCCGCGTGCGCTGGTGACATGTTCGAGAGCGCCTCGCTGCTCCGCCGACAGGTCAAGCCCACGCTCCGATGCACTCGCGAGCGCCCGCTCGCGATGACGCTCGGCGACGCCATGATTGCGCCGCGCGTCGAGTGTCGCGGTCGCACGTTCGAGGCGCTGCTCGGTTTCGATCATCGCGCGCGACGTGAACCGATCTTCGCCGCGCCCATCCTTGCCCAGCGCAATCAGGTCGGGCGACGCTTTCACCGCGCCCATCACCGCATCGAACTGGATTGTTCCGGCACTGTGCCGGTGCACGAACATCGCGAGGTCACGGTTGGTAAATGTCGCCTGGTGGTGGGTGATGGTGTCGAGCGCGATCGACGGGTTGGCGAGTAGCTTTTCGCCGTTCCGCCGCGCGATATCGAGATGCTCTTCGGCGCGGTCGACTTCGAGCCCTTGCTCCACCATCCGCGATGCCGCCGGGCCGATCTTGTGCTGGGGTTCAAGGTCGATACCCTGCGCTTCGAGACTGCGATGGTCGATGCGCGCATCGATATCGAGCGAGGCAAGGCGCTCGTTTACATGGGTACCCCAGGCTTCCCGCCAATGCGTCAGAAGCTCGGTGCGGTTCCAGTCGCGCACCTTCGCGCCGAACTCGGCCGATCCATCCTCGCCGATGCGGATCTCGCGCATGGTCAGCATGACGTGGGCGTGTGGCCGTGCCAGTCCGTCGGCGCCGATGTCCCAATGGACATTGAGATCGGCGATCATGCCGCGGTCGACGAACTCGCTTTGCACGAAGTCGCGGGCAAGCTCGATGCCTTGTTTCTCGGTCATCTCGCGCGGGATCGCGAACTCGATTTCGCGCGCGAGCTGCGCATCCTTGCGAATCTCCGCCGCCTCGACATCATTCCAGAGTTTTTCGCGGTCGCGCCACTCCTCGGGCGCGCCTTCGGGCAGCAGCACTTCGCTGTGGACGACGCCGGCCTTGTTCGAGAAGTCGTGGGCACGGCCGAGCCGCTCGTCGTGGAGGCGATCGGCGGAGCGATAGGCGGCGGCGGCCACCGCGCTGCTGCCGACCGCGCGCGAAATGACTTTTGCCGAGAAATGGTAGATCGCCATAGCGGCGTACCATTTACAGCAAAACGAGCACGTCGGCACGACGTATAAGCGCGCCCTCACACGATTTCATCGCGCTCGGGATCACAAAGTCTCGGGAGATTTCAGCAGCTTGTGCACGCGTGAGACTCGGCATAGCTGGTTCGTCCGACCCTCACAAATGGAAGGACAGACGATGCGCAAACCGAGAGATTTCGACGCCGAACTTCAGGCGCTGACCGACAAGGCCAAGGCGCTCAAGATGAAGAAGCAAGGTCAGCTCGGTGAGCTTGTGATAGCAACAGGCGCGGATGCCTTGTCGATCGAACAGCTTGCGGGTGCACTGCTCGATGTTGTCGGCGCAGACGCGGCGCGGAAGGAGGCGTGGAGCAAGAGCGGCGCGGCGTTCTTTCGCGGGGACGGCGCCTGCATTCGCAAAGGCGCTGGCCGGAACGCGCGCGGCGCTTCGGCGGTCAATACAAGCCCGCAATCGCCTTCAGGCGAAGCGGGCGCGGCATGACACGCGGGCATGGCAGGTGAAGCGCCGCGAACGCACGCGCCAGTTGATCGAGCTTGGCGGCCTCGTTGCAAAGGCTGATCTGGTCGAGCTCACCGGCGACGATCGCGCCGTCATTCTGGGCCTACTCGTCGAAGCCGCTGCGACGCTGCGCGGCGAAGGCCGCGAGCAGCGATTGATGTTATGGCGTCGTCGCGGCAAACGCGCGTTCGCCGATGGCGTCAGCGATGATGTGACGTCGAGACCTTGACCGAACTGCAAAGTCCGCAGGGCTGCTTCTCGCGGGCGTAGCCGCCTGCGCCTCCAAGGCCGCGCGTCACGACATTGGCCTGCGAGCGCACCGACAGATTTAGGCGATCGGTGATACAATCATCACAGATCGCCACGCCTTCGAGGCGCTGGATCAGCGCCTCGATTTGCCCAGCGATTGTCATGCGTTGAGGCACGAATCAGCGACCAGCCTGCGTAGCGGCTTTAAGCTGGGCAATTCGCTCCGAACAAATGGCATGCACGACCCGACCGAGTTCTTCGACGCGTTCGCCGAGCCAGCGCAATTCCTCCTCGGTGATGCGGTAATGCTTCGAGTAGCGCGCCTTCACATAGGCTTCCTTGAGCTTCTCGAAATGCCTGCGATCCGACTTCAATTCGCGCGGCCAGACATCGACGAGACGCATGTCGAGGCGTTCGGCCTGGGTGCGAAGGAACGCCAGATTATGAACATGCGGGGTGTAGAAAGTGCAGACCAATAGGACGCAATGGTAAAGTTGCTCCGTCGTCTGGTGCAGGTCGAACGCTGCCTTCTTCACGTATCCCTTGCCAATGTGGAAATGTGCGCCCTCAAAAGATTGCATCGCCGCTGGAAAAAAGCTGTCAAGATATTCCTGCGCCATGTCGAGCGCCTGATCGGGTGTCTTCGGCTTGGGCTTGTGCAATTCCTTGTTGTCGAACTCGTAAAGCGCGATGCCGTCCTTCGCGATGTCCATGAAGAAATAGCGCCCGTGCGCGAGACCGTCGTTCACTTCGGACATGGTATGGATAATGAGGTTGACGGGCGTGTGGAGCGTCTTGTCGATCAACAGCTCGCGATTGAGACGGTCCTCGATCTTCGGCCAAAATTCGACCTTGTCGGTGAGGCGCTTGTCGCTGACGATGATCAGCAGATCGAAGTCCGACCGATAGCCCTTCGCCGTATGCGGCTCATCGACCCAGCCGCCGCGCGCGTAGCTGCCGTAAAGGATGATCTTGTCGATCCGGCCCTCCTTCTTCCAGCTCATCGTCGCGAGCGCGATGCTGTCGGCGAACTCCTCGAAGATGATCTGCTTTACGCGCTCGAGTTCGCGTTGCTTGTTGGTCGGGAGATGATCGAGGTCGGTTCGCATCCTTATCATCCTGTAATTGCATCGGCCGGATGGCAAGCGCCATCCGGCTCGCGAGCGGTCATCACCGCCGGAATCGCCACCACCATGGATCTTTTTCATCCATGACTTTCTTGAGGATGCGCAAGGCCACCGCAAAATGCGCCTCGACATCGGCGATGCTGATGCCGAACCGGGCGGCAATCTCGGAATAGCTCAGCTCCTCGACGCGGATCGCGAGAAAGACCTTGCGGGTCATGCGGGGCAAGCGGTCAACGGCCCGCTCGGCTCGCCAGAGTTGCAGCCGCTGCTCGCGCGATTTACGGTCCATCATCCTTCGGTCTCCTTCCAGCCACCGCACCCCGGCCCGGAGGGGGGCGGGGTGGGCGGCAGGAAGGAGCCGGCAGACCCGCATCATCGGTCGGGCGGCATCCGCAGGATCGCAACGAAGTGGAGAACCCGCGGCACGCGGGTTGCGGCCCGGCCGGGCGGGGCTAAAGGCGAGTGACGCCCACCTCCGCCCCCGCCGCGCCGGGACAAACTCCGCCGCCGCGAGAGCGGCGACCGCTTGCGCGCCACCGGCGCGCTCATCTCACGCGAATCGGATAGACGCCGCGCCGTTTACGGCGCGTCATTTGCGGACGCGGCCGTCCTCGACGGCCTCATCGGGCGGGGGACAACTGCCGGCGAGACCTGATGAGACAGAAAATTTCAGCCTACGCCACAACTCCCAGGAAGTCCCCATGGATACCGGCGGATACCCACGGCCCTACGCCAGTGCACTATGCCGTAAATGACGGTTTTCTGCGGTGTTGACGGCAACGCCCGTCATGCTTTCTTTATCTCGTGTCGACGCAAATTCGTTCACCAGATGGAGTAGAACAGCATGGCATTCCAATCCCCCCTCCGCCTCATGCGGCTCAATGAAGTGCTCGATCTGACCGGCCTCAGCCGCGCGACCCTCTATCGCAAGATCGCCGCCGGGACGTTCCCGCCACAGCACAAGATCGCGACGCGCTGCTGCGGCTGGCGTGTCGGCGAGGTCAATGTCTGGCTGCGCAACCCGATGACCTTTACCGTCGCCGACCTCGATCGCGACAATAAGCCCGGCGGCGGCCCTGTCTGAACAGCGCACAGCAAAGCCCCGCGCCGCAGACCGCGGCGCGGGGCGGAAGCCCGGCTCAGTTGTCGGGGTTCCAGATGATCGCATAGGCATCTTCGCTGTCCTGGCCGGCGGCGCGGCCGAGGTTGGCGTAGATGCGGCGCGGCCCGAACTCGGGGGCCGCCAGCGTCAGCGACACGAAAGGCTTGCCCGAAGCTTCGCCGATGCGGACCCAGCCGGCACCGATCTCGACGCCTTCGGAATAGACCCGGTAGTCGGGCTGGATATCGCCGTTCTTCGAGCGGTTGGGGCGTATCTCGATCGCGGCGCGGATCGAGAGGGTCTTGAGCTGGCCCACGAAGCCTTTTTCGATGGTGCCGTTCACAAAGCCGATAGCTGCCATTGGTCGTCTCCTTCACTGTGCCGTGGGACCATCCCTGCGGCATGGGCGGACCAGGGGCCGGCGCATAAGGCGCCGCGCGAACCCGAAGGGCCACAGCGTGAGCGGAGGAGTGCGGCGGCGCGATTATTTGAAGCGAAGCGGCCCGCGAGGAGCGTGCGCAGCACGCGGGGAAATAATCGCGCCGCCGCACTTTCGCGGGGCACCGCGCCGGGACAGGTCATCTCGCCCGTCGCCGGGATGGTTCTGCTGCGCTGGAGACGATCGGCTATCGATCGGGCGGGACGGTCAATTATCGAAATATGAGAGATTGAAGCGATTAAAGACTGCCGTCGCGCAACGACCCAATCGATCAGCCACGAACGGGACAAGCGACAACGCCGCCCTTCCCGCATAGGACGAGAATATGATGTTGCGACCGGCTGGCGCCGGGCATGCGTAAGGATGTTGAGACCCGCTTGTCGCGATTTGGAGCAATCCGGCAGACGAGCAGATTCCGGCTATTCAAACCAGTCCGCTGGACTAAAAATGACCGCACCTGCCAGCGCAGCCGGGCGTATGCGACCACGGTTCCAGTTGCCGGTGGCAGGGCGATGCATCATCAACGCGATGATCGTCGGGGCGGTGGGAGGGGAAAAATTCGCACCGCCCCAGATTCTCCATTTTTCAAATCTTCGCGCGCCGTTGCCGCTTGCGGCGGCGGCGCGCCCGAAACGAATGACCCCGCGCCGGCCGGCAAGGCCGGGGCGTCATTTTGGGGCCGCAAAAAATGGGCGGGCGACCGAAGCCGCCCGCCCTGCCTTTACGCTGCAAGCAACGTCTCGTTGCCGTCGGGCGCACCGCCCCGCTCGACCGGATTGGCATCGGCGGGAGCCGAAAGATCGAACGCCACGCGCGCCGCCGCCTTCACGCTGCCGACGCCGCCGCGCGACGTGTAGGCGGTCGGCGGGAACGCCATCCACTTCGGCACCCACGGCTCGGCCTTGGCGCGACCGTTCGCGCCCGCAAGGCAATCGGCGATGATCGCCTTCAGCGCCTTTGCCTTTTCACCGGCGTTCGCGGCCGCCACCTCGGCGCCCGCGACCTCGCTGGTGATGGCGAGCAGCACTTCGCGGTCGCGAAGCTGGTCGAAGAAGGCCGCGTCGGCTTGCCAGTGCTGGCGCATGTCGGTGCCCAGATGAAGGCCGATCATCTCGACCGCCTCGCTGCCCGCCGCCAAGGTCTCGCCCATGACGATCGCCACGATCTCCAGGACCACCGGATCGGGGAGTTCGAGCAGCCGCTGGAACAAGGGCGCAAAAGGGGGCCGGTGAAGCGGCCTTCCCGTGACAGTCGGGGTGTCCTCATCGAATCCCAGCACCGCCAGCACGGCACGGCGTTTGATGTCGAAAGCCGTTTCGGCGGGACAAGTCTCGACGCTCTCGGCAATCGCTTCCTTCGGCGCGCGCTGGCTTTCGATATCAACCCGCCACAGGTCGGCGCCCGCGATGACATGCGCAAGCATCGCCCGCAGCGCGACGCCGCCGTGGCTGGCCAGATCGGCGCGCACCGCCGCATGACGGTGCAGGTCGATATAGGCATTGAGCGGACCCGACACTTCGGGGCGCGCGGGCTTCGTTGCGTGCGTGTTCTCATCATCGCTGCCGCCACCGCCCGAAAGCCGCTTCGCCTCCTTGGTGGACACATAGCCTTCGTGGAAGCTGACCTCGCCGCTATCGCGAACCTCGACATAAATGCGACCGCCCTTGCGCTTGTTCGCATGGACATAACCCCACGACTGGAACCAGTCTCCGCGTTCCATGATAACGACATCGGGCCATCCCGCGTCGAGATACGCGGCCTTGCGCGCTTCGATGGCCTCCAACTGCGCGGTCCAGAAAGCATCGCTGTCGGCAAAATAGCTGTCTTCGCCGAACAGGTCCGAGACGATGGCGAGCTTCGCCTCGGCAACATCGAACAGCGCGTGTTTCACCGCGATGGCGTTGCCGCCGAACAGCCACGCCTTGAGCTGATGGCCGGTCGGGCAATAGGCACTCTCGTCGTCGAACAGCGCCAGCCATGCCTTCTGCTGGCTTTTCGAGGCAAGGGTCAGGTGTCGCACCGTGCCCGCATCGATCTCGCCGCGCCGATAGAGAGTGCGGATGCGCGGCAAGAGATTGCCGAGCGCAAGGATGCGCTTCACCGCGGACGCCTCGAACCCGAACGTATCCGCCACCTCGTCGACGCTGCGCCCCGATTTGACCAGCGCGACGAACGCTTCCCACTGGCTGACCTCGTCGGGCCGGACCCGCGCAAGATTTTCCAGCATCGACGCTTCGAGCGCATCGGCATCGTCGCCCTCGTCGAGGATCGCGCAGGGGATCGGCTTCACCGCGCCGCCCTCGCGCGCCACGACGCTCACGGCGGTAAAACGCCGACGTCCCGCAACGATCTCATAATGGCCTTCGGAACAGTTGGGCCTAACGAGCAGCGGCACCAGCACCCCGCGCGCGCGAACGCTGGGGAGCAGGTCGGACACATCGGGGTCCTTGCCCTTCCCGCGCATATTGGTCGTCGCAATCGACAGATGATCCACATCGATAAAATCAAGCTTCATGATCTTTCTCCTTTCCTTCCACCACACGCGGCCCCGGACGGCGGGGCGGGCGGCGAGGAAAGGCGACGGGACCGCGCCAAAGGACGGCGCGCACCCGCAGGGCCGGAATGCAATGGAGGAGCCGACGCGCAGCGACGGCTTGCGCGCCGGCCGAGCGGTCCCACAGCCGTGCGCCGACTGCCACGCTGTCCGTGGCCGGCCCAAGCACAGCGCCGGCGCGCGATCAGCGCGGCGTCATCATTGGAGAACAGACGCGCCCTTGTCGCAGCCGCCGGTGCCGCGGTGTGCGCGGGCCGGTGGTGGGTCGGACGTGGCAGCGCCGCGTCCGGAGCAGCGCCGCGCGCTGCGTCCCCGCCGCAAGGGCCGCGCGCCCGCGGCGCCAAGAAGCGAGACAAGAGCGCTGCGCGGCCAACCGTGCCAACGCGCGACCTCTGGCGGCGCCTGCCGCCGCCGGTGCGCGCTCATTTGAGGCCGCGCTCACCATAAGACCGACGTAGATGTCCTGCCCGCATCGGCGCTGCGCGCGAATGCTGCTTATTCATCACCGCAAGTCGAGCGATCGCGCCGATCAATTGGCTGATTGAGTCAAGCGCCGGATCGACTCTGTGGTCAGCAAGGTTCGCGTCCCGATCCTTATCGCGTCGAGCGATCCCGACTTGATCAGGGCATAAACCGAGGACCGGCCGATACCGAGAACCTTCGCGGTTTCGTTGATCGAAAGGACTAGGGGTTCCATGAGCGTCTCCGTGGCGATTGATGGTGGAAGACAGCTCAAATTGCACAGGACTGCACATGGGTCGTGCGGGAACCTGAAGGTCGCAGAAATCCGCGGGCGGCCGTAAATGTCGCTAATTGCTTGCAAGGGAAAATGGCACTTTTCCGGGAGTTTTCGGTATCTCCGAAACCTTCCCGCCTAGCGCGCGCCACGATTTATTTTTATCGAAGCGGCAATTTCCTTGGCAAATGCCCGCAACCGGGTGCTTTCGGGAACGGGAATGTCGTTGTCATGGTCGTCGCTCGGTTCGCAACGATTCCTGATGAGGTTCATGACCTCGGTTTCGGCGCCATATTCATCCGGATCGATCGTGCGCAGCGCCGGGTGCTCGATCAAGGCCAACAGCATCGCCTCATAATCAAATTCCTTCGGGCGACCTCCGCTGCTGGGCCTGACTTTGAGCGCACGGATAATGTCTTCCGGTTCGGCGTCGATGTAGATCTGGGCAGTGAACCAGAAACCATGCGGCGGAAGAACGATCGCCCGGTCACTGGCGATTTCCGACAGGAGCAGGCCTCTCAATCGTCCGTAAAAATGGCGGCGATGAACCGGGCGCCTGTTGCCTTTTCGGTCGTAGTAATAGGTCGATGGCCCCGTCCGGCGGCCGAGATAGTCGAAGAGTTTCTCGAGCGTTTCGACGGTCGAACGACGGCTGTTTCCATAAACGGGCGTTCGCTTCCTTTCTGCGATCCCCAAGCCATATTGAAAGTGGCGCCACCCCACGGCGATACACGCCGCCATCATGAGCAAAAGACTGGCAGCGATGACAAGCGCCTGGCCGCTGTCCTGTCCGTCCAAAGCCGCTGCGGCCCACGCGGCGATGACGAACAGCGATAGCAGAATGCAGAGGAGGAACAGCGTCGCCGCGATCAGAAACCGACGCCGAACCGCGCGCTCGATCGCAACCGCTATGCGATCGATCTCTTCTAGCCCCAGCTCCTCCTTGTCCTTGGCGAATAGGAGGCGAGCGGCAATCCGCGAGAGACTCCTATGGGCGTCGCCCGTCCGATTCCATATCCCGGTCGAGGGTGGGGTCTCGGCGACGGGCATCGGTTTCCTCCTTCACGCAGATCGTCGAGATAATCGCTCCACCACTGAGCCATCTCGACACGTTCGGCCCAATAGGCTGACTGATTATAGATGCGGCGAATGGTGCCGCCGACCGCGTGGGCGAGGGCGCGCTCGATCGCGTCGGGATTCCAATATCCCGATTCGTTGAGGAGCGACGATGCCGATGTGCGAAAACCATGCGCCGTCATTTGATCCTTGGGATATCCCATGCGCCGCAGCGAGGCGTTCAACGTATTGTCGCTGATGGGTCGCGACCGGGTGCGGACCGACGGAAAGACATATTGGCCTGAACCCGACAAAATTCGCATGTCGGCAAGGATCGCGAGCGCCTGCCGCGAAAGCGGTACGGCGTGGGGCTGGCGCATCTTCATCTTGCCTTCCGGGATCGTCCAGACCGCCTTGTCGAAATTGATCTCGCTCCACTCCATCTGGCGCATTTCACCGGGACGCTGGAACAGATGGGGCGTAAGTTTTAACGCCGCCATTACAGCTGGGTCACCTTGATAATCATCGATTGCGCGCAACAGTCCGCCAAATACCACTGGATCGGTGATCGCCGAAAAATGCTTCACCTTCGGGATCGTCAGCGCCCCGATCAACAGTTGCGCAGGATCGCGATCCGCGCGCGCGGTCGCGACCGCATATCGGAAAACCCGACTGACGAATGACCTTAGAAGATTAGCGGTTTCAAGCCGACCTCGCCGTTCATGCTTGCGAAGTTCGTGCAAGATTTCATGCGGAGTGATGTCGGCGATTGGGCGTCTGCCGAATTCAGGACCCAACAGCTTCACGAACCAGTGCATTTTCTTCAGTGTCGGCGCGGCCAAACCTTCGCGGGTCTTCTTCTGAATGAGATCGTCGGCGACATGCGCGAAGCTGTTGCGAGCGCGCACGCTCGCTTCAATTCGCGCTTCCCGTTTTGCGAAATTCGGGTCGATCGAATGCGCCACTTGCTTGCGCGCAGCGTCGCGCGCCTCGCGAGCCTCGGCCAAACTGATTTCGGGATAAGCGCCTAGTGCCAGTTTCCGCTCTACGCCGTTGATACGATACTTCAACCGCCAAAGCTTGCTGCCACCGGGATTGATTTGGAGGTACAGGCCCTTCGAATCTGCAACCTTGTATGACTTTTCTCTAGGCTTGGCGGTTCGGATTGCAGCATCTGTCAGCGCCATTGGGGGCCTCGCGCTAATGGGGGCCTCTCCTGCCCCGAAAAAGGCCCCCAACGGCCGCAATTACGGACAATCAGAGACCATCACCGACAATCAGTGAGTGCCTCATAACTAGCAGAAATCCGCGAGTTTTTCAACCATCAGCAACCATCTGCCGACCGGTTATTGGAGGCCCGAGCCGGAATCGAACCGGCGTGCACGGATTTGCAATCCGCTGCGTCACCACTCCGCCATCGGGCCTCATGCCGAAATGCCGCATCCTTGGGGGATGGGCCGGGTGTTGGACGGCGCCGCTAGTGAGGGGCTTTGGCTGGCTTGTCAAGGATTCGCCCAAGGCATCCCGGCTGACGCGCCGGGCGGCGCGCGATGAGGGTTGGCGCCATCCCCATTGGCAGCTATGCGCGGCGACAATGCGGCTGCGGGGCTGTATTACTATTGCAATACAGCATCGCTTCGGCTAAAGCTGCCCCGCAAAGGTTCATATTCCAGGGAATTGGAAAAGGCTGATGGCGACGAAGTTTAGCGAAATCACGGCGGCAGAGATGCGTTCTGTCATGATCGACAGCCAGCTCAGGACCAACGACGTCATCGACCCCGCGGTCATCGGCGCGATGGCCGCGGCACCGCGCGAGGCGCATGTGCCCGCTACGCTCGCCAGTGTCGCCTATATGGACCGCGCGATCGCGCTGGGACATGGCCGCGTATTGAACGCGCCGCTGGTCACCGGCCGCATGCTCGTCGCCGCGGCGATCCGCCCCGGCCAACGCGTACTGCTGGTCGGCAGCGCGACGGGCTATACCGCCGGACTGCTCGCTCGGCTCGGCGCCGAGGTCCATGCCGTCGAGGAACAAGACGAACTGATGGCTACCGCCAAGAGCGCGACCGTCCATGACAATATCCACTGGGTCGCGGGCCCGCTGGCCGCCGGGGCACCGGGCGCCGCGCCGTTCGACCGCATCATCATCGAGGGCGCGATCGAAACTTTGCCCGACGCGCTCGTCGCGCAACTCGCCGACGGCGGCCGACTGGTCGCGGCGCGGCGCGAGGGAGCGGTGACGCGGCTCGCCGAGGGCGTGAAGGCCGGGGGCGCGGTTGCGCTGCGCAGCTTTGCCGACATGGACGTCGCACCCTTGCCGGGCTTTGCCGCACCGGCGGGGTTCAAGTTTTAAGGCCACTTCCTTCCTTGTTTCGGGGCTGACAACTTTATGAACGATAACAACAAGAAACAGTCCCTTCGCCGGTCCCGCTGGCTCGCCGGCCTCGCGGTCGGAGCGCTGATGCTGCCCGCGGCGGTGCAGGCCGAAACATTGCAGGGTGCGCTGGCCAAGGCCTATGAAAACAACCCGACGCTGACCGGCGCGCGCGCGGGACAGCGCGCGAATGACGAAAATGTGCCGATTCAGAAAAGCTTCGGGCTGCCCGAGGTCAACACCCGCGCCGATTATGAAGAAAATATCATCACCCCAGGCAACAGCTTCAACTCGCCGATGCGCTCGGTCACCGGGTCGGGCCAATTGTCGGTGCCGATCTATCAGGGCGGCGCGGTCCGCAACGCCGTGCGCGCCGCCAAATTTCGCGTCGAGGCCGGGCAAGCCGACCTTCGCGCGACCGAAGCGAGCATATTTTCGCAGACCGTCGGCGCCTATATGGACGTCATTCGCGATCAGGCGATCGTCCAGCTCAATCAGAAGAATGTCTCGGTCCTGCGCACCAATTTGCAGGCGACCAGCGACCGCTTCGAGATCGGCGACCTGACGCGCACCGACGTCGCGCAGTCGGAGGCGCGGCTCGCGCTCGCCGAAGGCGACCTGCGCAACGCCGAGGCGAACCTGATTGGCAGCCGCGAATCCTATATCCGGCTTGTCGGCGACGCGCCGACCGACTTGCAGGCGCCCCCGACGCTCCCGAACCTTCCCGCGAATGCCGAGGAAGCGGTGGCGATCGCACTGACCAGCAATCCCGACATCGAAGCGGCGAATCAGTTGGTCAACGCGTCGAAGGCCGATATCGGCGCCGCAAAGGCGGCACGCGCACCGAAACTGTCCGCGACGCTCAGCGGAAATTATAATAATTACCTCGGCTCGCTGAACAGCGGCGTCACCGGCGTCGGCGTGACGCAGGAAACCTCGGCCGCCGCCGCAGGCGTCTCGGTGACGCTGCCGATCTTCACCGGCGGCCGCCGCTCGGCCCAGGTGCGGCAGGCGCAGTCGCGCGGTAGCCAGGCGATCGAACAATATATCGAAACCGAACGCGGCGTGATCGCGCAGACGCGCGGCGCCTATGCCGCGTGGCAGGCGAACGAACGAATCATCGCCGCGACGCAGCAGGCGGTGAGCGCCAATGCGCTATCGCTGGAGGGTGTACGCGCCGAAAACAGCGTCGGCACGCGGTCGATCCTCGACATTTTGAACGCCGAACAGGAATATCTGAACACGCAGGTCCAGCTCGTCTCGGCGCAGCGCAACTCCTATGTCGCTGCCTTCTCGGTCCTCGCCGCAATGGGCAAGGCCGAAGCCCGCGATCTCGGCATCGAAGGTGGCGCGCTCTATGATCCCGAAGTCAATTACCGGCGCGTGAAAGGCGAGCTCTGGGATTGGGCAGACGATCCGGCGCCGCAGCAGGTCGCGACCGACACCCGCGCCGTCCCCGCGGCAACCGCCACCGTTCCCGTCGGCCCGCCCTCGCTGACGCCACAATAAAGCTTGGCAAAACGCGCCTCAGATCGGTAAGAAGACGGTTAACCATCCGGTAATCGCGATGGTTTAGGGGGTTGGGTTATGGGCGATATGTCGCGGGAACCTTCGATGGAAGATATCTTGTCGTCGATTCGGCGCGTAATCGCTCGTGACGAGGCGCCCGGCAGTGTTCGCGAAGCGCGGTTTGCCGAAAATGACGATATTCTCGACCTTCAGGACGAAGAGGAAGACGTGGTGCCCGAAGCCGCGCCCGTAACCGAAGAGCTTGTCTCCGAAGCGAGCGCCGATGCCGCGCGCCAGTCGCTCGAGGCGCTGACCGCCGCCGTCGCGCCCGCCGTCGCCGCGGCGACCGTCGCCGCGCCGGCCGTAGGCGGCCGCACGATGGAGGATGTCGTCCTCGACGCGCTGCGTCCGATGCTCAAGCAATGGCTCGACGCCAACCTGCCCGCGCTGGTCGAGGCGATGGTGGCCAAGGAAATCAGCCGGATCACCGGCAAGAAATTCTAAGCCTCGCGATCTACACGCCCGGTTTCGACCGATAGTTGCCGTTGAAGGACTTGCTCTCTCCCCTTCAGGGGAGAGATAAGAAGGCTTGCCGGTTTCACCGGCTAGCCGCAGTTGAGAGGGGCTTGAGCTGCTTCCGCCCCCTCTCCCAACCCTCTCCCCTGAAGGGGAGAGGGCTACGTCCGCTCCCCACCCCAAAGCCGTTATCGACCTCGCCCTACCGACCCACCCAGTCCTCCAGCAGATAGCGCGCGATCGCCAGCGGCGGCGGCGCCATGAACGGCGCGCCCATGTCGCCCGCCAGCGCAGCGCGCACCTCGGCCTTGTCGACCCACATCGCCGCCTCGATCTCGGTCGTGTCGAGCGTCAGCAGGGGGTCCTTGGCGACCGCGCGGCACCCGATCATCAAGGACGAAGGAAAGGGCCAGGGCTGGCTCGCCACATAGGAAACATCTGAAACGCGAATGCCCGCCTCTTCGAACAATTCGCGCGCAACCGCTTCCTCCAGTGATTCACCCGGCTCGACGAAGCCCGCGAGCGCCGAGAAAAATCCCGGCGGAAAACCGCCCTGCCGCCCGACGAGCACGCGCCCATCGCATTCGGCGAGCATGATCACGACGGGATCGACGCGCGGGAAATGTTCGGCGTTGCAGCTGCCGCAGCGCCGCCCCCATCCGCCGCGAAACAGATCGGTCGACGATCCGCAGACCGCGCAGAAACGGTGGCGCGCGTGCCAGTCGACGAGGCTGCGCGCACCGCCATAGAGCGCCGCATCCTCGCCTGAGAGCAAGGGCAGCAACCGCATCACCGTCCGCGACCGCGCATCGATCCGCACGCCGGCCGGAGCCTCGCGCACGAAATGCGGGATTCCGTCATCGTCGATCCCGAGCAGCATCAGCGCACGGTCGTCGGCGGGGTCGAGCGGCTCCCAGAGCAACCCACCGCCCTCGCTCGGAACAAAATCGATGCCGTCGAGCACAAGGCAGCGCGCCCGCGGATCGGTCGCCGCAATGGCAAACGCCTCGGCATTCGTCCGCAGCTGATCGGCACGGTCGAGCCACGCCCCCGTAAAGCCGAGCGGCAAGGGCATCAGCCGGTCACATCCTTGAAGAAGGTCTCGCCGAACTTGCCCTGGAACGGCACCGCGTCGGGCGGCATGATCTGCGTATAGCCACCGACGCGATAGCCGAGCCCGCGGTGGACGAAGCCGATCGTCCCTGCGGCGCCCGCCCAGCCGAAAATCCCCTCGCCGCCCGGCGAGGTCGGCAATGACACGCGGCCGCCGGCGCCAAAGCCCTGCCCATCGATGAAGGTCCCTTTGCGGTCGACGCTGTCGGCGAGCAGGTTCGACATCGCGAGCCGCGCGGTTTCACGCTTCATTACGCGCACGCCGCCCGTTTCGCCCTCGCCCAGCAGCATCGCGAGGAATCGGTCGTAATCGCGCGCGCTCGACACCAGTCCGCCGCCGCCCATGGGATAGGGCGGCCGGTCGAGATAGATCGAACTCGCCGCGGGATCGAAGGGGATCAGCGCGCCGCCGAACGGCGCATAATTGCTGGTGAAGCGCGGCACATCCTTCGCGGCGACCATGAAACCGGTGCTCGTCATGCCGAGCGGATCGAACAGCCGCGCCTTCAGGAACGCATCGAACGGCTGCCCCGACACGACCTCGATCAACCGTCCCATCAGGTCGAGACTGATCGAATAGCTCCATTTGGTGCCGGGTTCATAGACGAGCGGTAACGCCGCGAGCCGGTCGGCCATCACGGCGAGGCTCGGCGCGGGCGTCACCGGCGCAAAACCCGGTATCGGCAGGCGGCTCGCCTGCCCGCCGGCGATGCCATTGTCGTCATAGGCCTTTTTGATCGGCCCCTTCTGGATGATGTTATATCCGAGCCCCGCGGTGTGGGTGAGCAGCTGGCGCACCGTGATCGGGCCTTTCGCGGGCCGCACGTCGGTGATCGAACCGTCGGGCACATTCTGCACCTTCATATTCGCAAAGGCGGGCAGGAAGTCGGCGATCGGCTGGTCGAGCTTCATTTTGCCGTCTTCGATCAGCAGCATCGCGGCGATGCCCGTGACCGGCTTGGTCATCGAATAGAGGCGCCACAGCGTGTCGGGGCCGACCGGCGTCGCAGAATCGTTCGACTGCACCCCGGCGCCGAAAAATAGCGGTGCCTCCTGTCCCTTGCCGATCGCGGCGAGCGTGCCCGCGAGTTCGCGGCGGTCGACGAAACCTTTGATGAACGCATCGGTCGCGGGATAGAGCGCGGCGCCGTCGACCTTCCACGCGAGCGCGGCGCGCGGCAGCAACGCCCCCGCACCAGCCAGCGCCATTCCACCCATCAGCGCGCGGCGCGACACCATCATGTTCATGCGTCTCTCTCCAGCATCTTGTCGGTCAGTTTGCGATAGAGCGTCGGCAGCCCCGCCGCGTCAAGGTCTGCGATCGGCCACCATAGGCCTTCCGCTGCGGCATCGGGGCCTTCGTGGGGAGCCGCGCGCCGAACCAAGGTCAGCGTCAGGTCGAAATGGGTAAAACCATGATCGACGCTGACAATTCCCGACTCGGATGGCACCTCGCCCCATTCGCCGCCGGGCAGCGCACGCATCCCGCCGAGCATGCCCTTGTCGGGGCGACGGACGAGCCACAGCTGCCCGTCCTGCTCGATCCAGTGCGCAAGCCCGTGGCGATGCGGCTTCGCCTTCTTCGGCGGCTTGACCGGCAAGCGCTCGATATCCGCCCGGCCGCGCGCGCGGCAGTCCGCCATCAACGGACAGATTGCGCACGCCGGTCCACGCGGCGTGCAGACCGTCGCACCAAGGTCCATCAGCGCCTGAGCGAAATCGCCCGGTCGATCGCCCGGCACCAGCAGCGCCAAAGCGGCACGAATCTCGCGCTTCGCCATCGGCAGCGGTGTCTCGATCAGCCGGTGGCGCGCGATCACGCGCTCGACATTCGCGTCAATGACCACCGCCGCGCGGCCAAAGGCAATCGCCGCGACCGACGCCGCGGTATAATCGCCGATCCCGGGCAGCGCGCGCAGCCCCGCTTCGCTATCGGGAAAGCGCCCACCATGGTCGCGCATAACCACGCGCGCGCAGGCGAGCAGATTGCGCGCGCGGGCATAATAGCCAAGCCCCGCCCACGCCGCCATGACATCGGCATCGCCCGCCGCCGCCAGATCGGCAACCGTCGGCCAACGCTCGGTAAAGCGCGCGAAATAGCCCGCGACCGCAGCGACGGTCGTCTGCTGCAACATGACCTCGGCCAGCCAGACGCGATAGGGATCGGGGTCGCCGCCACTGTTCGGCGCGATCCGCCACGGCAGCACCCGCGCCGACTGGTCGTACCAGTCGAGCAGCCGCCCCGCGAAGTCGCCAACGATGTCGGAAGTCTGGACGCTCACCCCCCGCCTATGGCATGGCACCCGCCATGACGAAAGACGCGGGAGAGGATAAGCCGGCCAAAAAGGCGAAGGCGAAGAGCGGGGCCAAGAGCACCAAGCCGCCGGTGCGCCCCTATGAACGCCCACGCGGCGGCGAAGCGCGCATGGTGTCCGACCTCGTCCCCGAAATCGGCCGCGCCGCCTTTCGCAAATTCGGTTTTGTGCAAAGTTCGGTGGTCAGCCGCTGGCGCGAGATCGTCGGCGACCGCCTCGCCGACGTCACCCAGCCCGCGATGATCCGTTTTCCGGCGGGCCAGAAAGCGGGGGGCACGCTACACCTGACGATCAGCGGTGCGCACGCACCGATGTTGCAACATGTCGCGCCCGACATCATCGCCGCGGTCAACCGCTTCTTCGGTTATGCCGCCGTTGCGCAGGTCCGCATGACGCACGGCCAGGTCACCCCCGCGCCGCCCGTTCAGCCACCGGCAATGCTGAAACCCGTACCCGCCGAACTGGGGGACAGCCTGCGCGACATCGGCGACCCGGAACTGCGCACCGTGCTCGAACGCATGGCCGCGGGACTGGCGGCGGCGCCCAAACTGCCTCGCATAAGCTAAAGGAAAGACGGCCGACGATGTCCGCTTTTGACGAACCGCTTCTCGATCGCCGCGCGGCGATGCTGGCGCTTTCGGGCGCCGCGCTCGGTCTGATCGCCGCGACGCCAGCGAAACCCACGCTCTGGTCGCAGACCGTCACAACGACGCCTATCGGCGCCTTCCTCGTCGGCAATCCGGCCGCCAAGGTTCGAGTCGTCGAATATTTCAGCTACACCTGTCACGTCTGCGCCGATTTCGCGAAAGCGGGGACGCTGCCGCTGAAGACGCAATATGTCGACCGCGGGCTCATATTGTTCGAATATCGCAACCTCGTCCGCGACCCGGTCGACATGACCGCCGCGCTGCTCGCACGCTGCGGCGGCCCTGGGGCCTTCGCGGGCAATCATCAGGCGCTCTTCAACAATTTCCCCGCGATGATCGCCAAGATCCAGAAGGCGACCGAGTCGCAGAAAAAAAACTGGTTCGAGGGCACCACCGGCGAGCGCGCGCGCAAGATCGCCGCCGGCACGGGCCTCACCGCGCTGATGCGCGCGCGTGGCTATTCGCAGGCGCAGATCGACGCCGCGCTCGACAGCGAGGTCGCACAGGCGGAGCTCACCGGCATGACCAACATTGGCCTTAATGCCGACAATGTCGAAGGCACGCCAAGCTTCTTCGTCAACGGCCGCAACGCCGAAGTCACCGCCTGGCCCGCGCTCAAATCGAAACTCGACCTTGCGCTCAAGGCCTCGTAAAAGCCCCGCATTCCCGTTTTCGTGGAGAAAGAAAAACATGACCGCATCGCTTCGTATCGCCCTATTGTCCTCGCTTGGCGCGCTCGCGCTCGCCGGTTGTGGCGACGGCGCGACCGATCCCTCCAAGGAACAGTCCGTGGTCGCCAAGGTCGCACCCCCCGCCGGCAAGAGCTGGTCGCAGGTCGTGCGCGTCGACGGCGACGGCGTCGTGATGGGCAACCCCGACGCACCGATCAAACTCGAAGAATATGGCGCCTTTACCTGCGGTCATTGCGCGCAGTTCGCCAAGGATTCGCACGAAGAGCTGAAGCGCGATTTCGTCGACACCGGCCGCGTGTCGTACAAGCTGACGCCGTTCATGCTTCATCCGGTCGACGCGATTTCGGGCGCTATCGTCAAATGCACCGGCCCCGACCGCTTCTTCCCGCTCGCCGATGCAACCTTCCTCGAGCATGAAGCCTTCATCGCAGGCGCGTCGAAGCCGCAGCCGGGGATCGAGGACGCGATGAAGCTGCCCCCCGCACAGCGCTTCGTCGCGCTCGCCAAGGGTTGGGGCATCGATCAATTCTATCAGCAGCGCGGCGTCCCCGCCGCGACGATCCAGGCGTGCCTCAGCAAGGTCGAAAATGTCGAGGCGATTGAAAAGGGCACCAACAACGCGGTCGAGCAACATCAGATCAACAGCACACCGTCGTTCGTGATCAACGGCCAGGTTGCCGAAGGAATCAACGGCTGGGGTCCGCTCCGCGACCGCCTGCGCACGATGGGCGCGCGTTAAAGCCTCTTTGTAGAAACAGCCGTCGCCCCCGCCCCCGCGGGGGCGACGAAATTAGAAGTCTTGCGACTCCCCCCGCCGCGCGGCATGACGGCTGCATGGGGGATTTGTGACGACAAGGTTGCACCAGCTCCGATTCGATGAGCTGCACGGGGCGCCCCCGTGCAGATAAAACGGCTGCGCCTGACCGGTTTCAAATCCTTCGTCGAACCCACTGAACTCCGCATCGAACCCGGGCTGACCGGCGTCGTCGGCCCGAACGGCTGCGGCAAGTCGAACCTGCTCGAAGCGATCCGCTGGGTGATGGGCGAATCCAGCGCCAAATCGATGCGCGGCGGCGGGATGGAGGATGTCATCTTCGCCGGCACCTCGTCGCGCCCCGCGCGCGACTTTGCCGAGGTTGCGCTCCATTGCGACACCGAAGGCGCGCTCGTCGCCGGCCTGTCCGATGCCGCCGACGGCGACGATCTGGAGGTCATCCGCCGCATCGAGCGCGGCGCGGGCAGCGCCTATCGCGCCAACGGCCGCGACGTGCGTGCGAAGGACGTCGCGCTGATCTTTGCCGACGCCGCGACCGGCGCGCACAGCCCCGCGCTCGTCAGCCAGGGCAAGATCGCCAATGTCATCGCGGCCAAACCGACCGACCGCCGCGCGATGCTCGAAGAAGCCGCCGGCATCGCGGGGCTGCACGTCCGCCGCAAGGATGCCGAGCAGAAACTGCGCGCGACCGAAACCAACCTCACGCGCCTCTCCGAAATCGTCGCCGACATGGAGGTGCGCGCCAATGCGCTGCGCCGGCAGGCGCGCGCGGCGGAGAAATACAAGAAACTCAGCGACGATATCCGCATCGCCGAAGGGCGGCTGATCTACGCGCGCTGGCGCGATGCCGCCGCCGCCGCCGATCAGGCGCGCCGCGACGCCGACGCCGCCGAAGCCGCTGTGAAGACCGCGCAGGACGAGCTCGAAACCATATCGAAAGCGCAGACCGAGGTCGCGACGCGCGTCGCCGCCGCGCGCAGCGATGCACAGGCGCAGCGCGACGCGCTGGCCGAGGCGACCGCAACGCAGGTCCGGTTGCAGGGCGAGGAACGCGCGGCGCTCCAGCGGCTCGAAGATCTCGCAATGCAGCAACGGCGCATCGCCGACGATCGCGCGCACGAAGGCGAACTCGCGCGCGAAGCGCATGCCGCGCTCACCGCGCTCGACGCCGAAACCAGGACGCTGGCGCAAGACATCGCCGGCCACGACGCGGGCAAGACCGCGCTCGCCGACGCCAATCTCGCCGCGCAGGCGCGCCTCCGCGATGCCGAAGTCGCGCTGGCGCAGGCGCGTGCCAAGGCCGCGAGCGAAGCCGCCGACCGGCGCATCGCGGTATCGGCGCGCGACAGCGCCGAAGCCGCCGTACGCCGCGTTGCGGGCGACAAGGCCCGCGTCGATGCCGAAATCGCCGCACTCGGCGACAGCAACGCACTGACCGCGAAGCACGCCGAAAGCGTAAAGACCGCCGAAGCCGCCGAAACCGCCATCGGCACGGCCGAAACCGCGCTCCACGACGCCGAGGCCGATCGCGAAGGGGTCGCCGCCGAGCTCACCGGCATCGAAAAGGGCCTCGCCGAAGCCCGCGCCGCGCTGGCGGCGCTCGAAGGCGAGGCATCGACTCTCGAGCGCGCGCTTGCCGCCGGGCGCCGCGACGAAAGCCGTATTCTCGATCAACTCCGCGTTGCTCCGGGTTATGAAGCCGCGCTCGCCGCCGCGCTTGGCGACGATCTCGACGCGGGGACCGACAAGGGTGCGGCGCGCAGCTGGAGCGGCGCCGACGCGGCGAAGGGCGATCCTGCCTTGCCCGCCGACGCCCGCTCGCTCGCCGAATTCGTCAAGGCGCCTGCCGCACTCGCACGACGTCTCGCACAGGTCGCGGTGGCCGATTCCGACGTCGGGCAGCCGCTCGCGGTCGGCCAACGCCTCGTCACATTGGACGGCGTGATGCGCCGCTGGGACGGCTTCGTCACGCGCGGCGACGGCGCGACCGCGACCGAACGACTGCAACGCCGGAACCGCCTCGACGCGCTCGCGGCGCAGCGTCCCGGGGTCGAACTCGGGGTTCAGGAACTGCGCGACCGCCGCGACGCCGCCGCCGCCAGGGCAACCCAGCTGACCGACGCCGCCGCGACCGCCCGCAAAAGCGTCGCGCAGGCGGACGAGGCGCGCCGCACCGCGCTGCGCGCCGCCGATCAGGCACAGGCGGCGCTCGACCGCCACCGCGACGCCGCCGCGCTGTTCGACCGCCGCCTTGGCGAGATCGCCGAAGCCGCGAAAGAGGCCGCCGACGCGCTCGCGGTGCACGAGGCCGCGCTCGCCGCGCTCCCCGACGACAGCATCGCGCGCGCCGCGCTCGATGCCGAGGAGCAGGCCGCCGAACGGGCGCGCGCCGACGCGAACAGCGCACGCGACGCCCTCGCCGCGCACGAACGGACGCTCGCCGCGCTCAGCGAGCGGCAGGCGGTGGTCAGCGCCGAGATCAAGAGCTGGAAGGCGCGTGCCGGCGAGGCGGCGCGCCGTGTGACCGAGATGGACAAGCGCGCCGATGCGCTCGCGGCCGAAGCGGCCAAGCTCTCCGACGTTCCGGCGAAGCTCGCCGAACAACGCGCCGCCGCCGAGGCGCAACAGGCCGAGCTGCGCGAAAAGGTCGCCGCCGCCGAAGCGCAGGAACGCGCCGCCGAAGCCGCGCTGCGCGAGGCTGAAAGTGCGCTGAACGCGATCCGCGAACGCGTCGCCGCCGCGCGCGAAACCCGCGCCGGCGCGATCGCCCGCTCCGAAAATGCCGAGCTCCGCCGCATCGAGATGGGGCGGCTGTCGGGCGAACGCTTCGAATGCCCGCCGCCGCTGCTCCCGCAAAAGGCCGGGTTCGAAAGCGACACGGTAAGCGATGCCAACGCCGAATCGGCGCAGCACGACCGGCTGGTCGCCGACCGCGAGCGGCTGGGCCCGGTGAACCTCGTCGCCGCCGACGAACTTGCCGAACTCGACGCCGAGCGCGAAAAGAACGCCGCCGAGATCGAGGAATTGACGCAGGCCGTCCACCGCCTCCGCGGCTCGATCGGCAACCTCAACCGCGAGGGCCGCGTGCGGCTGCTCGCCGCGTTCGAGGCGGTGAACACCCATTTTCAGCGGCTGTTCACGACGCTGTTCAACGGCGGACAGGCGCATCTCGAGCTCGTCGATTCGGACGATCCGCTCGAGGCCGGGCTCGAAATCATGGCGCAGCCGCCAGGCAAACGCCTCGGCACACTCACCCTGCTGTCGGGCGGCGAACAGGCGCTGACCGCGGTGGCGCTGATCTTCGGCCTCTTCCTCACCAACCCCGCGCCGATCTGCGTCCTCGACGAAGTCGATGCGCCGCTCGACGACGCGAATATCGAACGTTTCTGCGACCTGCTCGACCGCATGGCGCGCGAGACCAACACGCGCTACCTGATCGTCACCCACAACGCGGTGACGATGGCGCGCATGCACCGATTGTTCGGGGTGACGATGATCGAGCGCGGCGTGTCGCGCCTCGTATCTGTCGATCTCGGGGGCGCCGAGGAAATGCTGGCCGCCGAATAGCTAGGGCGCGGTCCCGACCACGAGCATCGCCGCGAATATCAGCAGGCCGGCAAAGCGGTTGCTGCGAAACTTTGCGAGCGCATCCTCGCCGTTCGCCGGGTCGAGCGTCACCACCTGCCCGGTCAGGTGCAATGCCGCGGGCAACAGCGCGATCAGCACCAGCGGATCGGGCCGCACCGCCCACAGCGCGCCGCCCCAGCATCCGAGCGCTAAGGCGTAGCATAGCGCGACGCCGCCCTTCACATGGCGCCCCATCGCGCGCGCGCTCGACTTCACGCCGATCAGCATATCGTCCTCGATATCCTGCAACGCATAGATGGTGTCGTACCCGATCACCCATGCGATGCAGCCGGCGTAGAGCAACGGCAGCGCGGGCCCGGCCGGGCCGCCCACCGCGACCCACGCGACGAGCGCGCCCCAACTGAACACCAGCCCCAGCCACGCCTGCGGCCACCAGGTGATGCGCTTCATGAACGGATAGCCGGCGACGAGGATCAGGCTGCCGAGCGCGACGATCTGCGCCGGGCGCGGCAGCTGGAGCAATACGAGCAGACCGACGAGCGACAGCAGCAAAGTCCACAACAGCGCATTGCGCACCGACACCGCTCCGCTCGCGACCGGACGCGACGCCGTCCGCGCGACCTTTGCGTCAAGGTCGCGATCGACGATATCGTTATAGACGCAGCCCGCGCCGCGCATCGCGATCGCCCCGATCAGCAGCCACGGAAACAGCGGCCAATGGCTGACGGCGCCGCCGCCGAGCGCGAGCGCCCAGGCGCACGGCCAGTAAAGCAGCCACCAGCCGATCGGCCGGTCGAACCGCGCGAGCAGCGCATAGGGGCGCGCAGCAGATGGCAGCAACGCCACGAATCCGTGCAGCTGGCTATCGGGAGGATGGGTGGCCGTCATCTGGCGCGGGCGATAGCAGGCGCGGCGCGCGCGATAAATGGCTGTTTGGATTTTCAAGGGGGCGGATCGCCCGATGCCGCGGCCGCTCGAACAGGCGAAGCGACAGGGCGAAAGACGCGCCATTTACTCCTCCCTCGGCCCGAACATTCACCGATCCGCCAGATTTCTCGCAGCGAGACGGCCGCATAGTCACGCCCGAAATCAATGGCCTGACCCCAGAGCTGTCCCATTTGGGCACGAAATCATCTCCGCGATGGGCGGCTGCAGGGCGCCGAAATCCGGACATTTACCAATTTTGAACCCTGTTCGTGGAAAACAGCCACAAAGGGGGACCCACATGGCAATTTTGCGCAACAGGATTCGCGCCCGGAGGGCCGTTGGTCCGTTCGGTAAGAATCTGTGGAAGAACCGTGCGGGCACGGCGGCCATGGAGTTCGCCATCGTGGGACCGGCCTTCATCGCGCTCCTGCTGGCGATCATGTATACGATGTTGATCTATCTCGCACAGCAGATGCTGGAGACGACGGCCGAGGGCGCTGGACGCCTGATGCTGACCGGATTCGCGCAAACGACGCGGGCGCCCAACGGGACCGTCGGCCTGTCGGCGAGCGATTTCAAGACTGCCATCTGCAACGGCCTTTCGGGCACCAATCCCGCCGGCGAAACCGTCAGCACGCCCGCGCTGCTGCCGCCCTTGCTGACATGCTCGCGGCTCACGGTGAATGTGAGTGTCGCAACCAGCTACAACGTGACCAACACCGGTGCGCCGACGTTCACCTATGACAGCAACGGCATTTTGGTCTCAACCGGCACGGGCTATAATTACCAGTCGGGCGGCAGCGGCAAGAACCGCATCATCGTCCTGCAGCTGATCTACCTGTGGCCGACCGGAAAGGGGCCGCTGGGCCTGAACCTGATCGACGAACCCAACGCCAATCGCAAGCTGGTGGCCACCTCGGTGTTCACGACGGAGGACTATTCATGTCCCACATCGCAGCCCGCATGCTGAGGCGCCTCACCCGGAACACGCGCGGCGCGGTGATCGTGGAATTCGCGTTCGCCCTGCCGGTGCTCGTGCTCATGTACACGGGCGGCGTCTATTTGTCTGATCGGGTCAGCGCCAGCCGCAAGGTGACCGTCGCGACGCGTTCGCTGGTCGACCTCGTCAGCCGGACCATGTCCCCGACGATCATTTACAATGACCCAAGCAGCGCCAATGCGAAATCGCACATGAGCGCCAGTGCGGTGGTCCTGTCGCCCTATAAGCTCGACGAAGCGGTCGAGCAGATTTCGCTGCTCCGGGTCTGCGATGCCACCCATGCCTACGTTGTCTGGACCCAGGCCCAGACGCAAAATGTCAATGGTAGTGTCGTGACGCCGACCGTCTCGAGCCATACGGCTGGCACGCTCCCCACGAACGCCGCGCAGTCAAGCACTAACATCGTTCCGATTCCCGCCAACATGGTCAGCCCTACGATGATCCCGGTTTCGCCCGACGCCTCGAACGTGTGCGAAAACCTTGCTCCGGGCACCAGCACAAAGACCCAGGTCGGCACCTCGGGCGGTTGGCTGTTCATGGGCACGATCACCTACGATTACGCGCCCTTCCTCAGCTATCTCCCGATGACAAGCACAACGATGACCGAGACGATCTATATGGTTCCTCGGCTCTACTAGGTGGATATATTATGACCAAAATATTTCCTCAGCGCAGCTCTGCCGCCCCACGGGGTCCGTTCCTTTCTCGGCTGAAAGCCGATCAGAAGGGCGGGGTGTACATGATCATGGGGTTTGCGATCATCCCGCTGACCTTCATACTCGGCTTCGGGGTCGACTATGCGCGCGCCATGAGCCTCCAGACAAAGCTCAACGCCGCGGCCGATGCTGCCGCGCTGGCGGCTGTCGCGCCCTCGATGATCCTTCAATCGAACGGCGTATCAAGAACTGCCGCGACCAGCATGTTCAATGCGCAAGCTTCGCTGGAGACGGGCTACGAGGATCTGGTTGTAACCCCCGTCGTTACCGAAGGAGGCTCCGGCTCGGGGGGCAGCGGCGCCGTGGGTTATCTGCGCAAGGCGACCGTGAGCTATTCCGCCAAGTCGATCAACATGTTCGGCGGGGTTCTGGGGGTCGACACGCTGACCGTGAGCGGCAGGGCCACCGCCAGCGCGGCGCAGCCGCCCAACGTCGATTTCTACCTCGCAATGGACAATTCGCCTTCGATGCTGCTTCCGGCGACTTCGGACGGCATCACCAAGATTGTTAACGCGAGCAAATCGACCTCGAAGCCGAACGGCTGCGCCTTTGCCTGTCATGCGATGATGCCCAAAAGCGACGGCATCTACATCAGGGACCAAAGCGCCCGCGACGTGCTGCTCTCGACCGGATATTATACCGCGGGTTCCGGCAAACAGAATGTCTGGTACCGCTACAAAACCTCTTCGCCCGTCGAGCTCTTCGATAGCACGGGGACCACCATGCACTCGTCATCGACGGCTACCGGGACAACGACATCGAACGGAAAGAACGGCGATAAGCGCGTCGATAAGCGCACTGACACCGTGACGGCTATCAAATATACGATCACCGACAGCACGACCGGTCCGGTTACGATCAACAAGGTCGTGACCTCTACGCCGACAACCTACACGACCACGTACAAGGCCAATGGAACGGTAGACAAAACGACGAGTGCCCAAGGAACCGTGGTGACTGACACCACCGTGCATGACACCGGATATTGGGCCGATGGCTATTGGCTGACTCACAACTACGGACTGATCTATAACAGCCCCTCGAAAATTGTCCTGCGCAAGGACGACGTCGTTTCGGCGGCAACGCAGTTGATCCCGTTCGCGACCAACCAGGCGACCCAATATCAGGTCACCTACCGCGCGCAGATGTTTTCGTTCGACTGGACACGACCGGGCGGCACTTCGCCCGTCAGACAGCTTAACACCCTGACGAACGTCGCCTCATACGGCAGCGGCTTTTCGGCAGCCTCCATATTCCCGGCCGATGATTACTGGTGGAAGAATTCGGAGCCGACCAAAGGCAATGGCAATGATGACAAGGCTACCGACGTGGCCGGCATGCTCACGCAGATGAACAGCATCATTCCCAACGCGGGCACGGGTGCGCCTGGCGCGGTGCCCCAGAAGATACTGTTCCTCATCACCGACGGCATGCTCGACCAGCCGAACGGGAGTGGCCGCTATTTCGGGCCGATGCGGAGCGGCGCCAACCAGGAAAACGCCAAATGTACGGCCATCAAGGCGAAGGGTATTAAGATCGCGATCCTCTATACGCAATATCTGCCGGAATCGCTTGTCGGCGACAGTTGGTCGCAGACGAACGTCGCCCCGTTCCTGCCCGCTCTCCCCGGCCGGACCACCGACCAAGTCCTGGACGCGCTGAAGAGCTGCGCATCGGTCGGCACGAACGGCGTGCCGCTGGTCCAGACCGTGACGTCCAATGGCAATATCACCACGGCCCTTCAGCAGCTATTCTCCACAGCGCTCCAGACCGCCCGATTGGTTCAATAATATTGCAGAGCCTGTTCACTGTCTCTTCGGTCACGGTCGTGATCGAAGGTGCACCGAACAGGCAATGCGTGCACAAGATAGCGCCGTCTGCTATCGGCGCGGCATGCCCGCAACGCCCGCCTGGCCGCCCGCCAGCACGCCCCGCCTGTTCGTCGACCTGCCACTGGGGCCCGATGCCGCCCCGATAATCGACGGCGCCGCCGCGCATTATCTGCTCAACGTGATGCGGATGAAGGCAGGCGATCCGATCCTGCTGTTCGACAATATCAGCGGCGAATGGCTGGCGGTCGTCGCCGACGCGGCGAAGCGGTCGCTGACCTTGCGCATCGAACGCCAGACCAAGATGATCGAACCGGTCCCCGACCTCTGGCTGTGCTTCGCGCCGGTCAAGAAGGCCCGGCTCGACTGGATCATCGAAAAGGCCACCGAACTCGGCGTCGCCCGCCTGCAGCCGGTCATCACCGAACGCACGATCGTCGAGCGCGTCAAGCACGAGCGGCTCGAGGCGCAGATCGTCGAAGCGTGCGAGCAATGCGGACGCACCGCGCTGCCGACCCTCGCCGAGCCCGTCAAACTGCCCCAACTCCTGAAGAACTGGCCGGCGGACCGCGCGCTGCTGTTCGCCGACGAGGCGGGCGGCCTTCCGCTCGCCAGGGTCGAAGCGCTCGCGCCCGCCGCGATCCTGACCGGGCCCGAAGGCGGCTTCACCGACCGCGAGCGCGACATGCTGATCGCCCACGCCGCCGTCCGCCGCATCACGCTCGGCCCGCGCATCCTGCGCGCCGAAACCGCCGCCATCGCCGCGATCGGCGTGTGGATGGCGCAGCATGGCGACTGGTCCGATCTTTAAGATCTTCCCCATGCCTACGGCACACAGAGGAGGGGAGCCAACCTCTATTCTGTCCCGCCCTTGAACAGAATTGCCGCCAAGTCACCGATTTTAACCGGATATTAGCTATGCATGCGCCATAGCAGCCCGATGCAACGGCAGGACCAGAGCCGATATTGCTGGCGTGGGGGCCAGTGTGCGCAGTTTGTACGAGCCGTTTTGACGCTCGTCTGGCTGGCGTTGATGCTTGCCAGCAATCCCGCCGCCGCACAGACGACCACCAGCTACAGCAACACCACCACCGGCACGATCAGCGAAACCGCGACGACGTGCGCCAGCCCGCTGGTGCGGAGCTTTACCGTCGCGGCGAATGCGCAGGTCACCGATGTGAACATCGGCGTCCAGTTCGCGCACAGCTATCGCGGCGACATCCGCGCGACTTTGGTTTCGCCGGAGGGCACCGTGGTCGATCTGATCACCAATGTCGGCACCTCGGCCAACAATCTGAATGTCCTGTTCGACGACAGCGCGGCGGCCAGCATCACGACGCACAGCGCGAACGACAACACCGCCGCCGCCCCGCCCTATCAGCGCAATTTTCGTCCCGAGGGCTCGCTTGCCAGCTTCAACGGACAGGGGTCGGCGGGGACATGGCAGCTGACCATCTGCGACTCGCTGAACGGCGACAGCGGAACCTTCACGCGCACCGACCTGACGCTCACGACGGTGCCGATCGCGCCGTCGGCCGACCTGTCACTGACCAAGTCGGTCAGCAACGCATCGCCCGCGTCGGGCGCCAGCATCAACTATATATTGAGCGTGACCAACGCGAGCGGCTCGGCGCTGACCGCGACCGGGGTGACGGTACAAGACACGCTGCCCGCCGGCTTCGCCTTCACCGGCGCGTCGGGGTTCGGCAGCTACAACAGCGCGACCGGCGTCTGGACCGTTGGCAGCATCCCGGCGGGAACGACGCGAACGTTGACGATCAGCGGCACCGTCACCGCGACGGCGGGCGCGAGCGTGACCAATATGGCCGAGGTCAGCGCGTCGTCGGCCTTCGACTTCGATTCGACCCCCGGCAACGGCGCGGCAGGGGAGGACGACTACGACAGCGCGACCTTCACCGTGTCGGGCACGCGGACTGCGGGAACGCCGCCGACGCTCGTCTGCCCCGTCGGTACCACGCTCCACGACTGGGACAGCGTCAGCTGGGCGGCCGGGACGACCAGCGGCAGCTATGCGCTGACTGCGATCGGCACGATGAATTTCAATATCGGCATCAGCGGTGGCGCCTTTCTGAACAATGCCACCTATGGCGGCCAGTCGCCGACGCGCCAGAATGTCGTCACCGGCGGGCTCGCCCCGGCGCAATATTCGATCTTCCAGATTGCCGATTTCATCAGCCAGGCGGGCGCGATCACCTCGACGATCACGCTGCCGACCGCGGTTCCCGGCGTTCAATTTCGCGTCTTCGACATCGACTATGCCGCGGGGCAATTCGCGGACCGCCTGACCGTGACGGGCAGCTTCAACGGCGCGCCGGTGACCCCGACCCTGACCAACGGGATCAGCAATTATGTCATCGGCAACAGCGCCTATGGCGACGCGACCTCGGCGGACGGCAGCGCCAATGGCAATGTCGTCGTGACCTTCTCCGCGCCCGTTGACACGATCGTCATCACCTATGGCAGCCACAGCCTCGCCCCCGCCGACCCCGGACAACAGGGCGCCGCGATCCACGACGTCACCTTCTGCCGTCCGACCGCGAACCTCACCATCGCCAAGACCAGCAGCGTCGTCGGCGACCCCACCAATGGTACGACCGATCCCAAGGCGATACCGGGCGCGACGATGCGCTACTGCATCCTCGTCACCAACAATGGCAGCGGCACCGCAACGGGTATCAATATCGGCGACGCGCTACCCGCGACCACGACCTTCATCTCCGGCTCGCTGCGCAGCGGCACGACCTGCGCCGGCGCGACGACGGTCGAGGACGACAATGCCAGCGGCGTCGACGAGAATGATCCGTTCGGCGCGTCGATCACCGGGACGACCGTCTCGGCAACGACATCGACCATGCTGCCCGCGAGCACGATGGCTGTTGCTTTCGATGTGACCCTTAACTGATGGAACGGCCTCGCCGCCTCGCGCGCCTCGACGCGCGGCTTATCATCGCCGGGTCGAGCTTCACGATCAATCTCCGCACGCTGGTAAAATAGTGCGGTTTCAACAGTCGATTGCATTCTGTACCGAACCGTATAATGGCGCGATATGAGCACGCGCACCGCCTCGGACAGCAACGATCCCATCGTCGAAAGCCGCGACCAGCTCGCGGCCCCCATGATCAAGGGCGAAAAGCCCAAGGATCGCTGGCGCATCGGCACCGAGCACGAAAAATTCGTCTATCGCACTGCTGACCACCGCGCGCCCTCCTATGACGAGCCCGACGGCATCCACGACCTGCTCATGGCGCTCACCCGCTTCGGCTGGGAACCGGTGATCGAGGGCGGAAAGGTCATCGCGCTGTCGGGCAGCGACGGCGCGGTCAGCCTCGAGCCTGCTGGGCAACTCGAATTGTCGGGCGCGCCGCTCGAAAACCTCCACCAGACGTGCGCCGAAACCGGCCGCCATCTGAAACAGGTGAAGGAAGTCGGCGCCGAACTCGGCCTCGGTTTCCTCGGGCTGGGCATGTGGCCCGACAAGACGCGCGCCGAGCTGCCGATCATGCCAAAGGGCCGCTACAAGATCATGCTAGACCATATGCCGCGCGTCGGCACCATGGGGCTCGACATGATGCTGCGTACCTGCACGATCCAGACCAACCTCGACTATGCGAGCGAGGCCGACATGGTGCAGAAATTCCGCGTGTCGCTGGCGCTTCAGCCGCTTGCGACCGCGCTCTTCGCGGCGTCGCCCTTCACCGAGGGCAAGCCCAACGGCTTTATGTCGTACCGCAGCCATATCTGGACCGACACCGATCCCGCGCGCACCGGCATGCTGCCCTTCGTGTTCGAGGATGGCTTCGGCTATGAACGCTATGTCGATTACATGCTCGACGTGCCGATGTATTTCGTCTTTCGCGACGGCAAATATATCGACGCCGCGGGGCAGAGCTTCCGCGATTTCCTGAAGGGCGAGCTGCCCGCGCTCCCCGGCGAAAAACCGCGCCTTTCCGACTGGAACGACCATCTCTCGACCGCCTTCCCCGAAGTGCGGCTCAAGAGCTTCCTCGAAATGCGCGGCGCCGACGGCGGCCCGTGGAACCGCATCTGCGCGCTCCCGGCCTTGTGGGTCGGGCTGCTCTACGACCAGGGGGCGCTCGACGCCGCCTGGGATCTCGTCAAGAACTGGAGCATCGAGGAGCAACAGGCGCTCCGCGACGCAGTGCCCAGCGAAGGGCTCGACGCCCCCGCCCCCGGCGGCGGCACCGTCGGCCAGCTCGCGCACCGCGTCCTCGACATTGCCGCCGCGGGCCTCGCCGCACGCCGCGAGGTCAATTCGATGGGCGACAACGAGGTCGGCTTCCTCGAACCGCTCCGCCGGATCGCCAAGAGCGGCAAATCCCCCGCGCACGACCTGCTCGACCGCTACGAAGGCCCGTGGGGCGGCGACCTGTCAAAGATTTACGACGAACTAAGCTTCTAAAAACCTTGCCGTTAGAGCGTGTTAAAAGCTTGCAGACGTCTCGCCTCCCTTCGTCATCCCGGACGTGATCCGGGATCCATAGCGCCAATAGCTAGGAAGATGGTGCTCGCCGTCGTGGACCCCGGATCACGTCCGGGGTGACGATGGGTTGTGATGTGGGCAGCTCCAGGCGCCCAAAAAGTGCAGCAATTGCGCAACACTGCTGACATGAAAGTCAGCCGCGACGGCTTCGGCAATTGACCACGCCCGCGCCCAGCGGCAACGGGAAACTGGTTTTTCCACTCTCCCATCGTCAACTCTGTTTCAGGAAGCTTGCCCATGCGCCACTTTCCTTCCGCTACCGCTATAGCCTTTGCCCTCGCCGCCGCGGGCTGGGCGGCCCCCGCCGCCGCACAGGAGGCGCCCGCCGCCGCCGAGGACTCGGGCCTCGGCGACATTGTCGTCACCGCGCAGCGCCGCGAGGAAAGCCTGCAGGACGTGCCCGTTGCCGTTTCGGTGCTGTCGGGCGATACGCTGGGTGCGATCACCTCGACCGGTTCCGACGTGCGCGTGCTCGCGGGCCGCGTTCCCAGTCTGAACATCGAAAGCTCGTTCGGCCGCACCTTCCCGCGCTTTTATATCCGCGGGCTCGGCAACACCGATTTCGACCTCAACGCGTCGCAGCCGGTCAGCGTCGTCTATGACGACGTCGTCCTCGAAAACCCGATCCTGAAAGGTTTCCCGATCTTCGACCTCGACCGCGTCGAAGTATTGCGCGGGCCGCAGGGCACTTTGTTCGGCCGCAACACTCCCGCGGGCATCGTCAAGTTCGACACCGTCAAGCCCGGCAAGACCGGCGGCTACGCCCGCGCCAGCTATGGCCGCTATGGCACCACCCAGGTCGAAGTCGCGGCGGGCGCCGCCGACGACAATGGCTTCTCGGTCCGCCTGTCGACGCTGTTCCAGCACCGCGACAATTGGGTCGACAATATCGCAACGACCAAAAAGAACGACCTTGGCGGCTATGACGACATCGCCGCGCGGCTTCAGCTGCAATATGAAAATGGCCCGTTCACCGGCCGCGTGACCGGGCAGGTCCGCATCTATGACGGCTCGGCGATCATCTTCCGCGCCAACACGCAGCTTCCGGGCAGCAATCATCTCGTCGGCCTCGGCGGCGCGGGCACCGAATTCGAGCGCGACAAGGTCTATCAGGACGGGCTCAATTTCCAGAAGCTCAACACCTATAATGCCGGACTGAACCTCGAATATGATTTCGGTCCCGTGACCGCTTATTCGATCACCTCCTATTGGAACGGCAATTTCCGCAGCCGCGGCGACATCGACGGCGGCTTCGGCAACCAGTTCGCGCCCGTCAGCGGGCCCGGCTTCATACAGTTCTCGGCGCAGAGCCAGGACAATGTTCCGAGCCTCGACCAGTTCACGCAGGAAATCCGCATCGCTTCGAACAACAGCGGCGGACTCGGCTATCAGTTCGGCGCCTTCTACTTCGACGAAAAGCTCGACATTTCGAGCTTCGAATTCGGCACCCCGACCGACGCCATCCCGTCGGCGATCGCGATCCAGCGTCAGGACAGCGAAGCCTACGGCCTCTTCGGTTCGGTCAATTATGAATTCGACAATGGCTTCAAGCTGCAGGCCGGCGCGCGCTACAACCACGACACGCGCGATTTCGTCGCGTCGCGCCCGGTTGAGACGCGCCCCGATTTCGTCGTTAACCCGAACACCCCGGTCCCGCCGCAGGCTGCCAAGGTCAAGGGCAAGCTGCTGACGTGGGACGCCAGCGCGACCTATGAGGCTTCGGACGCAGTGACGCTTTATGCCCGCGTCGCACGCGGCTATCGCGCACCGTCGGTTCAGGGCCGCCTGACCTTCTCGCGCACTATCTCGACCGCCGATCAGGAAGAGACGATGTCCTATGAAGCGGGGATCAAGACCAACTTCCTCGACAACCGCGTCCGCTTCAACCTGACCGGCTATTTCTTCGACACCAAGGATCTTCAGCTCACCGCCGTGGGCGGAACGTCGAATGCCGCGAGTCTGCTCAACGTCGACGCCAAGGGTCATGGTATCGAGGCCGAACTGCAGGCGGCACCGGCAAAGGGCCTGACCTTCTCGATCGGCGGCGCGTGGAACGTGGCAGAGATCGACGATGCCAACGCCTTTGTCGCGGGCTGCGGCGCATTGCCGCGGTGCACGGTGGTCGATCCGGTTCGCCCCGGCAGCACCAACATCTTCTCGATCGACGGCAACCAGCTGCCGCAATCGCCGAAATGGACGCTCAACTGGACCGCGGGTTATGAAATCCCCGTCGGCGACGGCGCCATCTATGCCTTCACCGACTGGTATTACCGCTCGAAGGTGCAGTTCTTCCTCTATCGCTCGGTCGAATTTTCGGACGACAAGCTGATCGAGGGCGGCGTGCGCGTCGGCTATCGCACCGATCGCTTCGACATCGCAGCCTTCGGCCGCAACATCACCAACGACGCCTCGCCAACCGGCGGCATCGATTTCAACAATCTGACCAGCTACGTCAACGAACCCCGCATCTGGGGCGTCGAAGCGGGCTTCAAATTCTGACCAAGCTCCGATCCGCGCGGGGCTATGCTCCGCGCGGATCAGGCTTCGTTCCCAATGATTTCCATGTTATCATCGACATGCAACTCAACGATGCGGGAGTCGATGATGATCCGTTTGACCGCCATCCTGGCCGCGCTTGCCCTGTTTCCCACCGCGGCGGCGGCGCAGGGCATCGATATCAATTCGGCCGCCACTATCGGCGCCAACGCCATGGGCGAACAGGTCCGGGCCTTTCCCGCAGGCCGCGACAACAGCCCCAAGGCCGTTCTCGCGCGGCTCAATCGGCTTTGCGCCAGCGATCGGCCTTCGGACAAGCAAAGCTGCGAACAGGCATGGCGCGCGATCAATCAGGCGCACGCCAAACTACAGGCACGTCGCGCCGCCGAGGCCGCTGCCGACCAAGGCGTTACAAACTAGCGCGAGCGAAAGCTAAGCCACCGGTCCGACCCGTTCGTCGGGCTCAAGCCGGATGAGCGGGCGCGAACGGCCGGTTATCCGGGCGAACAGGCGCGGCACCACTGCGTGCGCCTGAGCCCAGTTCCAATAGGCGACATAGGCAGGGTCAGCGAGGAGATGCTTCTCCTCGGTCTTTGCCCGCCAGTAATAGACGCAGCTGACCAGTCCGAGCAGCACGACATTGCGCGCCCCTTCGACCCAGCCGCCCGCGGTAACGAGGAAGGGAAGCGATCCGATCCACCACGTCATATTCTTTGAAATATAGGCGGGGTGGCGCGTGAACGCATAGGGCCCGTGCGTGATGATGCCGCGATGGGTCAGGTTCGAAAAGCGGATGCCGAACGCCATCGTCGCCCAGCTGTAGACTGCGGTGAGCAGCCCCAGCACGATGCCCCAGACGATCAGCAGGCCTGGATGCCCCTGAAGCCAATAACCCCAGTCGGAGCCATTGACCTGATAATCGAGCGGGCCGCCGTTCATCAGGATGAAGGGGGGGTAACAGACCAGCGCCGCGACCCACGCCATGCCATAGGGGTTGGCGGTGCGGATATGCGCGTCGAGCGGCTTCAGCGTCAGGATATAGCCGACCGTCGCGATATGGACGTCGATCAGATAGAGGAAATTGATCGCCCACAGGCCCGTCATATAGGGGTTGGCGAGCACTTCGTTCATCGGCACCGTCACCAGCGCCGAAAAATTCCCGGGCACGATCGACAGCATGAAGGCGGTGAAAAAGCCCTTCACCGCCCAGGCGCGCAAATGATGCCCGATCGCTCGCGCATCGACGGGTTGACCCGGCGCGATCAGCCAGCGCCCGAATTGCCAGCAGCCGTCGCGGGGTTCGATCATGCGGCGGTCGAGCCACAGCATGTAAGGCACGGAGACGAGCAGCAGCCACGGCGCGACCGTCTCGAGCAGGTTCATCGAGAAGGCGTAATTGCCCTCCCAATAATAGCGCATCGTCGCATAAATCAGCGCGATCAGCCCCCACGTCGCCCACATTCCGGCAAGCTTGGTCAGGCTGATATCGAGCGTTTCGCGCCACGGACGCCGCTGCGCCCAGTCGATCCCGGTCGACGGATTGCGGTGCACCTTGTCGACAAAGACCGACCACAGCACCATCGGCAGACCGCAGGCGAGCACGCTGGCGATCGCCGAATTGGGGCCGTTCATTACGCCCCGCTTCGCCCAGTCCAGCCCCAGGAACGCCGCGATGTCGGGCGCGAAGCGCGCGATCAGCAAATAGCTTACCAAACCGGCAAGCCCGACGATGCCAACCCCGGCGCTGACCGCCGAACGCGGGCGAATGCCGACCGGCGCGGCAGGGGTGCTTACCGATTCGAGCGTGTCGGATGGAGCGGATTTGGCCATAATATTCACCCGCTTAGCGTTACCGCAAAAGGGTAAGCAACCCGTCAATCACATTCACCGATTCGCTGGCGTTTTCCTGCCAAAATGGCAGTATTTCTAGGGTTTGACACCGTTCACCGCATGTTGGTTTCGATTCACCCCGAGTCGCGCTCCAAAGATTCGCGCCACGGTAACCGGCCTGATACAGCGCGCATCAATCGGGGCGGAGGGCTCCAATAAAACACAAGATGGGGTCGCCACTTGTTATCGAAATCAACGGGTCTGCGCAATCTGCGCCAGCGATTTTCTGCGCTGTTTCAAGACCATGAAATCTTTGTCCGCACGCACGGACATGTTCGTTTCGTGCGTGTCAGTGCTGTCTGGCAAAAGCGCGTCGCGCTGATCGCCGGCATCGTGCTGCTCGCATGGGCCGGCGCCACGCTGGCGGTGCTCGTCAACCAGCTGCTCACCTCGGGTGAGCGCGCTGCAGTCGCACAGCAGCAAGCCGCCGCCGCCGCGTCCGAAGCGCGGATCGCCAAATATCGCGACAATGTCGCCGAAACCGCCGCCGACCTCGAAGACCGTCAGGAACAGCTCGAAGAATGGTCGAAGGTTCACTTCGGCGTCGAGCCCGCCGCCGTGACGCCCGAAGCCCATAGCGACGGCGCGGCGCCGGTCGCCGAACAGGCACCGCTCAAGACCTCCCGGCTTGAAACTGGCCGGCTTGAAACTGGCCGGCTTGAAACTGGCGCGCTGATCGACCCGAATCTGCCGCCCGAAGCGCAAATCCTCGCCCACCTCGAAGCGCGTCAGGAAAATTTCGCCAATCGCCTGCTCACCGCAGTCAACGAACGTGCGGCTAAGGCCGAAGGCGCCGTGGCCAAGCTCGGTATGAACCCCGCCGCGCTCGTTCGCAACGCAGCGACCGGCCGTGGTGGTCCGTTCATCCCCTATCGCGGCGGCAAGGGCCGCGCGAGTTCGCTCGGCAAGTCGTTCGCGGCGCTCGAAAGCGCGCTGTTTCGCATGGAAGTGCTCGAACGCACGCTCGTCGCGATCCCGTCGGGCCAGCCCGCCAATGTGCTGATGCTGTCGTCGAGCTACGGCTATCGCAGCGACCCGTTCACCGGCGCCGGCGCGATGCACTCGGGGCTCGACTTCCCCGGTCCGATGGGCAGCCCGATCCTCGCCGCCGCGCCCGGGCGCGTCGTCTTTGTCGGGCAGAAATCGGGTTACGGCAATGTCGTCGAGGTCGATCACGGCCAGGGCATATTGACCCGCTACGCCCACTTGTCGGGCTTTACGTCCAAGGTTGGCGCGCAGGTCGCTGCCGGCGAGCAGATCGCCAAAATGGGCTCGACCGGCCGTTCGACCGGCAGCCATCTGCATTTCGAAGTCCGTTTGAACGGCGTCGCGGTCAATCCGCGCCGCTTCCTGGAGGCCAAAGCCGATGTTCTCGAAGTCAAAGACGACGCAAGGCAGCGAGTCGGTTCCGTCGCTGCCGTCCGCGGTGCCCGCTAAGATGGCGACCGGCGCGCGTCACACGACCTTTTCGATCCTGGGATCGGACGTCGTTGTCACCGGCAATGTTGCCGCCAGCGTCGACCTGCACGTCGACGGCAAGATCGACGGCGACCTGAAATGCGCCAATCTTGTCCAGGGCGAGGCGAGCGAGATCAAGGGCGCGGTCGTCGCCGAGACGGCGAAGATCGCAGGCCTGCTCGACGGGTCGATCGAGGCCAAGACGCTGATCGTCCACGCCACCGCGCGGATCACCGGCGATGTCGTTTACGAGACCATCACGATCGAAAATGGCGGCAAGGTCGAAGGCAAGCTGAGCCATCGCCGCCACGGTGCGGCGGCAAAAGCGCCGCCGCCGCTCGAAGTCGTCTCGAACTAAAGCCAGTTCTGTCCAGGGCCGCGTCCGGGCGGCCCTCAATTCGATATCGCGACCTCGCGGGACGTTCGGCCCGGCATGTCATAATGCCGCTGGACGACCACCTTGTTGCGTCCACCGCGCTTCGCATCATAGAGCGCCTCGTCGGCAAGCCGGTAGAGCTGCTGGAAGTCGCACGCCGGGCGAACCTCGGCGACCCCGACGCTAGCGGTGACCAGCCTGTCGCCGATCGCGTCGCTATGGTCGCAGCCGGCGATCCCGCGCCGGATGCTTTCGGCGAAGCGGCCGAGGATGATCCCTTCCATCCCGATCGTCAGCAACCCGAACTCCTCGCCGCCGAGCCGTGCGACGGTGCACATCGGCCCCTCCCACCGCTCGATCCGGCGCGCGATGCCGCACAGCACCATGTCGCCGACATCATGGCCGTAAATATCGTTGATCGACTTGAAGCGGTCGATGTCGACGAGCAGCAGGGCGGCCGGCAGGCTATCGGCGCGCGCGCGTTCGAGGAGCGGCGTCACGCTTTCGACGAAGCCGCGCCGGTTGGGTAAGCCGGTGAGCGGGTCGCGCCGCGCGAGCGCCTGCGCCTGCGCCTCGGCGCTCAGCGCATGATCGCGCTCGATCCTGAGGTGCGCCAGCCGACGCGTCGCCGCCGCGGCCAGCCATAGCGCCTGCCACGTCGCCGCGACGAATACCAGAAGCTGGGATCCGCCGCCCCAGAAGCCGTTTTCGACATCGACGACATGAATAAACGCCAACATCGCCATCGGCAGCCCCCACGCCGCCAGGAAATCGCGCGCTTCGACAGAACCGCGTCGCCAGGCCCAACCGAGGCAGACGGTGACGACCAGCAGGTCGACGATAACGACCAGGCCGAGAATGTCGGCGAGCATGCTGAGGCTGCCGCCGCGGATCAGCGCGAGCGGTATGCCCGCCAGCCCGACCGCGAGGCCAAGGACAAGCGCCGTGGCCCTGAGCCGCGCCGGCACCGTGCCGCGATCGATCGCGGTCACCGCGCTGACCGTGGCAAGCGCGATGGCCAGGCAAGCCAAAAAGGTGCAGATCTGCGCCGAAACCGTCCCCGCCATGCCGGGCAGCAAAGCGAGGTGGACTTGCGACCAGAGCCCGCCCCACAGCAGCATCGTGCCCGACCAGGCGGCTTGCCACGCCAGATATTGGCGGCGCACCGCAAAGGCGAGCGACAGGCTGTAGATACAGCTGATCAGCAGCAGCGTCAGCGCCGCACCGACCGCCGCCGCCATGCCCGAGGATTGCATCCCCGCCTCGCCGGTCGAAAGGATGCGCGCGCGGACGAACTGGTGGCCCGAAAGGCCGTCAAAGCGCATCGTGACCGCGGTCAGCGCCACGTCGCGATCGGGGGCCTCGAACAGGATTTGACCGCCGGCCCGCCAATGCGGCCCATAATCGCCCGCGCGCACCTGCTGCCAGCGCGTCGCGCCGTCGGCATAGGAAAAAGCGACCGCGAGCCGGTCGAAGCGCGAATGATGGACCATCAGCGCGACGTCGCCGCGCTGGGCGCCCGGCCCGTCGAGCGGGGCGCGCAGCCAGAGGCTGCCCTGTTGATAGCCGGTGGGCGTCCCGCTGCATGCAAAGCGGAGCGTCGGTCCGCGCGCGTCGGGCAGGTCCGCGCCGCTGGTGGCGTGACACAGGTCGCGATCGATATCGAGCGTCGCGGCCGCCGCCGGAACCGCCCACAGGACGAGCGCCAGAAGCGCAAGGCCAAGCCGGCTGCACAGCTGCCCCAGAATGTCTCCTGTCCCGCTCATATCCCGCCTATCGCATCAAACTCTTAGAAAATGTATACGCAGGGCGAAAGACCGTCCGGTTTCACCGCCCGGCGCGCCCGATCCGCATGCCGACGTCGATCCGATCGCCGACACCGACCCCCTCGGCACGCTGCACCGCGACCTTGATCGGCAGCAGGTAGGTGCCGCCGCGCGGGAAAAGCGAGGTCTTGAATTCGGTCCGCCCCACCGTCGCCACAACGGGTACGACGCCCAGCCATAGCTTGCCGAAAGCGCCGCATAGCGGATCTCGGCGACCAGTTCGTCGGGAATCGCGGCGAACAGAAAGGGCGCGGGGCCGCGCCACTCGATGATCGTCGCGTCGAACCGGATGACCTGCTCCGCCGCCATCAGTTCCTCGGCGCCTGCCGGCGATAGCTGAGGGCCTCGGCGATATGGATGCGCCCGACGTCCGCCGCGCCGGCAAGGTCGGCGATCGTCCGGGCGACCCGCAATATCCGCGTATATCCCCGCGCCGACAGCCGCATCGCCTCCGCCGCCTGCGCGAGCAGCTTGCGCCCGGCTTCGTTGGGCGTCGCAACCGCTTCGAGCAGGTCGCCGTCGATTTCGGCGTTGGTCCGCGCCTTGTGCGCCGCATAGCGCGCGGTCTGCACCCCACGCGCCGCCGCGACGCGCGCCGCGACATCGGCGCTGCCCTCGGCGGGCGGCGGCAGGACGAGGTCGGCGGCGCTCACCGCCTGCACCTCGACATGCAGGTCGATGCGGTCGAGCAGCGGCCCCGAGAGCTTCGCCTGATAGTCGGCGGCGCAGCGCGGCGCGCGGCTGCACGCGAGCGCGGGGTCGCCCAGGTGGCCGCAGCGGCACGGGTTCATCGCCGCGACGAGCTGCACCCGCGCCGGAAAGGTGACATGCGCATTGGCGCGCGCAACGCTGACCTCGCCCGTTTCGAGCGGCTGGCGCAGCGAATCGAGCACGCCGCGCTGGAATTCGGGAAGCTCGTCGAGGAAGAGCACGCCGAGGTGCGCCAGGCTGACCTCGCCCGGCCGCACCCGCAGCCCGCCGCCGACGAGCGCGGGCATCGATGCCGAATGATGGGGGCTGCGAAACGGTCGGGCGCGGACAAGGCGACCGCCCTCGAGCGTTCCCGCGACCGACGCGATCATCGACACTTCGAGCGCTTCGGCGGGGGTCAGGTCGGGCAGGATGCCCGGCATGCACGCCGCCATCAGCGACTTGCCCGCCCCCGGCGGCCCCGACATCATCAGGTTGTGCGCGCCCGCCGCGGCGATTTCGAGCGCGCGCTTCGCCGTTTCCTGCCCCTTGACCTGCCGCAGGTCGGCCACGCGAACGGGATCGTCGACCGCGCCCGGCACCGGCGGCGCGAGCAGCGCATGGCCCTTGAAATGGTTGAGCAGCGAAAGGAGGTCGGGGGCGCCGATCACCTCGACATTGCCCGCCCACGCCGCTTCGGGCCCTTGCGCGGCGGGGCAGATCAGCCCGCGCTCGGTGCTGCCCGCGTGGATTGCCGCAAGCAGCACGCCGGGCGAGGCGGCGACGCGACCATCGAGCCCGAGTTCGCCGACGACGACGTAAGAAGCGAGCGTTTCGGCATCGATCACCCCCATCGCGCCGAGCAGCGCGAGCGCGATCGGCAGGTCGTAGTGCGAGCCTTCCTTGGGCAGGTCGGCTGGCGACAGGTTGACGGTGATGACCTTGGGCGGGAGCGACAGGCCGATCGCGGCGATCGCCGCGCGGACGCGCTCGCGGCTTTCGCCCACCGCCTTGTCGGGCAGGCCGACGACGACGAAGCGCGGCACGCCGGGCGTGATCTGGCACTGTACCTCGACCCCGCGCGCGTCGATGCCGAGATAGGCCGTGGTTGAAACGATCGCGACCATATTCCCCCCGGAACAGCACCGATGTGCCCCCTTTGTTCCGACACCTCTTTAGGCGAAGTGGCGGGAAGGTCGAGTCTTTTTCGGAAGTTAGCGAAAGTGTCACGCAGCGCACCTCCGATTGCGGATTTGACAACATACCAACCAGTCGGTATGTGAGTTCTTATGACGACGAATCAGACGCCCCCAACCTCCCCCGCGACTCCCGCAGCCGCCGCCCGCACCGTCCCCCTGGTGGGCGGCGGCACCCCGGGCCAGCGCGCGCCGCGTGGCAGCGCGCGCGCCAAGCTGATCGCCGCGGCGCATGCCACGGTGCGCAAGCAGGGTTATTCGGCGACGACGGTCGACCAGATTTGCGCGGCGGCGGGGGTGACCAAGGGCGCCTTCTTCCATCATTTCGCGTCGAAGGAAGAGCTGGCGATCGCGGCGGCCGAAGGCTGGACCGAGCGCGCGCGGCCGATGTTCGAACTCGCGCCGCATGTGCGCCTCGAAGACCCGCTCGACCGGCTGCTCGGCCATATCGATTTCCGCCTGTCGATGCTCGACGGGCCCACCGAGGATTACACCTGCTTCGTCGGCACGATGGTGCAGGAAGCCTATTCGACGAACGACCGCATCCGTGAGGCGTGCGAGGCGAGCATCAACGCCTATTGCCAGGCGCTCGCACCCGACATCCAGGCCGCGATGGACATGTACGGCGTGCCCGAAGATGTCACCGCGATCGGCCTGGCCCAGCATGTCCAGTCGGTGCTGCAGGGCGCCTTCGTCCTGGCGAAAACGACGAACGATCCGGCGATTGCGCGCGGCACCGTCACCCATTTGAAGCGTTATGTCCGGATGCTGTTCGGCAGCGGGGGTGCGCCATGACGCGGCGCGTAATTGCCACGGCGCCCCGCGCACGCTGACGTCAATAATTACCACCCCAAGGAGAGAGAGACGATGCCCCAGATGATTTTCGTGAACCTGCCAGTCACCGACCTTGCGAAATCGAAAGCCTTTTACGAAGCGGTCGGCGCGGCGAACAACCCCGCCTTCACCGACGACACCGCCGCGTGCATGGTGGTCGAAGAGGGTTCGATCCACGTCATGCTGCTGACCCATGAAAAATGGGCGACCTTCACGTCGAAAGCGATCCCCGACGCGCACAGCGCCGCGCAGGTCCTGCTTTGCGTGTCGGCCGACAGCCGCGAGGCGGTCGACGAACAGGTCGACAAGGCGGTCAAGGCGGGCGGCAAGGCCGACCCGACCCCGACGCAGGATTTTGGCTTCATGTACGGCCGCAGCTTCGAGGATCCCGACGGTCATATCTGGGAAGTGATGTGGATGGACCCCGCCGCGATTCCCGCCGGCGAGCCCGCCGAAGCGGCGGCCTGACCGGACCGCGGAGGGGAGCGGATAGCCACCCTTGCACCGGCTGCCGCTCCCCTCCCGACGGGAGAGAGTTGATGAGTTTCCAAGCCTATCTCGACAATGTCGAAACCAAGACCGGCCAATCGGCCGAGCAATTGAAGGCCGCCGCGATCGACAAGGGGCTTGCCGACGGGAGCGGCCTCGCCCCGGGCGTCAAGGCCACCGCGATCGTCGACTGGCTGAAGCGCGACTTCGACCTGGGCCACGGCCACGCGATGTCGATCGTCGCCTATATCAAAGGGAAGAGGAGCTAGATCATGCCCGTGAACCCCAACAGCCAGATTGAAGTCACCGCCTTCGACTGGGTCCCCGATTTCGCCCGCGGCTATGTCCGCGACCTGCGGCCGCGCTGGGCGTGCGAGGAAATCGGCCTCGACTATGCCGAACATCTGATCAGCGCGATCAACCGCCCCGCCGATCATTTCCTGTTCCAGCCCTGGGGTCAGGTGCCGGTGCTCAATGACGGCGGCATCCGCCTGTTCGAAAGCGGCGCGATCCTGCTGCACCTTGCCGAGAAGGACGCGCGGTTGATGCCCCGCGACGCGCAGGCGCGCGCCAACACACTCGCCTGGCTGTTCGCCGCTTATAACAGCGTCGAGCCGATGCTGTTCGAGCTGGGCAATGTCGATCTTTTCGCGGCCGACGAGGAATGGGCGAAGCTGCGCCGCCCGAGCCTGATCGAGTTCATCCAGGGGCGGCTCGGCCGCCTGAACGACGCGATTGGCGATAAACCCTATCTGACCGGCGAGTTCAGCGTTGCCGACATCGCGATGGCGACGGTGCTGCGCGAGGCCGTCGAGGCGGGGCTGATCGCCGAGCAGCCGCGCTTGCAGGCCTATCTGGATCGCTGCCTCGCGCGCCCCGCCTTCCAGCGCGCGATGGACGCGCAGCTAAACGCCTTCAGCGAAGACGCGGGACCGCCCGCCGCCTGAAAACCCCTCCCACCCCCCAAGGAGAGACAAGATGACCTATGTAGAAGGATTTGTGGTCGCGGTGCCGACCGCCAATAAGGAAGCCTATCGCAAGCACGCCGCCGATGCCGCGCCGCTGTTCAAGGAATTTGGCGTCGCGCGCATGGTCGAATGCTGGGGCGACGATGTTCCCGACGGCAAGGTCAATGACCTGAAGGGCGCGGTGCAGGCCAAGCCCGACGAGACCGTCGTGTTCAGCTGGTTCGAATATCCCGACAAGCAGGCGCGCGACGCCGCGAATGAAAAGATGATGAGCGATCCGCGCATGGCAAGCATGGGCGGCGAGATGCCGTTCGACGGCAAGCGGATGATCATCGGCGGCTTCGATTCGATCGTCGACGACCGGGCCGACGGCGCAACCGGATATGTCGACGGCTATGTCGTGCCTGTTCCCGACGGCAACAAGGAAGCCTATCGCGCGCTGGCGCAGAAGGCGTCCGAAGTGTTCCGCGATTATGGCGCAACGCGCGTTGTCGAGGCATGGGCCGACGATGTCCCCGACGGCAAGCTGACCGACTATGCCCGCGCCGCGCACAAGAAGGACGGCGAAAGCGTCGTATACAGCTGGGTCGAATGGCCCGACAAGGAAACGCGCACCGCAGGCTGGGAAAAGATGATGACCGACGAGCGGATGAAGCATGATCCCGAGACCAACCCGTTCGACGGCAAGCGCATGATCTACGGCGGCTTCGCGCCGATCGTCGAGGCGTAACGCTCCAGATCCTCCCTGTGCCGCAGGCATGGGGAAGTGGCAGCGGCGCAGCCGCTGACGGAGGGGCGATGGCGCCACGTCGCCGCCCCTCCACCATCCTTCGGATGGTCCCCCTCCCCATCGCTTCGCGACAGGGAGGATCAGAGGGAAGAGAACCGATGGCCGATATACAAAAACCCGAACACCGAACCGCCTCCTGCCGCTGCGGCGCGGTGAGCCTCGAACTCGTCGGCAAACCAATCGTCGCGGCGACCTGTTATTGTAACAGCTGCCAGGCGGCGGGGCACGCGTTCGAGGCGCTTCCCGGCGCGCCGGCGGTGGTCGGCGCCGATGGCGGCACACCTTATGTGCTCGTCCGCAAGGATCGCCTGACCTGGCTGTCGGGATCGGACCTGCTCGCGGAGCATCGGCTGACGCCCGATTCGCCGACGCGGCGCTTCGTTGCGCGCTGCTGCAACGCGCCGATCGCGCTCGAATTCACCAAGGGCCATTGGCTGAGCGTCTATTCGGACCGCATCGCCGCAGAAGAGCGGCCGGCAGCCGAGATGCGAACGATCGTGGGCGACCGGCCCGAGGGCGTCGAATTGCCCGACGACATCCCCAATTACCGGACGCCGTCGGGCAAATTCCTGTGGCGGCTGCTGAAAGCGTGGGCGGCGATGGGCTTTCGCGCCCCGCCGATTGAGGCGACGAGAGGGTTTGCGCGGTGACAACTATCGAACATCTGTCTTTCCCGAACGAAAGCCCCGAATATCGCAGTGCGCGGATCGAACTGCTGAACGCCGAGATTGCGCTGCGCCGCCAGATTGAGGCGGTCGCGGCGAAGCGCCGCGCGCTGCCCCCCGGCGGCGCGGTGCCCGAGGATTACAGCTTCGAACGGATCGGGGCCTTTCAGCGGCCCGAGCGGGTGACGCTGTCCGCGCTGTTCGGCGACAACCCGAGCATCATCCTGCAAAGCTTCATGTTCGGCCCCGAACGCGACAAGCCGTGCAACGGCTGCACGCACATGCTCGACGCGATCGACGGCAGCGCGCGGCACGTCGGGCAGCGCGCGCCGCTCTATATCGTCGCCAAGTCGCCGATCGCGCGGCTCGAGGCGTGGGCGAAAGACCGGCGCTGGCCGCACATCGCCTTCCTGTCCGACGTCGACGGCCGTTATTCGGCCGATTATTTCGGCGACACGTCGAAACTGAGCGACGCCAAGCGCACCCAGCACGGCATGAAGCCGGGCGAGAATTGGGACGAGACGATCTTCAACGTGTTTCGCAAGGACGACGAGCGCGTCCGCCACGTCTGGGCGAACGAGATGGCCTATGCCCCCGAAGACCGCGGCCAGCACCACCGCGCGGGCGACCTGGTCGATCCTTTGTGGGGGCTGCTCGACATGACGCCCGAGGGACGCGGCGACTGGTTCCCCAGCTTGACCTATTGACACCGAAATGAGGAGAGAGACGATGGCCGAAGCTTCGAATTTCATCTGGTACGAACTGATGACGGGCGACCCGGCGGGCGCCGCGGCCTTTTACGGCGCAGTGGTGGGCTGGACGATCGCAGACACCGGCGAACAGTCCGCGGGCGGCGTCGATTACCGCATGATCGGGCGCAGCGACGGCGGCCATGCCGGCGGCGTGCTGGCGCTCAACGCAGAGATGATCGCGGGCGGCGCGAGGCCCGTCTGGCTCGGCTATCTGCACGTCTCCGACGTCGACAAGGCGGTCGATGCGATCACCGCCGACGGCGGCGCGGTGCAGATGCCCGCGATAGATCTGCCTGTCGGGCGCATCGCGATGGTCACTGACCCGCAGGGGGCGCCCTTCTATATCATGGACCCGCTCCCGCCCGAGGGTGGTGGCGAGAGCGACGTCTTTTCGGTGACCGAGCCGCAGCATGTCCGCTGGAACGAGCTAGCGACGAGCGATCCCGACGGCGCCGTCGCTTTCTATAAAAAGCATTTCGGCTGGAGCCAGGAGGGCGAGATGCCGATGGGCGAACTCGGTTCCTATCGCTTTATCCAGCGCGGCGACGTCGGGCTGGGGGCGGTGATGCCGCTCATGGAAGGCTATCCGGTGTCGGCGTGGAATTACTACATCGGCGTCGACGACATCGACCGCGCGCGCGACGCGGTGAAGGCCAACGGCGGCACGATCACCAACGAACCGATGGAAATCCCCGGCGGCGAATATGCGATGAACGCGATCGACCCGCAGGGTGCGCCGGTCGGCTTCGTCGGCCCGAAAAAATAACCCTCAACCCCAGGAGAGAGATGATGTCCAAGCAGCCCGCAACGCTGTGCCTCTGGTACAATGACGACGCCGAAGAGGCCGCCACTTTCTATGCCGCGACCTTCCCCGACAGCAAGGTCGGAAAGGTCCACCGCGCCCCCGCCGACAATCCGAGCAGCAAGGAAGACGCTGTGCTGACCGTCGACTTCACCGTGCTCGGCTTCCCGTGCATCGGGCTCAACGGCGGCGCCGCCTTCAAGCATAGCGAGGCCTTTTCCTTCCAGGTCCACACCGACACGCAGGAGGAAACCGACCGGCTGTGGAACGCGATCGTCGGCAACGGCGGCGCGGAAAGCATGTGCGGCTGGTGCAAGGATAAATGGGGCATCTCGTGGCAGATCACCCCGCGCGTCTTGACCGACGTGATGACGAGCGACGACAAGGCGGCCGCCAAGCGCGCGTTCGAGGCGATGATGTCGATGAAGAAAATCGACGTCGCGAAGATCGAGGCGGCGATCAAGGGAGGGTAAAATGGCTCAGCGGGGGAAGCGGGTCCTGTTTGCATGGCTGCTCTGCGGTACGCTCGACATCGTCTATGCGGCGGTGTCGAGTCTGCTGCAAGGGGGCACCGTCTCCTCGATGCTGCATGCCGTTGCCAGCGGACCATTCGGCGACGCCGCGCGCGGCTGGGGAATCGGCGGCGATATCGCGGGGCTGGCGACGCATTATGCGATCATGGGCGCGATGGTCGCGACGTGGTTCTTTGTCGCGCGGCGCTGGAGCGCGCTGACCGAATGGCCGTGGTGGCTGACGGGCACGCTCTACGGGCTGCTGCTCTATGTCATCATGAACGGGATCGTGTTGCCGCTGCGCTTCGGATTGCCCTTTCCGCCGACCGACCTCACCAAGGGCGCGATCGCGCTCTTTCCGCACATAGTCTTCGTCGGCTGGCCGCTCGCCTGGCTGACGCGCAAGGATCGCAATTGATGCTGATTTTTTATGGCCACCCCTTTTCGTCCTACACATGGAAAGTGCTGATCGCACTCTATGAGAAGGGGATCGAATTCGATTATCGCTCGGTCGATCCGGCTTTTCCGGACCATATGCCCGAGTTGAAGGCGTATTGGCCGGTCGGGCAGTTCCCTTTGCTCGTCCACGATGGCGTGCCTTGGTTCGAAACATCGATCATCATCGAGTATCTCGACCATCTGGCGCCCGAACCGCGGATGATCCCGCTGGATTTCGACGCGGCGCTGAAAGTCCGGCTGTTCGACCGCATCTTCGACCATCATGTGATGAACCGGATGCAGGAGGTGGTGAACGACGCGCTCCGCGGGCCCGAAAACCACCTGCCGATCATCGTCGAACAGACGCATGCGCGGCTCGATATCATCTATGCCTGGCTCGACAAAGAGCTCGCGGGCGGCGGCTGGGCGACGCCTTATGGATTCACGCTGGCCGATTGTGCCGCGGCGCCGTCGCTTTTCTATGCCGACTGGGTGTATCAAATTCCCGAGGCATATGAGAATCTGCGCGCCTATCGCGCGCGGCTGCTCGCGCACCCGACGGTGTCGCGTTGCGTCGAGGAGGCGCGGCCGTACCGCCCCTATTTCCCGCTCGGTGCCCCCGACCGCGATTGACGAAGGCCGTCCCATATCGGGGTTAACGCGGCGCTGACGCTGCCTGTTCGCCATTTGATAGGCGCGCCCGCGCGAAGGCGGACGCATGGTTTCGCCGTCGGCCTTCATCCGCACGCTCATCGTCGCCGCTTTCGCGGCGGTGCTGGCGTTCGCGCCGGCGCAGGCGCAGGCGCAGCAGGTCGTGACGGTCACCACGACGACGATCACCTGGACCTATGACGACGCCGGAAGCGACGACGATGGGGCCGAATATATCGACGAAGACGCCGCGCTGCTCGATGATGAGGCGCTCGCCGAGGATGCCGATTTCGCGGCGACCCGCCGCTATGCCCCCGCCCCTACGCTCGCGACACTGGGCCGTGCCAGAGCAACATATGGCCCCTTTTCGGTGATCGACGGTACCACCGTCCGCATGGCCGGCGACGTCACCTCGTCGACGCCGCGCCAGTTCGCCGCGATGCTCGCGGCCTTTCCGGGGCTCAAGCGGCTCGAGATGACCGACTGCCCCGGCAGCCTCGACGAGGAAGCGAATCTGATTCTCGCGCGCGCGATCCGCCGCGCGGGGATGGAGACGGTGGTTCCGGCGGGCGGCTCGATCCGTTCGGGCGCGGTCGAGCTGTGGCTTGCGGGCGTCACCCGCCGCGCCGCACCCGATGCCGAATTCGGCGTCCACAGCTGGGCCGACGAATATGGCCGCGAGGCGAACGACTATCCCGCGAACGATCCGGTCCATGCCGAATATCTCGGTTACTACCGCGAAATGGGGCTGAACGACGCCAAGGCGCGCGCCTTTTACGCGCTCACCAACAGCACCCCGTTCGACGACGTCCGCTATCTGACGCGCGACGACATGGCACGCTTCGTCACGCTCAACTGACGCGGCGTCGCTTTGGGCGCTGCTTTACCCTTGCAACACGCCGCCGCATCCCCACATCGCCCGCATGGCGAAACGCAGCCTCTATCAGCGATTGCGGTCGACCGCGCAGGTCCGCCTCGCGCTGTTCATCCTCGGCGTCGTGATGATGGCGCTCTCGCCGATCGTCGGCATCTTGCCCGGCCCCGGCTTCATCATCCTGTTCCCGCTCGGGCTGATGCTGTGCCTGCAGAACAGCGCGTGGGCGAAGCGTATCTATGTCCGCTTCAAATGGCGCCATCCGCGCTACGCCGCGTGGACCGACCGGGTGATGCGGCGCGCGAGCGCAGCGCGGAAACGCGAGCGCGCGGCGCTGGACTCGATCAAAAAGGCGGCTTTCCACGGCAAGACAACGGAAAACCGCGCCAATGGCGATTGACTTTGCGCCGACTCTCGCTTATCCGCGCCTCCATCAGTGGCCGCCCACGTTTGGCGGCCCTTTTCTGTTAGAGCTTTTGACGAGAATTAGGGACAACCGCGATGAAGCGTACCTTTCAACCGAGCAACCTCGTACGCGCCCGTCGCCACGGTTTCCGCGCCCGCAAGGCGACGGTTGGCGGCCGCAAGATTCTCGCCAACCGCCGCGCCCAGGGCCGCAAGAAGCTGTCGGCCTGATCGCTGACGCTTCTGCGCCAGTGAAACTGGTGCGAACGCTTTCAAAACGCAGCGAATTTCTGGCCGCGAACCGCGGTCTTCGCTTTCCCATGCCCGGCTTTGTCCTGCTCGTCCGCCAGCGCGGCGACGGCGACGATGCGCTGGGCATTGGCTATACCGTCAGCAAGAAGGTCGGCAACGCCGTCACCCGCAACCGGATGAAGCGCCGGCTGCGCGAGCTGTGCCGCGCCGCCTTGCCCGAATCGGGAATCGTCGGCGCCGACCATGTGCTGATCGGCCGCCCGGGCGGCAACGACATCGTCTTTGCCGAACTCGGCGAGCATCTCGATTCGGCGCTGAAGCGCGCCGCGAAGAAATTGGCGCAATGAGGGTCGCCCCCCTCGATCGTCACCCCGGACTTGATCCGGGGTCCATCACCACCGGTGCCGCTTGGACCCCGGATCAAGTCCGGGGTGACGAAGGCTTCGAGTCCACGCCCAAAACGTTAGTTGCGCGTGAAGTTACTCGGTTTTCCTGGCTTTTCGCGTGATCGCAAAACTGCTCATCCTGATCGCGCGCGGCTGGCAGATCGGCCCGTCGCGCATCCTTCCGCCCACCTGCCGTTATTCGCCGTCGTGCAGCGCCTATGCCATCACCGCGCTCCAGCGCCATGGTGCGATCAAGGGTGGCTGGCTGGCGACAAAGCGGCTATTGCGCTGCCATCCTTGGGGCGGCCACGGCCACGACCCCGTTCCCTGAACGGCATTCCCCGACATTTTTAGAGACGAAGAGAGACCGAAGAGCGTGGACGACAAGCGTAACATGATCGCGGCAATTTTACTGTCGGTGGCCATCCTGATCGGCTGGAATTTCGTCTCCGAGAAATTCTTTCCCACGCCCGACAAGCCCGATGTGACCCGAACGGTCGCAGGGCCCGAAGGCGCAGCGCCCGCCGCAACGCCCGGCCAGCCCGCCGCGCTGCCCGCTCCCGGCGTGCCCGCACCTGCCACAGCGCAGGCGATCCGTCCGATCGAGGCCGTGCTTGGCGACGGCAACCGCATTCCGATCGACACCCCCGCAATCAAGGGATCGATCAACCTTGTTGGCGCGCGCGTCGACGACATCACGCTCAGCAAATATCGCCAGACGATCAAGAAGGATTCGCCGCCGGTTCGCCTGTTCGCGCCCGCCGGCACCAAGGCCGCCTATTTTGCGAGCATCGGCTGGTCGGCGCAGGGTATCGTCGTTCCGGGCCCGACCACGTTGTGGACCGCGAGCGGGACCAAATTGACCCCGGCGACGCCGGTTACGCTGAGCTGGGCGAACGGCGCCGGCCAGACCTTCCGCATCGAATATAGCATCGACGACGATTATCTGATCACCGCGAAGCAGACGATCGCCAACACCGGCACCGCGCCCGTTGCAGTACGCAGCGGCACCTATATCGACCGCACCGGCAAGCCGACCGACCCGCATGAGCAGGACAGCTGGACGATCCACGTCGGCCCCACCGGCTATCTCGACGGCAAATCGAACTTCACCAATTATGACGAACTCGAAGAGGCCGCGAACAACACCGTCGCCTACACCTCGGCCGGCTGGCTGGGTTTCACCGACAAATATTGGCTCGCCGCGGTGATCCCGGCGAAGGGCGAAAAAGTGTCGGCCGCGTTCAATTCGCTGCCGGGCGGCGCCTATCGCGCCGCCTTTGCGCGCGACCTTGTCGAGGTTGCGCCGGGCAAGCAGGTCACGACGACCAGCCGCGTCTTTGCGGGCGCCAAGGAAGTCAGCACGCTTTCGCGCTATCAGGACGATCAGGGCATCACGCGCCTGTCGAACGCGATCGACTGGGGCTGGTTCGAATTCTTCGAAGTTCCGATCTTCAAGCTGCTCGACTGGCTGTTCAAGCAGGTCGGCAATTTCGGCGTCGCGATCATGGTGCTGACCCTGATCATCCGCGCGCTGATGTTCCCGATCGCGCAGCGCCAGTTCGGATCGATGGCGCAGATGCGCCTCGTCCAGCCCAAGATGAAAGCGCTGCAGGAACGGCATAAGGACGACAAGCCCAAGATGCAGCAGGAGCTGATGAAGCTCTATAAGGACGAGAAGATCAACCCGCTTGCCGGCTGTCTGCCGATCGTGATCCAGATCCCGATCTTCTATGCCTTGTACAAGGTGCTGATGCTGACGATCGAAATGCGGCACCAGCCGTTCATCCTGTGGATCAAGGATCTGTCGGCGCCCGATCCGCTGCACATTCTGAACCTGTTCGGCCTGCTGCCCTTCACCCCGCCGTCGATCCTGTCGATCGGCATCCTGGCGGTGATCCTCGGCATCACGATGTTCCTGCAGTTCCGTTTGAACCCGCAGGCAACCGATCCCGTGCAGCAACAGGTGTTCAAGATCATGCCATGGCTGTTCATGTTCATCATGGCGCCGTTCGCCGCGGGCCTGCTGCTTTACTGGATCACCAACAATTTGCTGTCGATCGCGCAGCAGCAGTGGATGTACCGCAAATTCCCGCAACTGAAGGCGGCACCGGCAAAGTGAGCGAAATCGATCCCGATCTCGAACCCGGCGCCGATCCCGAACGGGCCGAGCGCGCGCGCAAGATGTTTTCAGGACCGATCAATTTCCTGAAATCGGCGCCGGCGCTCGAACATCTGCCGGCGCCCAGCATGCCCGAGATTGCCTTTGCCGGGCGGTCGAATGTCGGCAAATCGTCGCTGCTCAACGCGCTGACGAACCGGGGCAATCTGGCGCGCACGTCGGTGACGCCGGGGCGGACGCAGGAACTCAATTATTTCGACGTCGGCGAACCGCTGATCTTCCGGCTCGTCGATATGCCGGGGTACGGTTTTGCCAAGGCGCCGAAGGATGTCGTCAAGAAATGGCGATACCTGATCAACGATTATCTGCGTGGCCGCGCGGTGCTGAAACGCACGCTGGTGCTGATCGACAGCCGCCACGGGATCAAGGACGTCGACCGCGAATTCATCGAAATGCTCGACACCGCGGCGGTCAGCTATCGCATCGTCCTGACCAAGGCCGACAAGATCAAGGCGACCGAACTCGAGGCGGTGCACGCCGCGACCGAAGCCGAAGCCCGCAAGCATCCCGCCGCGCATCCGCAAGTGATCGTGACAAGCAGCGAAAAGGGCATGGGCATCGCCGAACTGCGCACCGCGGTGCTGGAGGCGGTGGAGATTTGAGTCACTTTCTCCTCTCCCCTTGCGGGAGAGGATGGTGAAGGTTGCGGACGTGTCCGCTACCGGAACCTGGAGAGGGGTGCGTGCTTACGCAACCGTTGACACCCCCTCTCCCAGCTACGACTAGGCAGGAAGCTGCCAAGTCTGCGCAACCGGTGACGGGTTGGATTGCCCCCAGCAATCCAAGTTCGTGCCGGGAGCACGAACGGCCCGTCGCCCCCGCAAGGGGAGAGGGATCAAAGGAGACCCCATGAAACTCTTCCTCGGCAACAAGGCATACTCAAGCTGGAGCCTGCGCGGCTGGCTCGCGGTCAAACATAGCGGCCTGCCGTTCGAGGAGGTCACCGTACCCCTCTATGACGAGGATTGGTCGAACCGCCGCGAGGGCGACGAATTCGCGCCGTCGGGGGGCAAGGTGCCGATCCTGTGGGACGGCGAGGATATCGTCGTGTGGGACAGCCTGGCGATTATCGACTATCTCAACGAAAAGACCGGCGGCACCAAGCATTTCTGGCCCGAGGATATGGCGGCGCGAGCGATGGCGCGGTCGATGGCGGCCGAAATGCACTCGAGCTTTGCCGCGCTTCGCCGCAACCACAGCATGAACATCCGGCGCATCTATCCCCCCGCCGAGCTGCTGCCCGAAGTGCAGGCTGATATCGTCCGTATCTTCCAGATCTGGGCCGAGGCGCGCGCGCGCTTCGGCGGCGACGGCGATTATCTGTTCGGCAGCTGGTCGGCGGCGGACATCATGTTCGCACCCGTCGTGACGCGCTTCGTCACCTACTCGATTCCGCTGCCGCGCTTTGCCGCCGCCTATGCGCAGGCGGTGATCAGCCACCCATGTATGCAGGAATGGATCGGCGGCGCGCAGGCCGAGGACTGGATCATCGAGAAGTTCGAGGGGCCGGTCACCGAGTGAACCGGCGGATTGTCGCCGCGCTGAACCGCTTGTTCACGACGCAGCCACCTGAATGGGTTAAGGCGTGGCAATGCAGAAACGCGTGATCGCCGCCTTGACCGCCCTCACGCTGCTCGCGGGCGCCGCGCCAGCCGCGGGGCAGAATGCCGCGAACTGGGAGATCGGCCCGATCATCCGCGGCAAGAATTATTCGCAAGGCATGCCACTGCGCCCGCAGCCGACGCGCACTGGCTGGCAATTCGACTTTCCCGTCGGCAGCGCCGCCGCCGGCCACGTCCATTATGTCACCTTCCGCCCTGGGCCGATCGCACCCGGGTCGCGCATCGTCGTGCGCTACCGCGTCGACGGCCGGACCGGCACGCGCTTCGTGCCGCAGGAAAGCCCCCATGTTCCCGCCACCGTGTCGCTCTATTTCCAGCGCCGCGGCGACAATTGGAGCGCGAAGGGCCGCTACGAAGATTTTCGCTGGTACGCCCCCGCCGCCACGGTTCGCGAAATCGCTCTGGGCGAGCATGAGATCAGCGTTCCGCTCGACGACCCGAACTGGATTTCCGTTTTCGGTCGAACCGCCGCGTTGAAGCCGGGCGCGATCGAAGCGGCACTCGCCGATATCGACCGTATCGGGCTGGTCTTCGGATCGCCGAGCGCGCGCGGCCACGGCGTCTATGCGACCGCACCCGCCCGGTTCACGCTGCTGAGCTTCCGGATTCTTTAGGGAATGCGGCTCGTCGGATAGGGCGTGCCATCCTTGTGGAAATAACCGTCGGGCGTGAAGAGCATGTCGATGTCCGAATACCCGCCGCCGGTGTCGTACTTCTTGCCGCCGCCCAGCGCGACGAAGACGCAGTCGGCGTCCGATTCGTTGACGAGATGGTGGCCGTTGGCGCTGCCCTTCGGCCACACCGCGATGTCGCCCGGCCGCATCGGCCAGCGGCCATCGTCTTCGATCAGCACCGCCTCGCCCGAAATCATCACCAGCATCTCGTCCTCGCCATCGTGCCAGTGGCGCTGCGACGACCAGGCGCCGGGTTTCAGCACCACATGGCTCGCGGCAAAATCGCTGAGGCCTGAGGCGGGTGCGAGGCGGCGATACCAGCGGCCCTGCACCGGCGCGTCATAGGGCGCGGGATAGCCCGTCATGTTGGTTTGCGGGATCGTGTCGAGATCGAGTTTGGGCATGGCAGTCCTCGTGAATTTGTTCTTTCTTTGTTTCGCACAACGACGACGCGATGCAAAGCCTCGACTTGGACGGCAGCGAGAGCGTAAGGGAGCGGCATGACCCAGCATGTCGACCCCCTCGAACTCGCCAAGGCGCTGATCGCCGCGCCAAGCGTCACCCCCGCGATGGGCGCCGTGTTCGACGCGCTCGAGGCGGCGCTGACCCCGCTCGGCTTTACCGTCGAGCGCTTCATCGACGGGGTCGAGCCCGACGGGCCGGTCGAAAATCTGCTCGCGGTGCGGACGGGCAAGAATCGCAAGCATTTCGGTTTTGCCGGCCACCTTGACGTCGTGCCGCCGGGTGTGGGCTGGACGGGCGACGCCTTTGCTCCCGAGGTACGCGGCGATTTGCTCTATGGACGCGGGGCGGTCGACATGAAGGGTTCGATTGCGGCGTTCGTCGCTGCGGCGGCCGCAACGCCTGCCGAAGCAGGGACGATCAGCCTGATCATCACGGGCGACGAGGAAGGCCCCGCGATCTTCGGCACCCGCGCGCTGATGGAGCATATGGACGCGCGCGGGATGAAGCCCGACATGATCGTCGTCGGCGAGCCAACCTCGGTGAACCGGCTCGGCGATATGGTGAAGATCGGGCGGCGCGGGTCGGTCAATATCTGGATCGACGTGCCGGGAACGCAGGGCCATGTCGCCTACCCCCACCTTGCCGACAATCCGATCCCCAAGCTGGTACGGATCATGGCGGCGATCGACGCGGTGGCGCTCGACGAGGGCAACGACTGGTTCCAGCCGTCAAACATCGAATTCACCGACGTGGACGTCGGCAATGGCGCGACCAACGTCATCCCCGCTTCCGCCCGCGCGCGGCTGTCGATCCGCTTCAACGACCAGCACAAGGGCGCCGACCTCGTCGCGATGATCGAGCGTATCGCGCACGACGTCGAACCGAATGCAAAAATATTGGGCAAGATTTCGGGCGAAGCCTTCCTGACCCCGCCGGGCGACCTGTCGGAGCTCGTTGCCGAGGCGATCCATGCCGAAACCGATATCGTGCCCGACATGTCGACGACCGGCGGCACGTCGGACGCACGCTTCCTGCACGCGCTCTGCCCGGTGGTCGAATTCGGGCTGACCAATGCGACGATGCACAAGCTCGATGAGGCGGTCGCAGTCGAGGATCTGCACAGACTGACGGCGATCTATCGCGGCATATTGATGCGTGCTTTTCTTTAATCCTCGCGGGATCGACGCAAGATGACATAGACCGCCCCTGCCCCGCCGTGGCTGATGTGCGCAGGGCGGAGCGCGACGATCTGGTCGGCATAAGGCGAATAAGCGAGCCAGTCGGGTAGCGAGGCGCGGATCGCGCCGCGCGGGCGCGGGTCGCCGTGCATCTGTGGCAGGCGGTCGGCGCCGGGGCGGAGGCGTCCGGCGACCACCAGCAGCACGCGCGCGCCGCGCAGCAGCCCGCGTCCGATCGCCTCGTCGAGCAGGGCCTGCGCCGAGGCGAGCGTATGCCCGTGCAGGTCGATGCTCATGTCGGGGCGGACGAGCCCCTTGCGCAGGCGCCGATCCCAATGGCCGTCGAGTGTTGCCGCCTGGTGGGTACGGCGCGGCGGCGGAAGTTTAGTCGTGGGCCGCGGCGCGGCGGCGGGGGCCGCGGTGCTGCGCGGCGTCGGCTTCGGGGTGCTGACGGTCGGTGGGGCGACGGGCGCGAGCGGCGCTTTTGCCTTGGCGAGCGGCTTTACCGTCGCTGCGACCTTTTTCCACAGCGCGCTTTCCTCGGGAGCGAGGCGCCGCGGCACGTCAATGCGCCGGGATCAGCCGCGCGATGCTGGCGCGAGGGAGCAGCAGCAGCGCCGGACCGCGTCCCGCCATGCCGCCCGCGATCGCGCGCGCCTCGTCGCCCGCGCCCCAGAAGCTGTCGAAGCGGTTCGCGCCCTTGATGGCGCCGCCGGTATCCTGCGCCACCCACAGCCCATTGGGTTCGGCGCGGTCGAGCGAGAGGAATATGGGCGCGCCGAGCGGCACATATTTGGGGTCGGCGGCAACGCTCGCGCGGCCGGTGACGGGGACGCCGAGGGCGCCGAGCGGGCCGGGGCCGGTCAGTTCGCGGAAGAAGACCCAGCTGGGGTTCTCGTTCATCACCGCGGTGCCGCGCGCGGGGTCGGCGCGCAGATAATCGAGGATACCCTGCATCGATGCCTGCCCACGCTGCAATTCGCCGCGATCGAGCAGCAGCTTGCCGATGCCGACATAGCCGCGGCCGTTTTGCGTGTCGTAGCCGATGCGGATGATGCCGCCGTCGGGCAGGCGAAGGCGCCCCGAGCCCTGAATTTGCAGGAAGAAGAATTCGGCGGCGTCGGCGGCGTAAGCGATTTCGAGCCCGCGCCCGTCGAGCGCCCCGCTCTCGATCGCCGTGCGGTCGTAATAGGGGACGAAATTGCTGCCATCGACGCGGCCGCGAAGCTTGCGGCCTTTCAGATCCTCAGAGAACTGGCCGAGGTCGACGTCGATCAGGTCGGCCGGGCGGCGATAGATGGGGACGTCATAGCCCGGCTGCTTCGTGCGCGAGCCGGCGATTTCGGGTTCGTAATAGCCGGTGACGAAGGCGGTGCCCGCGCCGACCTGCACCGTGCCGAAATAGCGGGTGAAGAAGGCGGCGGCGTCGCCGTCCTTCCAGTCTTTCGCCGCGGTGCAGCTTTCGGTCCAGTCGGCGCCTTGGGTCAGACCGCTGGTGTCGGTGCGGCGCTGGACCGACGGGCAACTGATCCGGAAGGCGGCGAGCGCGGCCGTCGCCTGCTGCGCGGTCACGCCGAGCGTTGCGAAGTCGGGGCCCGCGACAACACCGCTGGCGGCGGCGGTCGTTGCATCGGTCGGGACGGGCGCCGCGGGCAGCGGCGCGCGCGCGGTTGCGGGAATAGGCTGCGCGGCGGCGCTGCTGCCTTCGGACGGGCGCGGGGTGTAGGGGCGCGGCGTACCGGCCGGACGCGATGGCGCAGGAGCGACGGTGGTAGGGCGGCTATCGGCCTCGGGGATCACAGACGCGCAACCCGAAAGCAACGGCAGGGCGGCAAGCAGCGCGAATCCGAAAGCGCGCGCGCGGGGCGCCCCCACCGTCAGGATCATGGGGTCAGGCCGATTCGGCTTCGTCGAGCACCCAATTGGGGTCGTTGCTGCCGATCTGGCGGCGGAAGGTCCACAGATCGTCGGTCTGCGTCGCATCGCTCATCGACCCGGCGATCAGCTTGCCGTCGGCATCGCGCGTCACCGCGCTGATATCGGCCCGGTAGCGGACGGTGACACGCGCCTCGCTGCGGTTCAGTTCGACCGCCGTGATCTTGGCAGATTCGACGACCATCAGGCGGTTGTCGAGCGTTTCGCCGCGGCTCTCGCGCGCCTCGATCGCATCGACAAAGGCCTGGTAGCTGTCGTCGTCGCACAGATCGCGCAGCGTGTCGCGATCGCCCTTCCAATAGGCTTCAAGGATCATGCGATACGCGGCTTCGGCGCCTTCCATGAAGCGGCCGGCGTCGAAATTGCGGTCGGAGGCCAGCAGCTGGCGGAGCCCGGCCTCGGCCGCAGGCTCATAGACGAGGCCCGAGGTGTCGGCGGGTGCCGTCGCCGTGGTTTGCGCGCCATCGCCCTCGTCGAGGCGAACCGGCGACGACGCGGCCGTGCGCTCGCGCGGCAGCACGGGCTCCTGCTCGTGCCCCGTGCGCTTGCCGAGCACCGAGTAGAGCCGCATGCCGAGGAAGGCGGCAATCATGGCGAGCAGGACGATGGAAAAAGCGGTCACGGGCAAAAGTCCAATGCGGGCAATAGAAACATATTGGTCGATACATAGGCGATGTGCGCCCCGGTTTCAAATGACCATGGCGGCTGGCGCGCGGCGGGTCAACGATTCGCCCGTAACCATATCGCGGCACCGGGCGCCCATTGTGCTCGCTGCCGGGCGCTGCTAAGCGCCGCGGCAACCGTCCGCCGCGGTCCCGACACGGTCTGCGGATGCGGATATTGTTTCCATCTTTTCAGTGAAAGTTGCTTCATCATGGCTGACGAGACCAGCGCCGACATCCACAATCCCGCCCTACAGCCCAATGGCGAAGACACGAGTCCGGCAATCGGCCTGATTTCGCAATATGTGAAGGATCTGTCGTTCGAAAATCCGAACGCGCCAGCCGTTTACCAGTGGCAGGACGCACCGCAGGTCGATGTGCAGTTCAACATTGCCGCCGACAGCGTCGGCGACAATCTGTACGAAGTGTCGCTGAAGATCGACGTCACGTCGAAGACCGATCAGGGCACCAGCTTCGTGATCGACCTCAAATATGCCGGCCTGTTCGGGGTGCGCAACGTCCCCGACGACCAGCTCCAGCCCTTCTTCCTCGCCGAAGCGCCGCGCATCCTGTTCCCCTTCGCGCGCCGCGTCGTCGCCGATGCCGTCCGCGACGGCGGTTTCCCGCCGCTGCTCCTCGAGCCGATCGATTTTCACGGCCTGTTCATGCAGCAGGTCCAGCAGGTCGAAGCCGAGCAGGCTGGCGACGTGACGCCCGTCGGCCAGGCTTAGGCCGTCCATTTCCACTAAAACGCCTTCGGTAAGGTGTGTGCCCCCGCGAAGGCGGGGGTCCATCTCCGGCCGGTTCATATTGGCGCCGACCGGAGATGGGTCCCCGCCTTCGCGGGGACACGGTGCTTTTATTCCGTGCATACTCGCCCCATGAGCAGCCTGCTCAAAAATGTCGGGACCATCGGCGGGCTGACGATGGTCAGCCGCATCTTCGGATTCGCCCGCGACATGCTGCTCAGCCGCATCCTCGGCGCGGGCGGCGTGGCCGATGCGTGGCAGCTCGCCTTCCAGCTTCCGAATATCTTCCGCCGCCTGTTTGCCGAGGGGGCCTTCGCCGCCGCCTTCGTTCCGCTGTTCAACCAGCGGATGACGAAGGAAGGCGACCATGGCGAGGCGCGCGCCTTCGCCGATGCCGTGCTCGCGGTGCTGATCCCGATCCTGATCGCCTTTTCGGGTGTGCTGCTGATCGTCATGCCGTGGGTGATGGGCCTGTTCGCAAGCGACGCGCTGCAGGCCGACGGCGCGAAATTCGACCTGGCGGTCGCGATGGCGCGGATCGCCTTTCCCTACCTCGCCTTCATGAGCGTCGCGACGCTGTTCGCGGCCATTTTGAACAGCCTGTCGCGCTTCGCCGCCGCCGCCGCTGCGCCGATCCTGCTCAATATCTGCCTGATTGGCGCGCTGTTGCTGGGCCTGTTCACGGGCGACGGCAGCGACGCGGCGAAGGCGGCGACCGGCCTCTACCTTGCGATTTCGGTCTCGCTCGCGGGGCTGTTTCAGCTTGCCTGGCTGTTTTTCTGGGTGCGGCGTTCGGGGTTCCGGCCCACGCTGCACCGCCCGCGCCTGACCCAGGATGTGCGCGAAATGGGGGTGCTGATCCTGCCCGCGGTGTTCGGCGCCGGGGTCTATCAGATCAGCCGCTTCGTCGACCTGTTCTTCATCGCGATGCTGCCCGACAAGAGCATTACCTATCTGGCGATGGCCGACCGCCTCAACCAGTTGCCGCTGGGCATCATCGGGATCGCGCTCGGCACTGCAATCCTGCCTGCGCTATCGCGCTTCGTCGCGCAGGGCGACAAGGACGGCGCCTTTCGCCTACAAAGCAATGCCGTCGAACTCGCGATGCTGCTGACCGTCCCGGCGGCGGTGGCGCTGTTCATCGCCGGACCCGCGATCACCAGCGCCTTCTATGTCGGCGGCCACTATAGCGCGGCTGACGGGCTGGCGACCGGCGCCGTCGTCGGCGGCCTTGTCGTCGGCCTGCCCGCCTATGTGCTGGTCAAGGTGCTGGTGCCCAATTTCTTTGCGCGCAAGGACACGCGCACCCCGGTCTGGACCGCGGCGATTTCGCTGCTGATCAATATCGGCCTGAACTTCGCGCTGATCCCCCCGCTCGGCATCGTCGGGCTGGCGCTCGCGGGGTCGATCGCGGCGTGGTGCAATGCCGCAATGCTCTATGCGATATTGCACCGCAGCGGCCTGTTCCGCCTGACCGGGCAGGTCGCGGGGCGGGTCGCGCGCATCATCCTCGCGGCGGCGGCGATGGCGGCGGCGCTCCATTTCGCGATCCCGCTCGCGGGCGACGCCTTTGTCGGCGGGGCGCTCGACCGCGTCATCGCGCTGGGCGCGATCGTCGCGCTGGGCGCGATCATATTCTTTGGTTGCGCCTTTCTGTTCGGCGTGGTCAATCGCGACACCATCGGCCAGCTGCGCCGGCGCTAACTCTGACAGGATATCGATCATGCGGACGCTATCGGGCATTCAGCCCACCGGAAACTTGCATCTCGGCAATTATCTGGGCGCGATCCGCAACTGGGTGCGGATGCAGGACGAGATGGACGGCGAAAAGCTCTATTTCCTCGCCGACCTCCACGCGATCACCGTCTATAACGACCCCGCCGAGCTGACCGCGAACACGCGCGAGATGGCGGCGGCGCTGATGGCGGCGGGGATCGACACCGACAAGGCGATATTGTTCAACCAGGCGCGCGTCCCCGCGCACGCCGAGCTGGCGTGGCTGCTGTTCTGCACCGCGCGTATCGGCTGGCTGAACCGCATGACGCAGTTCAAGGAAAAGTCGGGCAAGAACCGCGAGGGCGCGAGCGTCGGCCTCTTTGCCTATCCCGTGCTGCAGGCGGCCGACGTGCTGCTCTACCAGACTACGCACGTCCCCGTCGGCGACGACCAGAAACAACATCTGGAGCTTGCGCGCGATATCGCGGCCAAGTTCAACCTCGATACCGCGACGGAGACCTTCACCCTGCCCGAACCGACGATCCCGGCGGCCGCGGCGCGGATCATGAGCCTGCGCGACGGGTCGGCGAAGATGTCGAAATCGGACCCGAGCGATGCGAGCCGCATCAACCTGGTCGACGATGCCGACACGATCATGGCAAAGATCCGCAAGGCGAAGACCGACGCCGAACCCTTGCCGTCGGAGGCGGCGGGGCTCGACGGGCGCGCGGAGGCGAAGAATCTCGTGTCGATCTATGCCGCGATGGCCGACGAAAGCGTCGACCAGGTGCTTGCCCGCTTTGCCGGACAAGGCTTTGGCGCGTTCAAGCCCGCGCTCGGCGAGCTGCTCGTCGAAACGCTGCGCCCGATCGCGACCCGCCTGACCGAGCTCAAGGCCGATCCGGCGGCGATCGACGCCGCGCTCGAGGCGGGTGCGGCGCGCGCAGCGGCGCTGGCGCGGCCGACGCTCGACGCCGCCTATGCCGCGCTGGGGCTGTGCCGTTAAACCTTCATCTTAGTGCGAAAAATCTTGTTAAGCGCGTCCGCCTCCCCATATTGAGGGGATGGAACGACCGTGCGACGAAACGGGTTCAACCAAGGTTAAGTCGCGTCGGTATAGTCTATGGTATGAAAGCGCGGTTTGCGCTGCCCGAATCACGGAGCCAAGACGATGAGCAAGATCAATTTCCGGCGACTGGGACTGGCCGCCATGACCGGCGCGGCGCTGGCGCTCGCGGGCTGCGCGACGCCGTTCAAGGCCGATGTCGCGCGCTTTCAGTCGCAGCTTCCCGCGCCGCAGGGCCAGAGCTTCGTCGTCGAGGCGAGCAACCCCGCGCTGCAAGGCGGGATCGAGTTCGGCCAATATGCGAATATCGTCGCGGGCGAGCTGACGCGTTACGGCTATCGCCAGGCAGCGAGCGGCGAGCGCGCCGACCTCGTCGTGCGCATGGACTATGGCGTCGACAAGGGCCGCGAACGCGTCGTGTCGAGCCCCGGCTTTGGCGACCCGTGGTACGGCGGCTATGGCGGCTATTATGGCCGCGGCTTTTATCGCCCGGTTATCGTGTCGGGGCGCGGCGGACGCCGCTATGTCTATGGTTATCGTGACCCGTTCCTTTGGGGCGGCTTTGGCGGCGGTTATAACGACGTCAGCAGCTACACCGTCTACACCAGCGGACTCGACCTCCAGATCAGCCGATCGGCCGATGGCTCGCGCCTGTTCGAAGGCCATGCCGAGGCGCAGTCGCGCGACAACAACCTCCAGGCGATCGTCCCGAACCTGGTCGAGGCGATGTTCACCGGCTTCCCCGGAAATTCGGGCGAGCGGGTGCGGATTACGGTGGCGCCGCCCGAAAAGGGCTGAGCCACCACCAAGCCAAAGCAAAAGGCCCGCCTTTCATTCGAAGGGCGGGCCTTTTTGTTGAGGATAGTGCCGGGGATAAGTCCGGCATAACCTGTGGACCGTCTGTGGATCAGCCGTTGAGGCTGCGCCGGATCGCTGCGATTTCGGCATCGAGTTCGCTGTCGTTGACGCGCAGCGTCTCGACCGTGCGCACCGCGTGGATCACCGTCGAATGATCGCGCCCGCCGAACCGCCGCCCGATCTCGGGATACGAGCGCGGCGTGAGTTCCTTGGCGAGATACATCGCGACCTGGCGCGGGCGGGCGATCGCGCGCACGCGGCGCTTCGAGGACATTTCGGACTTGTCGAGCCGGTAGTGCGCGCAGACCGCGCGTTGGATCTCGTCGATCGTGATACGCGGCCGCGCGGTGCGGACATTTTCGGCGAGCCGGTCTTCGGCCAGCGCGATATCGACCGTCGTGCCGGTGAGCGCGGCGTAAGCGAGCAGCTTGTTGAGCGCGCCCTCGAGCTCGCGGATGTTGCGCGTGAAATGTTTGACCAGATAGGCGACGACATTGTCGGGCACGTCGACCATCGGCATCGCGGTGAGGCGCTGGCGGATGATACGTTCGCGCAGATCATTTTCGGGCGCCTCGATATCGGCGACGAGGCCTCCCGACAGGCGCGACAGCAGCCGCGCCTCGACCCCGTCGAGCATCGCGGGTGGGCGGTCGGCGGTGACGACGAGGCGCTTGCCCGCGGTCATCAGATCGTCGATCGTGTGGAGCAATTCCTCCTGCGTCGAATTCTTGCCGATCACGAACTGAAGATCGTCTAGCAGCAGCAGGTCGGCGGCGCGCAGCCGCGCCTTGAACGCCATCATGTCTCCGCCGCGCATCGCGCCGACGAATTCGAGCATGAATTTTTCCGCCGACATCAGGATGATGTTCGCGGTCGGGTGCTCGGCGGCATAGGCCTGCGCCATCGCCTGGAGCAGGTGCGTCTTGCCCTGTCCGGTGCCCGAGCAGAGATAGAGCGGATTGAACTGCGGCGCCTCGACCATCGCCATGCGGCGCGCGGCATTGGCGGCGAGGATGTTGCTGCGCGCGACGACGAAGCGGTCGAACGACAGGCGCGGATCGAAATTGAGCAGCGCGGGATTGGCGGCACGCGCCGGCGGCGTGTCGAAGGCCGGCAGCGGGGCAGCAGCCAGAACCGACGCACGATCGTCGGCGGCTGCGCCGCCGCGCACCGTGACGCCGCGCACGTCAGGCAACTGCTGCCGCCATGCGAGTTCGAGGCGGTCGCCGAAACGTTCGTTGATCCAGTTCGCGGAAAAGCGGCTGACGGTCTCTAACGTCACCACGCCCGACAGCGTGCAATAATCGGCAAAGCGCACGGGCTTTAGCCAATGGTCGAAGGTACGCACGCCGAGGTCGCGGCGCAGCCCTTCGGCCACGCGCGGCCAGAGCGTTGCGGCATCACCGCTCAC